>CAIJXU010000033.1 GCA_903824725.1 uncultured Bacteroidota bacterium | reverse complement strand
GTTTTTTGACTATAAAGATTTATCGAAAAAGTCAATAACATTAACAAAGGAAAAATATATTTTTTCATGGTTTTGTTTAATTTTTAAAAAATAAATACATCAATACACCCATAGTGCTTATTACTATTATTAATAATACTGTACTAAGCCTATACATTTGTTTGGTTACAGACTTACGTTCAGCATCATTCTGAAAATGCTGTTGCATTAGAAAATATTTCAGTGATAAATAAATTGAATTCTAATATGATTCAATTATGCGCCCGGCGGATGGAAAATTGCCCCTAAGTAATTGGATGAGAAATCATCATTATAGGTAAAATAAGTAGAACTATTTGTAGTAGATACAAATTGAATAGAAGGAAAAAATGATTTAGAAGATAAAACCACTTCTAATTGATTGAATTTAGGAGCTGGCGCATTCGTCTCGGTCTCTCCTTGTTGAGTCTTCATTTTTTTAAGCATCTGGCACTTACCATTACAGTTAAGTTTTGGCCTAGCCTTATTGATACATGACTTCTTGTACGCTTCTAAATTGACCATATAGTCGGCCATTGCCAATGACCTAGAAAAGGTCTGAGCAATGAGTGCTGTAAATAATAATATGACTAAGGTGTATTTCAAATCGCCACAAAGGTAATGAAAAACAGGATTGTCAAAACTGAGTTTTATCATTCCACAACAGTTCGATTTACCCAAAGCCTTTCAACTAAACGCTTCGTGTTCAGTTGGCTTTTTAGCGAGACCGGGATTTGAACCCGGGACCTCAGGGTTATGAATCCTGATATCCTAGCTAACTTCAATATCATTGGCAACTTATAGCTTTTTATTGATTCTTAACTCCATAATAGCTGTTATATCCCCAGCAAATTCATCCAAACTAGCTCCTAAGGTGGCTACAAAGTGTTATTTTCTAAAATAATAATTGTTTTAGAAAATAATAAAAAACCGACCCAATTGGGTCGGTTTTTGTTTTTACAGGTTCTTAAGCTTGGCATCCAAAATCGCCCTAACATCCCCAGCAAATTCATCCAAACTAGCTCCTAAGGTGGCTACAAAGCCTCTCATGCAAATGAGAGGCTTTTTTAATGTGAAGTATTGATAGCCAATTCTTTAAAACCATCTACTCTTCTTGAATAAATTTATTACGAGCTATAATAACTTTTAGTTTCTACCTAATGCCCAAAAGTGCCTGCAAAAGCTGGTACATTTAAAAGTGTAACCTTTATCTTTCTTTCTTCAGCATTAGAATTGAAGTTGTAAATTATTTCAAGAATATCTAAATCAATATAATGTGCATTACCGCCATCAATCACCACATTTGTACCTTCTTCTATTTGTGATAATTTTAAAGCCAAACTTCCTTTATTTAAAAATGTTACATGTTCAGTTAAACTAATTGTAATCAACCCGCCTTTGTTTTGTTTATCATGATGTATTACATAATCTCTACGATAGTTTGCTCTTAAGATATAGAATATGGCTACTAGCATACCCAATGCAATCCCTTTTAATAAATCCGTAAACTGTATGGCTACAATGGTAACAATAAATGGAACAAACTGCTCCCATCCTAGTTTATACATTTGCTTAAATAATGAAACTTTTGCTAATTTATAACCCACAACTAATAATACTGCAGCTAAACATGCAAGCGGAATTTTGTTTAATATAGAAGCCAACAGAATAACGCTAACTAATAATAAAACCCCATGAAAAATAGCTGACAATTTTGTTCTTGAGCCAGCATTTACATTTGCAGAAGTACGAACAATCACTGCAGTAACTGGCAAGCCGCCAATCAACCCAGAAATCATATTACCAAGTCCTTGAGCCTTTAATTCTCTATTAGTAGGGGTAATTCTTTTATGTGGGTCAAGTTTATCTCCAGCCTCTGTACTTAATAAACTTTCTAAACTTGCTATAATCGCAATGGTAATAGCAAGTATATACACTTTAGGAATTAAGAAACCTTTAAAATCAGGAAAGGTAAACTGTTGTGCGAAATCATTCAACGAGTTAGCAACTGGCAATTTTACCAATTGAGTATCACTTAATTTTAAGACAGGATTGTATACTTGCATGAATTCATTAATAGCAGTCCCCACAAATACAGCAATTAATGCACCAGGTATCCATTTTGCAATTTTATTATTTTTTATCATCGGCAAATCCCAAATTAAAATGATTAAAATGGAAACACTTGCAATAATGATTGATGTTAAATGATATGGTGTTGGCATATTTTTAACATAGCCAATAGCTACAGGTGCTTGTTTCAAAATCAAAATAATACCTATAGCTGCTAGCATTCCCTTAATGACACTAGAAGGGAAATAGTAGCCAATAACACCAGCTTTAAGAAAGCCTAATACTATTTGAATGCCCCCCGCTAAAACTACTGCTAATAAAAAGGTATTATAATTTCCTAACTCAGCAATACCGTTTAATACAATAACAGTAAGTCCTGCAGCAGGCCCAGTTACACTCACATTTGAGCCACTTGCTAATGCCACAACGATACCCCCTACAATACCAGCTATAATGCCAGAGAACAAGGGTGCTCCCGAAGCAAGTGCAATGCCTAAACATAATGGCAATGCAACTAAAAATACAACCAAGCCTGATGGTAGATCTTCTTTAATAAATTTAAATGTTAGTTCTTTTTCTTTGTTTTTCATACAGTTATTTTGAATTATATATTTTTTGATTGTCTTTTTATGAAGATTTAAAAGCGGTTGGTTCATTAACAATGTCCGGAATTCCACAAAACAACCTTGTGTAAATTCGCAATAATGAAAGTTCAATAAATATTAAACTTAAGGCAACTAGTCCCATAATAAAATATTGATGTTTTTCAATGTAAGTGAGAAAAAGATCAATCCCAATGTAAAGTGGAGATATAGGAAATCCTATTAAACCAATACAAGCAATAAGGAATAGCATTGAAAGTTTAGGATGTTCTTTTCCGCTGCCATGATAAGTATCTAAACTTATTTTATTGGTAAGTGATTGCAATTTAGAAATGGCAAATAAACCCAGGAATCCAAAAAAGCATATTGAAAGTAAGTAAAGCAATAAATACCTCAATTCTATATGGCTATTGATGGATATACTCATCATTATAAACAAGTGCCCTAAGAAAACATTAACCCAGGCTTGTTTACTTGACAACCTTTCGTTAAATGAAATAAGCAATAATATCAAAGCAATAGTTGCGAATAGGTATACAAAAACATCTAAAAGTAGTTGATGTGTACTAAATGTATTTATGTCTAAATAGATTCCTAGTACTAGAAGACTAATATTGAATACAAATAGCCAAGGTGTATTTAGAAAATTTAAATAAACGCCAATTTGCTTGAATGGTTGCCACAAGTACTTAAACAGCGTAGTGTCCATATCAAATTCCTTGATAGACCACATATGTAATGTAGTAGCAAAAGCATTTTTTAACTTACTTACAGGCCTTGGCGCTGCAAATAGTTGATTATGTATCAGATAGTTCATCACAGAAGGAGATACTAAAATTTGGTAGGTTCTCAAAAATGCATTTCCCATAAAATGTATTAATGCAAATGTGTTAAACCCAAATCCAATTTCAATAAAAATAAGCCCAATTTGAGTTATAGAAGCATATGCGATTTGAGTTTTGACCGTTGATTGGGCTCTTGCAATTGTATTACAAATAAAACTTGTTAAAAGTCCAATTGCAATAATTAAACAGTTTAGATATTCAATTTGACTCCAAAAATCATAGGTTCTCAATAATAAAAACACGCCTAAGTGAATGGAAAGTGAGCCATAAAAAATGGCACTTGAACTAGAAGGGCCTTCCATAGCTCGAGCTACCCAGGATGAAAAAGGATACATTGCCGATTTTACAGAAGCTCCTATAAAAATACAAAGTGCAATTGAAATTGAAAGAGCAGGATGCTCATTAATTAGCATCAATGCTTTAGCTGGATTGTTTTTAATAGCGTAAAATGAAATATTACCATGCCATAAATGATGACTTAACCACATAGATAAAATTAAAAACACATCACCTAGCCGATATAATGAAACTACTTTCATGGCATTTTTTACTGGCAAATACCTGTTATTGTAAAATGAGATTAGTAAAAATGATGTTATCCCAATAAGCTCCCAACCTAAAAATAAAGTTTCAAAATTGCCAGCAATGACCACCACCGAATAACCTACAAAAAACAATTGGACATTATTGAAATATTTTTTAAAGCCTTGTTCTCGATGTATATAATACTTACTAAAAACTGAAACCAATAAAGTTAACACGGAGCCAACCAATAAGTATATGAATGAATTTTGGTCAAAAATAAAAGCAATATAAAAATCAAAATCGGGTGTTTTTAAAATTGTAATTTGTTTTATGTCTAAAGTAATTTGCCCATTTGAAATCCAAAAAGCACCAAATACAATAGTTCCAAATAATTGAACCCCACTGGTAATAATAGCTGTAAGGGCCAGTGCGGATTCACGTTTTTTTGATATTAATACACTAAAAATATATCCCAATAACGGGATGAAGAAAAAGTAAATAAGTAAATCTTGCAAATGCATATGATAATTAGTTTAGTAGGTATACAGGTAAATTTTCCTTAGTGGCATTTTGGATAGTAAATTCACTCATTTCATTAGCGCTTTCAAATAATTCTTCGAAATCATTGACGCGTAGAATTTTATCTGCGCTGGTTTCATAAACCTTAAATTCACCCGCTTCATATCGATACAATAATGAATCATGTGGATTGATCACCATTAAGTGAATCCAATTTTTAATATACCAATCCTTAATAGCTGCATTCTCCTCTAGCACTTTATGTACAATTCCTGGATCTTGTTCAACTATAACTAACAATCGGATTGGATCGTGCACTTCAATCATTTGCAATGGCAGGCCTGGTCTTAAATCCCCATCACTACTGTTTGCCACGCCAATTAGGCCCATAACATTGTGTGGTAATTTTGTACCCGCTCCTAATTTAAAATTATCTATTCTTGAAAAATAATATTCTAAATTAATACCGCCACAAACTGGACCTATGGGTGCAATTACATTTTTAAGTAATGCTCCATCAGGATCAATTCGATAATCATATGAGTTCAAAAATGCTCTACGGTCAAGAAATACTTGCTTGCTTAATGCTCTTCGCCCTATGATACAAAGTGCATTTGAGCCATGACCTAATTCAGGCCTTGGTTCAAATAGAGATACAGATCTTTTTTGAATAGCTGTTCTAACATCTTTTAATGACCCCTTTGTATTAATTGACGCGAATCTTCTTGATCTTTCTTTGGCGTTTAAATCTAAAGCCTTTTCAAAATTTTCTGAATTTAATTTATGCAATTCGCCATTTATTTGAGTTAGCTTATCAAGGTCAAAAAATGTTATTTGGTCGGCAGCAGTGTCGTGTAAAGCTCCAACAAATTGGGTAGTCGCAGGGATGACAATCCCATGTGATTGCAGTGCTAATCTAACTTTAGGGTGATTTGCCATATGTGAAAAAACGCGCGAATTTACCGAGCCTGGCCTTCCACTACATGCCCCGCAATCATGTGCTCCATGATGAGGATTATTTGCACTACTAGAGCCATGTGCAACAATATAAACAATGTGAGCAAAATTATTAATAAGACCCATATTAAGAAGCTGGCCTTTAACTCTATCAGTCATTTCCGAAACGGTAAAACCAATTTGTAATTTTTTTTCACTATCAAATTGTCCTGTATGTTCAATAGTTAATTTAGAGTCAACTCCAACATGTAGAAATGCATTTGAAATAGCTGGCGTCATTTTAGGCTTGAATAAATTACCAGCTAATTCAAAAATAGAATAAATTCCCGCTGTTAAATTAAAAAATAGACCCCCTAAATAAGTATTTGCAACTTTATGATAAAGTAAAGAATGTTGCCTTTCTGTTGAATTTTCAGTTTCCTTAATTAAATACTTTGGAGTAACTGGTGCTGGGCAAAGTTTTTCATAAAACTTCCCATTTTCAGGTTGAAAATAAAACTCAACACCAAAAAATCCTGGCGCACCAAATGTTTCAGCTTTTCTATCACAACTTTCTATATGCCTCCTTAATGAACACTCACGTTCATCAATACAAAATACAGCCTGAAATGTATTTTTAGTTTTGTTTTCGACGTATGGCGTATAATTAAACTTTAATGCAAATAAAACATTGTCATAATAACTCCATTCAAATGCATCCTGCCATATCATTAATAATTCGTCATATTCAGTTGGCTCGAACTTTTCAAAAATTTTAGACCCATTAATAGTTGGAAGATTTGTAGATAATGGCTCCCAATTATATCCAAATTTTTGATCTAACGCATCAATTTCTAACAATAATTCTATTTTAATAAAATCAATTAAAGATATTTTGCGTTTGTCTAAAAGCGAATCATTACTTGTTTCAAGCGTGGCAACCATTCCAGACCAACCACGGTGTGAAAATTGCTAGTCAAAAATATAGTGATTATAATATTGCTCATTACCAACTAACAACTTTAAAAGCTGATCAATATTTGTATTATTTTCATTCAAAAATTTGATTACTCTGTTTGATTTAAAAAAACTGCTAAAGCTTTTTTGTTCAAATTCTTTTAAAGAAGAAAAAAGTCCATTTTGGTTATATGGAAATGCGTCAATGGAAATTCCTTGATCTAAATAAGAGCAAACAATTCTAAATAAAATAGGTTGTACTTTGTTATCAATATCGATTTTATAGTCCGCCTTCCACCTTTTTCTTAAATGACCAATTTTTGATTTATTAATTGGTTCAAATGATGCATTGTTAATTTTTTGATAGTAGTAATTAACTTTGTCAAGCCCTTTTTTTTCACCTATTATTCGTTCTAATACCTGTTTATTAATTCTCCCGTTTTTATACAAGTCCCTGAATTCATTTAAATTCAAGGTGACATTATACCCAAAGGCGTCTCTGGCTTTAAAAATACCAGTATAAAAGTCATTATCCTGGAATGCATGCAAGGAGTTGTGATGGACAAAATCTTTTAAAGGAGTCTGACTTGGTAAATAGTGTTTTAAATCGTGAATTGTTTTTTGTATATCAAAACAATTATCAGTAACTGTTAAAGCGCTCATGAATGTTGTATTTTATTTAGCAAAGAATTTTACAGGCCTAGTTGTGATCACAATTAGATCATGTAAGTAATAGGAAAAGTTGTGCTAAATAAAATTGGGTGGAGGACAAAGCACTTCTCTGCAATGACTGCTAGAGCTAGCATCAATTTTGCGAGTGCATTTCAATTGATTTTTTGATTCTTCATTTGTATTCAATAAAACAAAGTCGCATTCAAATATTTTAACTTTTTTGTTTTTAGATGTTTCATCTTCACCTGTGGAAGCATCATCTTCAGATTCACTCAAGGCAACCAATTCTATTGAAATTTCTCCATCTACAAGCATGGTTAGCCATTGAACGGGTAAAATTTGCACTGTTAATATGCAAATCAATAGAAATAGTATGGTTTTTTTAAACATAGAAGGCTGTAAATATAGATGATTTATAATACCCAATAAATTTTATAATATTAAAATTTGAATTGATAATAACTTTATAGAGATCACTAAAATATAAGCTAGCCCAAAAAAATAAAAGTGTCAAGTACTTCTTATTAATCAAACACTGTTTTATCCTCAAAATTGGAATATTCAATTTATTTCTAACCAATTGGAATGCAGTTATTTATGTCAGAAATCCATCCGAAACTACTTCCTTAGGCTTTACAATGTGTTATTTTCTAAAATAATACTTGTTTTAGAAAATAATAAAAAACCGACCCAATTGGGTCGGTTTTTGTTTTTACAGGTTCTTAAGCTTGGCATCCAAAATCGCCCTAATATCCCGAGCAAATTCATCCAAACT
>CAIJXU010000032.1 GCA_903824725.1 uncultured Bacteroidota bacterium | reverse complement strand
CGGTATCTATGATTAATGATAAAAAAATTGTTAGAAACAACCCGTTTGCTACACTTTCTGCTACAGGCATAAAATAACCCATTGAAAATCAATGGGTTATTTGTTTTAAAGCGGACCGGACGGGACTCGAACCCGCGACCTCCGCCGTGACAGGGCGGCATTCTAACCAACTGAACTACCGATCCTTGCTTCGTGGATAAATCCACTAATAAGGGCTGCAAAGATAAGGGGAAACTGCTTTTTTAAACAAATCTTTTATTAAAAAACCTTTATTATTTTTACATCCCAATTTAACCTTATGCCAGAATACCCAAATAGACAGTTTTTAGATTTTGAACAGCCCATTAAAGATTTATACGAGCAAATAGATGCGACAAAAAAGTTAGCCGATAAAAATCCTAAAATTGATTTAACGGCGACAATAGTTCAATTAGAAAAATCTATACTAGATAAGCGAAAAGCAATCACAGAAAGCCTTTCACCTTGGCAAAGGGTTCAACTTAGTCGTCATCCTGATCGACCTTATACACTTAAATACATTCATTTAATGTGTGATAAGTTTATTGAATTACATGGTGATCGTAATGTAAAAGATGATAAAGCGATGGTAGGTGGATTCGCTGAATTAGGGGGTCAAACGGTCATGATGATTGGGCAGCAAAAAGGAAGCAATACCAAAGCGCGTCAATTACGCAATTTTGGGATGGCCAATCCTGAAGGCTACCGAAAAGCCCTTAGACTCATGAAATTGGCCGAAAAGTTCAATAAACCCGTAGTATGTCTAATTGATACTCCTGGGGCATTTCCAGGCCTTGAAGCAGAGGAAAGAGGCCAAGGAGAAGCCATTGCTAGGAATATATATGAGATGATTCGTTTAAAAGTGCCCATTATCATCTGTATCATAGGCGAAGGGGCCAGCGGTGGTGCCTTGGGTATTGGTGTGGGAGATAAAACCCTCATGATGGAAAATACCTGGTATACCGTGATTTCTCCTGAAAGTTGTAGTTCCATATTATGGCGCAGCTGGGATAAAAAGGAGTTAGCAGCAGAACAACTCAAGTTAACTGCGAATGATATGAAAGGTTTTGGCCTAATTGATGAAATTGTATCTGAACCTGTTGGAGGGGCACATTGGAGTTACCCTGAGGCTGCCCAAATTTTAAAGGAAAAAATAATAGCAGCGTTGGCATCGGTACAAAATATAGATCCTACAAAGAGGACTGAAAACAGAATTGAAAAATACAGTAAAATGGGATTTTGGGAGGAAGCGTAACAATATTATTTTAACTTTACTCACTATGCTAAGACAAATTTTAAAAGGAACGGGTGTTGCAATTGTAACGCCGTTTAAAAAAGATAAATCAATTGATTTTGCTGCACTTGAAAATATCATTGATATTCAAATTGCGGGTGGCATAAACTACATCGTGACATTGGGTACCACTGGGGAGTCGGTGGTATTAAGTGAGCAAGAAAAAATAGAAGTATTTAATTGTACTGTCAATAAAATAAATAATAGGGTACCTGTGGTGGTGGGTATTGGAGGAAATAATACGGCAGAAGTCATAAAGTCATTCAGTAAATTTGATTTAACAAAAGTGGTTGCAATATTAAGTGTTACTCCTTATTACAATAAACCTGCACAAGAGGGATTGTACCAACATTATATTGCTTTAGCAGATGCTGCTCCTAAGCCCATTATTTTATACAATGTACCTGGTCGTACAGGTCGTAATATGTCGGCAGATACAACACTTCGTTTAGCAGTGCATCCAAATATTGCTGGTATTAAAGAAGCGGGTCCAGAAATGGCGCAATCTATTGCCATTTTAAAAGATCGTCCATCTGATTTTTTAGTAGTGAGTGGAGATGATGAATTAGTGATGGCTCAAATTGCATGTGGAATGGATGGTGTGATCAGTGTGGCTGCTAATGCATTTCCAAAACAATTTTCTGATATGATTCAAGCTGCTTTATTAGGTGATTTCGCAAAATCGAAAAGCTTAAATGATAGCATGCTAAATGCATATTCACACATGTATGCCGAAAATAATCCTGCAGGTATTAAAGCATTTATGTTTGAGCAAGGGTTACTTCAAAATGAACTTCGTTTACCCTTAGTACCCGCTTCGGCAGATTTGCAAGTGAAAATTAAAAATTGCTTAAAGCAAATGGCGGCTTAATTCAGTTTCTTTTTAATGGCTTGTAATTTCATTAAAGCTTCAACTGGTGTTAGGTTGTTAATGTCAATCGCGTCTAATTCCTTTCGGATAGATTCAAAAGTTTCTGTGTGCGCATCAAAAATTGATAATTGATATTTAGTATTAGGTTCTTGCGCCAAAGGCGTTGCTAAATTTTGACTCCCCTTATTTTTTAATTCCATTTCGTTTAAAATAGCATTGGCTCGGTCTACTAAAATAGTGGGCATACCGGCCATTTTAGCCACATGAATACCAAAACTATGCGTGCTGCCTCCCTTAGTTAATTTGCGTAAAAAAATAATTTTATTGCCAACTTCCTTATGACTCACATGAAAATTATGCACTGTAGATAATTGTGCTTCTAAATCATTCAATTCATGATAATGTGTCGCAAACAATGTTTTTGGCTTTTGCTTTGATTGGTATAAGAACTCAACAATACTCCAAGCAATCGAAATACCATCATAGGTGGAAGTGCCTCGGCCAATTTCATCTAATAAAATTAAACTTCGCTCACTAATATTATTTAAGATACTAGCTGTCTCAAGCATCTCCACCATAAAAGTAGATTCGCCTGCATTTAAATTATCGTTGGCACCAACGCGAGTAAATATTTTGTCGGTCAATGGAATGTCAGCACTTTGAGCAGGAACATAGGAGCCCATATGTGCCATTAAAGTAATGAGTGCAGTTTGTCTTAACACTGCGCTCTTGCCACTCATATTGGGACCAGTTAAAATAATGATTTGTTGTGTGGCAGGATCTAAAAAAACATCGTTCGGAATATAAGATTGATCGATGGGTAAGCTTTTCTCTATGACTGGATGCCTTCCTGCTTCAATTTTTAAAATGGTATCCTTAGTAAGAGTGGGTTTGCAATACTTATTTTCTTTTGCTATAACTGCAAAGCAAAGCAAGCAATCCAATACGCCCACTAATTGTCCATTTTTTTGAATCGCGTTTAATTCTAGCAATACTTGGTCTAATAATTGTTGGTACAATTCATTTTCCAATGTTAAAATTTTATCTTCTGCTCCTAAAATAGTTTCTTCGTAAATTTTTAATTCAGGAGTGATATATCTTTCGGCAGTGGTTAAGGTTTGTTTGCGTATCCATTCACTTGGCACTTTGTTTTTATGCACATGCGTCACTTCTAAATAATAGCCATACACATTATTGTATCCTATTTTTAGAGAAGAGATACCAGTGGTTTCGGCTTCCTTATTTTGTAATTGCGTTAGATATTCTTTTCCTCCGCTTGATATATTTCTAAGTTCATCTAAGGTAGATGAAACGCCAGGCTTTATAAATCCGCCTTTCACAACCGTTGCTGGTGCCTGCTCGTTTAATGAAGCAAAAATCGCAGTCATACTGTTTTCGCAGGTCAAAAGGTCCTTGCTTACTTGTTGTAAATAAGGATTATCGTTTTGCTGTATTATTTTTTTTATTTCAACGACAGCAGTAATTGATTTTCCTAATTGTAAAAACTCGCGCGGTTGAATTTTTCGTGTCGAAAGTTTACTAGCCAATCTTTCTAAGTCGCCACAGGATTCAATTAAATCACCTAATTGTTGCGTTAATGTGGCATCTTCAATAAACGTAGAAACGGTATTTAAACGATGATTGATTTGTTCTATAGATTGTAGTGGGAATACCAACCATCTTTTTAAAAGTCGTGCACCCATGGGGCTTTTGGTAGCATCCATTATTTCAAGTAAGCCTTTGCGATCGCTGCCATTTCCAATGAGTTCTAAATTTCGAATGGTAAATTTGTCCATCCACAAAATTTCATTTCGAACCATTCGTTGAATTTTGTGAATATGTTGTAAGTGGGGGTGTTCCGTTTCTTTTAAATAATGTAAAATAGCACCTGCTGCAATAATGCCTAGTGTTTGGTCTTCAATCCCAAATCCTTTTAAATTTTGAGTTTGAAATTGCTTTAATAGTAATTCAGTAGCAAAGGGTGCATCAAATATCCAGCTGTCTAGTCCGTAAGTGTAAAATTGGTTTCCAAAAACCTCCTTAAATGTGGTCTGGTAGTTTTTAGGAAATAAAATTTCAGCTGGTTGTAAGCTTTGTAATAATTTATCTAAGTAATCGGTGTTGCCTTCGGCAACTAAAAATTCACCAGTCGTAATATCTAAAAAAGCAATACCCCCTTTATCATTTTCAACATAAAGGGCAGCTAAGAAATTATTGTTTTTATGTTCCAATAATTTATCGTTGGTCGCTATACCCGGAGTAAGCATATCAGTAACCCCTCTTTTTACAATACCTTTTACATTTTTAGGATCTTCCAATTGATCACATATGGCCACGCGATGACCTGCTTTCACTAATTTATGTAAATAAGTATCCAAACTATGATGGGGAAATCCAGCCAATTCACTCGAAGAGGCAGCGCCATTATTTCGTTTGGTTAATGTAATGCCTAAAACCTTGGATGCAATAATGGCATCAGAGCCAAATGTCTCATAAAAATCACCCACTCTAAACAACAATATTGCATCCGGGTATTTTTGTTTTATAGCCCGGTGCTGTTGCATTAAAGGAGTATCTGCACTTGATTTTGACATGGACGACAAACCTACATAATTTTTCATAAAAAGCGTACTTTTGCATATGCGTAAAATGAGTATGGAGGACTTAGACCGAATGTCGGTAGCCGATTTTAAAGAGGCCCACAAAAAGCCGATTATATTGGTCATGGATCAGATTCGTAGTATGCATAATGTTGGGAGCGTTTTTAGGACTGCCGACGCTTTTTTAATAGGGGGTATTTGTTTATGTGGTTTTACCCCTCAGCCACCGCATCGTGATATTCATAAAACAGCTTTAGGGGCTACTGAATCGGTGGATTGGGTTTATTATGAAACAACAGTGGAAGCGGTACAATCATTAAAACAAAAAGGATTTAAAGTATTTGCTATTGAACAAACGCATGGTAGTGTGTCATTGGATCAGTTAGATGCATTTTTACCCAATAAAAAGGAAACTTCCTTAGCATTTGTTTTTGGTAATGAAGTGGAGGGGGTGAGTGAAGAAGTTTTAGCGCTTTGTGATGGTGCAATCGAAATCCCTCAATATGGCATGAAACATTCTTTAAACATTTCAGTGGCAGCGGCCATTGTTTTATGGGAAATGGTTCGATAAAGTGAAAGATCATATTTAATTATAAATAGCATATGTCGACAGTAAAAAATTATTTCAGTTTGGTCAAGTTTTCACATACCATTTTTGCATTGCCCTTTGCGCTCATTGGTTTTGTATTAGGTTATAGAGAAATTTGGTTGCAACACCGCACTGTAGATCATATATTACTCAAATTTTTTTTAGTGCTCCTATGTATGGTATCAGCAAGATCTACTGCTATGGCTTTTAATAGATACTTGGATAGACACTTTGATAAATTAAATCCCCGAACTGCCATTCGTGAAATACCAGCTGGCATTATTAAAGCAGAAAAAGCACTGTTGTTTATTTTTATCAATGCTCTTATTTTTATTATAGCTACTTATTTTATAAATCCTATTTGTTTTTATTTATCTCCAGTTGCCTTATTTGTTATTTTGTTTTATAGTTATACCAAACGATTTACCTATTTGTGTCATTTGGTGTTAGGGGTAGGTTTGTCTTTAGCGCCGATTGGTGCTTACTTAGCGGTAACAGGAAGTTTTGCTTTATTGCCTTTGCTTTTTTCGTTTTCAGTCATATTTTGGGTGAGTGGGTTTGATATTATTTATGCCTTACAAGACATCGATTTTGATCAGTCACAATCTTTATATTCCATTCCTAGTCACTGGGGATTAAGAAAGGCATTACGCATTTCAAGAGTATTGCATGTATTTTCGGCCTCCTTTGTAATACTTGCCTATTTTGTGGGGGGATTCCATTTTTTATATATACTAGGGCTCTTCGTTTTTGTGGGTATGTTATTTTATCAACAGCGCATTGTGAAGCCGCATGATTTAAGTAAAGTAAACCTAGCATTTATGACAGCGAATGGAATTGCTAGCATTGTATTTAGTATTTTTGTCATTGGTGCTATATTGATTCAAATTTTCCATTCACCACTTTAACGAATAAAAACATTGGCTAGAATTATTTGTATTGATTTTGGAGGCAAGAGATGTGGGTTAGCAGTGACTGATCCACTTCAAATTATTGCCACCGCTTTAACGACGGTGGATACTAAAAATTTATATACCTTTTTAGCAGATTATTTTTTAAAGGAGCCTGTAGAACTTATTTTGATAGGAGAGCCACTTAATTTGGATAATAGCCCTACACATGCAACGCCATTGGTAAAAAAAGCCATTGAAACACTTGAAAAAAAATTCCCAACCATACCAGTCATTACAGTAGATGAAAGATATAGCTCAAAAAATGCTGTTCGCGCGATGGTAGAAATGGGTATGAAGAAGAATGATCGTAGGGATAAAAAAACGATTGATCGGGTTGCGGCTACCATGCTTTTGCAGGAATATCTATCCAGCCGCTCTTAAAACCACCTTTTATTGATAACTTTGCACCCACTATAATTGATTTTATATGATTTTACCCATTGTTGCATACGGAGCAGCTATTTTACGAAAGGTGAGTGAGCCTATCACTGCCGAATATCCCAATTTGTCAAAACTATTGGAGGATATGTGGGAAACGATGTATGAAAGCAATGGGGTAGGCTTGGCTGCACCTCAAATCAATAAAAATATTCGATTATTCGTGATGGACAGTGAGCAGATATTTGCCAATAGAGAGGAGGGCGATGAAACTTATGTAGATGCCCCAGGTTTTAAAAAAGTATTCATTAATGCACAAATAGTTTCTACTGGTGGGGAAGATTGGGTTTACAATGAAGGCTGTTTAAGTATTCCTAAAATTAGAGAAGACGTATTAAGACCCGCCGAAGTCACTTTAAGTTATATGGATGAAAATTTCGTATCTCATACTGAAACTTTTAAGGGGATATCTGCAAGGGTGATATTGCACGAATACGATCATATCGAAGGGAAGCTTTTTATTGATTACTTAAAACCGCTACGACGTAAGATATTACAAGGAAAACTCAATGATATTTCAAAAGGTAAGGTAAGAGTGGATTATAAAATGACTCAAATTAAATAATCCAATATAACCTCGCTCAATGAAATTACATTCATCTTTTTTTATTATACTACTTATTTCATTAAGCTATAATTGTATTGCTCAGGATTCAACCATTATGGATGATGGCCAAAAATTTACTTTAACTGAGGCTATTGTAAGAAATCATTTTGATTATAAGGAAATTTTACAAAGAATTAAACAAGATACAAGTTTTTATAAGGCCTTTAAAACTCTTCGTACTATTGGGTATAGCTCCTATAATCATATTGAGATGTTGGATGAAAATAATAAGATGCAAGCTTCGTTAAATAGTAAAACAAGACAAAATAAAATTGGGGGTTGTCGTACAATGGATATATTGGAAGAAACAATCACTGGCGATTTAATCAATAAAAAAGGCGAATATAATTATACTACCCCTTCCTTGTATGCAAGCTTGTTTTTTACCAAAGGGAGTATTTGTGGTGAAACTAATATAGTATCGGGTAAAAATAGAGTGATTAAAGGTTCTGGAATTGAAAAAGCAAAGGAGCAATTAAAGATGTTGTTTTTTAATCCAGGTAAAAAAATTCCAGGTATTCCTTTTATTGGCAATAAACTAGATTTATATGATGAATCGGCCCATGAATTATATGACTACAAATTGGATTATGTCGAATACCATGGGCAATTAGTATATGTTTTTGATGTGCAACCAAAGGCTGATTTAGGCTTTTTTGCGAAAGACCGAATTGTAGTAGACCAAATGATTACCTGGTTTAATCCTAAAACATTAGAAGTTCTGGGCCGTAACTATTCCTTAAGCTATAAGGCAGGCGTGTATGACTTTAATGTTTCTATGGAAGTAGAGATGAATTATTTTAATGGCCAATTAGTCCCTAAAATTTTAAGGTATAAGGGCAATTGGGATGTTGTATTTAAAAAGAGAGAAAGGGGGTTGTTTACAGCAACCTTATTTGATTACAAACTAGGACAGTAGCTCAACTTATTTATACTGTTAAAAAGCTTTGTTCGATATATTTTACTACTTCTATCAAGCTTCCCGTTTCTTTAAATACTTTTAATTGTCTATCTGCGCCAGTGCCTCTTTCAAATATTTGGTGTACTTTTTCCACTTGCGATCTGCTTCCTAATTCATCTAACACCCCATCAATAAAATCTAATAATTCATTGATTAACTCCTTGGTATCAATTTCTTTTTCCTTACCAAAATCAATCAGTTTTCCTTCAATACCATACCTGCTGGCACGCCATTTATTTTCGTTGATGAGTGCACGTTGATAATTAATGAAATTAATATTTTGACGACGAAGTGTATAAATTTTTGCGCAAATTGCTTGGAATAGGGCTGTAATGGTAATGGTTTCTTGCATTGTCATTGTGACATCGCAAATACGAAATTCAATGGTATTAAATACAGGGTGCACCCTTAAGTCCCACCATATTTTTTTTGCATCATCAATACAATTCGTTTTTATGAGTAATTGTATAAAATTATCATAGGCTTCTATACTCTCAAAGGTATCAGGAATTCCTGTTCTTGGAAATTTATCAAATACTTTTGAACGATATGATTTATAGCCTGTATTGCGTGACTCCCAAAAAGGGGAGTTGGTACTTAATGCATAAATATGAGGCAAAAAGTAACGAGCTGTATTGGCAATATGAATGGCCATGCGACGATCTTCCATCCCCACATGAACATGCAATCCAAAAATCAAATTGCTTCTTGCTGCTTGTTGTAATTCATTGAGTAAATCCTGATACCTTGTTTGATCAGAAATTAATTGTGTTTCCCATAAGCTAAATGGGTGTGTACCAGAAGCCCCAATACTATATCCTAAATCATTTGCAATTTTACTAACACCATTTCTAAGTTCAATGATTTCCGTAAATGCTTCCTCTACATTTTTACAAATACCAGTACCTACTTCCACCACTGCTTGGTGCATTTCGGCTTTAATTTTGTCCTTAAATAGTTTCTGTCCTTCGTTGACAATAGCTTGCTGATGGCTTTTTAATTCCTTTGTAGAGGGATCTAATACCATGTATTCTTCCTCCACACCAACGGTGAACTGTTGTAAATTTTGTATCGCCATGAACTTGAAATTAAGCAAATTTTAAGAATTGCTCTAAAAAAAAATACCCTCCCGAATTAGGGGAGGGTATTTGATATAAAATAAATAGGGTAAACCTAATTCATATTAGAACTTAAATCTCAAACCAATTTGGCTAACCCAACGAGCACTATAACTTGGAGCAACGCTAGTGCTTACGCCCCAAGGTGTGTTGTTTGTGATAGGAGCAAAGCTATAACTTGGATTCAATGAACCATTTGATCCTTGGTATTTAACCAAAGCAAATTGATCATTAGCCAAGAAATAGGTACGACCCCAATCTCTATTCAAGAAATTAGTGAAGTTGAAGACATCATAAGTTATTTGGAATTGATATTTTCTACCATTCATTTTAACATTAAAATCTTGCATTAATTTCAAATCGACAATATTTTGGAATGGTAATCTTCCACCATTTCTTTCAGCATATTGACCTCTGTGTTTGCTTAAGTAATTATCTTGATTAATATAAGCTTCAAATGCAGCTTTTTGATCAGCAGCAGATAAAGTATAAGACGAGTTACTTACAAAAGTCATTGCAGTTAACTGTGAAGTAGTAGGGATGTATAATAAGTCATTGGTTTCACTTGGTCCTTGATCTCTAACTGGTCCTGTAGAATATACATAGCTAAATGGACTTCCTGATTGACCGTTATAAACAAGACTAATGGTTGTTGCCATTGCACCTTTTAAGTAAGTAAATTTCTTAGCTGCAAATAAGCTAACTCTATGCCCTAAATCAAAATCAGATCTTGATCTTTCTACATAGTTACGACCATTTACAGTTTCCATATATCTCCATTGACTGTTGTTTTGGCTTGAAGTTGGCTCGTTGGTAACAAATGCAGTTCCATAAGTATAGAATGCATTGAAAGAAAATCCATCAGACCAAGATTTATCAATAGACGCAGTAAAATTATAAGCAAAACCTTTTTTACTATTATCAGGTTGATTTGTCAAAACAAATATACCAGTGTAGGGGTTGCCTGCTGGAATTTTTCCAATTGCAGGGAATGGAACCTTTGGTGAGTTGTTATAAATATAACGATTATCAGGCCCAGTCATAACTCCGACAGGAGGTAAAATATCTACTCTTTGGTAGTATATTTCGTTTATGTTTTTACTGAAGCTACCTTCTATAGTTGCTGACCAATTGTTACCCAATTTTTTATCAAATGCTAATGAAGCACGGAATAATTTTGGCAAACGGAAGTCAGGTGCAATTAAATCAACTTGACCCTTAGCCAAACCTGGGTTAAGTCCTAAATCAGCAGCAGTATATTGAGCAAATGGGTTGGCTCTGAAATTGATCTTAGACAAAGTAGCACCAGTAGGAGAAATTCCACCTAAACTTAATCCATTGTTATTATAGACGCCACCTGGCCATACTAAAGGCATACGACCTGTAAACATACCTAATCCACCACGTATGGTAAGATTTTCTTTAGGGATTTTATAAGTAAAACCTATGCGTGGTGAAATTGATATTTGAGGATCATTCATTTGACCACTTCTCGCACCTAACAAATCATTAGATGCAGAAAGTGCACCAATCACTAAAGGGTTATTAAAATAATCATCTGTTAATGGGGGAGTTAAAAATTTAGAATAGTCAGCTCTTACACCATAATTGATGGTTAAATTATCTGTAGGTTTAAACTCGTCATTAAAAAAGGCACTTCCACGACCGGAATAAAAACTAGCCGCTGCCTTTGAATCATCTCCTGTTCCATTATCTAACATTGAAAATGATCTATTATAAGAAGAAGGCGTTTTATCATTTAAGAAATCGGATAATGAATTATAAGCGTATGATCCAAAATTTTGACGAATAAATACATTGTATGATTTACTTAATTCATAGTCAATTCCTAATGTTAAATTATGATTATTGACACTGAATTTTAAGTAATCCAAAAAGTTTTTATTGGTTTGTCTTAATAAGTTAGAAGTTGAAAATTCTTCTGAACCAAATACGATTTTACCTGCACCATCTGTGATAGACACACGCGGGAATGGATCCCCAATTTGACTTCTATCATCTGTTACATCTGTAATAGTAAATAACATTTTATTGCTGATACCATTTTTGAAAGTACTCCTTAACTCAGCAGACAATGAACTTGTTTTATTAGGATATAAAACACCATTATTATAAAAGTTAACAGTAGTTGAGTTGGAAGAAGATGTATTAAAATCTTTTGCTTCAGAATGACGATAGGAGATACTTAAACGGTGATTAGAACTAATATTCCAATCCAATTTAGCAGCTAATCTTTTTGAGCTAACTGTTTCTGGATTGTCTAAATAACTACCAACATCATAACCATATTTAGTTTTCACAGTAGCAGCTAATGCGTCAATAGTTGAAGCAGAGCTTGCACCTTTGTAGCCAGCAAAATCAAATGGTTGAGGACGGTTACTTTCGATGGTTTCGTAGTTAATGAAATAAAATAATTTATTTTTTATAAATGCACCACCAACACTTCCACCCATTGTCTTAGCACTAAATGGATTCAACTTTGTTGCAGCTGAACTTAAACCAGTTGGCGTTTTACCCGTTAAGTCTTGGTTTTGAGTGAATGAATAGATTGTTCCGCTCACCTCGTTTGTACCGCTTTTAGTAGTCGCATTGATACCACCACCTGTGAAGTTACCAATAGAGGCATCAAAAGGAGAAACCATAACTTGAATTTGATCTACCGCATCCATTGAAATAGGACCCACACTTGTTTGGCCACCATTTGTTCCACTCGCACTTAAACCAAATTGGTCATTATTCACAGCTCCATCAATATAGAATGAGTTAAAACGGTTGTTTTGACCAGCAATGGAAATTCCTGTTAATCCACCAGTACCACCTACTAATTTAACAGAAGGGGTAAAGCGTAAATAATCTTGAAGGTTACGTCCTACGGTTGGTAAGTTTTCAATTTTATCTTTTCCGATGATGGTTTGTGTACCACCTCGAACAGATAGATCTGAACTTTTTCTTGAGGCGTTCACTGTTACATCTGCAAGTTTTGTGATTTTTGTGGTTAACACAACATCTAAACGTGCAGCATCTCCTAGATTAATATAAATATCTTCTCTTTTTTCAGTTTGATAGTTTACATAAGAAACTGAAATTGTGTAAGGACCTCCAGGTTGCATATTACTAATATCAAAAGTTCCAGTCTTTCTAGATTGTACTTTATATACAGTTCCAGTAGGCACATGTAATACACTTATTGTTGCACCAACAAGGACTTCGCCATTGTCGGCTTTTACAGATCCACTTAAGCTACCAGTTGTGTTTTGCGCAAAAGTTAAAACAGGCAACATTAACATAGCTACGAGAAAATGTAGTAATTTTTTACTTGACATATAATTGTTTATTTTTAAGTAATACAAAGAAACAAAATAAATTGAATAGTTAATTTATGTTTTTGTTAACAAATTATTAATAAATTATAATACAGTAATAT
>CAIJXU010000031.1 GCA_903824725.1 uncultured Bacteroidota bacterium | reverse complement strand
GAAAAATAAATTATTAAAAAATATTTTAAATATAAGTCTATGAAAAAAGTTTTAGGTTTTATTACTTGTTTGTTTTTATTCAATCCGTATTTAGTGAAGGCGCAGCAACAAGTGAAGTATAGTGAATATTTAAAAGAATTCACTACTTACCCTTTTTCTGATCCCGACCCGATCCCCAACGCAACAAAAATTTATCCTTACTTCCGTTTTGATGGCTTTACCGAAACTCCAATTCAAAAAAAATGGAAAGTAGTAGAAATTGAAAATGATTTTATTAAAATTTTAATTTTACCTGAAGTGGGGGGTAAAATTTGGGCAGCCATTGATAAAAAAACAAATGCACCTTTTGTTTATTATAACCACGCTGTTAAGTTTAGAGATGTCGCTATGCGAGGTCCTTGGACCAGTGGGGGTATTGAAGCCAACTATGGTATCATTGGTCATACACCTAATTGCGCCACTCCTGTAGATTATATTGTTTCAAAAAAAGAAGACGGTAGTATCAGCTGTACCATTGGTGTACTTGATTTACTTACCCAAACCAATTGGCGCTTAGAAATTAATGTACCAAAGGATAAAGCTTATTTTACCACGCAATCTTTTTGGTATAACAGCACACCTACCGAACAGCCTTACTACCACTGGATGAATGTGGGTTTAAAAGTAAGTGGCAACTTAGAATATATTTACCCTGGTACTAAATACCTAGGTCATGAAGGTGAATACAGCGATTGGCCTATTAATAAATCAAATGGGAAAAATATTTCTTTTTATAATAACAATAATTTTGGCGCTTATAAATCATACCATGTTTTTGGAAAGTACACTAACTTTTTTGGAACTTATTGGCATGATAATGATTATGGTATGGTGCGTTACGGTAATCATGATGACAAGGCTGGTAAAAAAATATGGATTTGGGGGCTGTCTCGTCAAGGGATGATTTGGGAGAAATATTTAACAGACACCGATCAACAATATACCGAAGTACAATCGGGCAAATTATTTAATCAAAACGCTGAAAAAAGCACTTTCACTCCGTTTAAGCATGTGAACTTTGCACCTTATAGTACTGATACTTGGAAGGAATATTGGTATGCCGTAAATAAAACACAGGGTATGGTAGAAGCTTCGGTATATGGTGCTTTAAATATGAAACAAGATAAGGGCTGGCTTAAAGTTCTTTTTTGTCCAGTACAACAAATCAACGATGCTTTAGAAATTAAAGTTGGCGATAAAATTATTTATACTAAACAACTTTCCTTAGCACCTACTATTAATTTTGTAGATTCTATTCAATACAATCCAGCACAAGGGGCATATACAGTGAGTATCGGCGGTGTAAAATTAAATTACAATAGTGCACCTGAATCTAATGTGTTAAGCCGTCCTGTTGAAACCCCTGCTAATATCAATTGGAACAATGCGCAAGGCTTATTTGTGAAAGGTAAGGAGTATATGGATCAAAAATTATATCCGCTTGCCGAAGAAATGTTATCTGCCTCCTTAAAATTGGACAGTAACTATTTACCAGCGCTAGTAAAAATGGCTTCTTTGCAATACCATCATCACCAATACAACACCGCATTAGCATTGGCTAAAAGAGCCTTAAGTATTGATTCACATAATGGTAGTGCGAACTATTATTATGGTATTATTAATGCAGCATTAGGAAATATCGTGGATGCAAAGGATGGGTTTGATTTAGCAACCTTATCTGCTGAATATAAAACAGGGGCTTATACCGAATTGGCTAAAATTTATTTAGCGGAAAAAAATTATAATAATGTAATTGATTATACCAAAAAGGCCCTTACTTATAATTCTATTAATATTGCGGCTTTGCAGACCCAAGCCATTGCTTATCGATATATGTCTGACCAATTGAACTACGATAAAACAATTGCAACCATTAAAAGCTATGACCCGTTAAATCATTTTGCCAATTTTGAAAATTATTTTTCTGCTATTCAAAATAATAAGTTAGATGACAATCAAAAAAAGGCATTACTTAATACATTTAATGGACTAATTCAAAATGAACAACCCTTTGAAACATATTTACAAATAGCGAATGATTATTTTGAAATGGGTTTATTGAATGAAGCGGAAAAAATATTGGCGATCTGCCCATCCAACACACTTGTAAAATATTGGGTAGCCTATATTCATGCTAAGCAACATAAAGCTTTCGAATCCGATTTAGTATTGGCTAATAGCGCTGCCCCTGATTTTGTTTTTCCTTTCAGAAATATTGATTTTGATGTATTTGAATGGGCTACTAAAAACTCTAATCATTGGAAATCTAAATATTATTTAGCCTTATTATTAAAAGATCGCAACCGACTAGCCGAAGCCAAAGCAATTTTTTCTGCTTTGCAATTCGAACCTAATTATGCACCCTTTTATGCTACCCGCGCTTCCTTAATGATGAGTGAAACTAAGACACCAAGTGGTTTATCGGCTACTATTGCCGATTTAAATAAAGCCATACAACTTGACAATACCCAATGGCGTTATATTAAAACTTTAACTGAATTATACAATACCCATTTTGAATTTGCCAAAGGGCTTCAAACTGTAGAACCCTTTTTTAAATCTCATAAAGACAACTATATTATAGGGATGTTATATGCTAAAACACTTATTCATAATAAGCAATATGGCGCTGCCGATCAATTATTAGCGACTTTAAATATTATTCCTTTTGAAGGTGCGACCATTGGCCATGAATTATATCGTGAAGCTAAATTAATGCAAGCCATAGTTCAAATGCAGAATAAAAATTATACTAGCGCACTTGCTTTAATCAATGAAGCTAAATTATGGCCCGAAAATTTAGGTGCAGGTAAACCTTATGATGAGGATGTTGATATTCGTTTAGAAAACTGGTTGTCTTATTTATGTTTTAAAAATTTAAATAAAACCGAAGAGGCCAATCAAATGTTAGCTGCTGTAGTTAAGTTTATGCCCATTAGAGCGAATACCATCAGTAATTTTTATGCAGGCAATCATTTAATTAGTTTGTGGGCCTATAATACTTTACAACAAACAGCACAAGGAGTGGAATGGATAAAACAACAACAAATTAAATATCCAGACAATAAAATAATTACATGGGCGAATCAATCTTTCAAACAAAAAAAATTACAACCCATCACTTTGCAATTAGAAGACGCTACTGTAAGAATTATTAAACAATTAACTTCTACCCCATCAAATTAATATAATGAAAAAATTAAGTTTTTTAACTACTTCGCTTTTTTTGGTTTTATGTGTACATGCTCAAAAAGAAAATAGAGTGTATCCTTCAAGTACCGAAGTGGTTAAACCCATTCATAAGACCAGTTTAAACAATGACAATACCTGTCCAGAGCGTAAGCAAGGGGGTAATCCCCAAATGGTCAATGGCTATTTAGTATTTAATGGATCTATGGATGGCAACCGTCAAGTAGATCCTCAGATTGCTGTAGGAGGCAATTATGTAATGGAAGGCTCTAATAGCGGCCTGATTGTTTATGACAAACAAGGGAACTATATACAAGGGGTTAAGCAATCCTGTTTTAACAATGGTATTGATCCCAAGCTTTGTTTTGATGTTCATAACCAAGTTTTTATTTTTGATTTATGGTGGTACTATGATAAACCCAAAACTAAACCAGTCAATATTGCTGTATCTGAAACCAATAATCCATTAAATGCATGGAATGTTTATCCGGTTTCTAGAACTCAAGAAGTGGATGGGGGCGGCATTGGTTATAGTAGAAAGTGGATTGGTTATTCTTATCCTGGTGGTGAGGAAAACACTTTTGTATTAAAAACTTCAGAAGCTAAGTTGGGTAAAGACGCTACAGTGTATCATTTTAAAGGAAGCTTAGGCAATCCCATTTTTATGCAAGATGCGATAGATGACTTGTATTTTTTTGATATTGAAGAGGATAAATTTGTGATCAGAAAAGTTTCCGAAGATGAGAATGGGAAACCTTATGTTGTAGTGGTGTCTTCAAATCCGCATCATTTACAATATTATGATTATCCTCCTCCTTCCTCACAAAAAGGAACGACACAAAAAGTATCAAGTGGTGATCGTAATCCTAAAAATGTAGTGTTTCAAAGCGGAAATATTTGGTTTTCACAAGCGGTGAATTGCGAAGGCAGATCGGCGGTACAATGGCATCAAATCAATGCTAAAACAGGAAAAATAATTCAAACGGGCATCCTTCGTAGCGATTCCACTAATTATATTCAAACAACCATTGCAGTCAATAAAAGAAAAGATGTTTTGATTGGTTTCCAAGAGGTCAATGAACATAGTTTTATTAGCCCTAGATTCGTTTTCAGAAATGCCAAAGACCCACTCAATACCGTAAGACCTATGGTAAGTGCGGGTGAAGGGAAAGCGGCAACGGATGGCGAATCATGGGGTGATTATAGCGGTAGTATGATTGATGGAGACAACTTACTTGATTTGTGGACCATACAGAGCATCACGAATGCTAAAGGCAGAGGAGAAACGGTGATTATTAAAGTGCCCTTTAAAAAGTAAATAGTTGCAAGTGATTCATAATTAAATCTCGTTTAAGAAATCGTATAAAGACATTTCGGTAGCGAGATTTAATTTTTTTCTTAGACGATACCTACTAATTTCAACACCTCTCATCGAAATATTCATTAGCTGCGCAATTTCTTTTGTAGTTAAGTTCACCCTTAGAAAAGTACATAGCTTTAATTCGTTCGCAGTTAATTTTGGATATTTTTCTTTGATATTGATAGTAAAGGAATTATGTGCTTTGTCAAAATGGTTTGTAAAATTCTCCCAGTCTTTGTCCATCTTGTCTGCATCATTAATTACCTTAATCATCTTTTTTAATTCTTCATGTGCAATAGGATTATCAATTAGTTTTGTCACTTTTGACATATGCGATTTTAAATCTGTAAGCAACTCTCCTTTTTGAACCAAATGCATCGTAAAGTTGATTAATTCGGAATTTTTTGAATCAATTTCTAATTGTAATTTTTCATTTTGAATTTCTGTCAGTTTATTTTCAGCGTTATTAATTTCTAATTGTGTTAAATAATTTATTTTTTCTTGTTCTTTTTCGTATTGAGTTTGCTGTAGAACAAATTTGTTTTTTTGCCATCTAATGATCCATACTATAATTAATAAAAAACATATTGTATATAAAAAGTAAGCCCAAGGGTCTCTATACCACGGAGGTAAAACATAAAATGAATATTTCTCAATTTCCGATTCCTCTCCTAAATTATCACGCACTTTAATTTCAAATGTATAATTACCTGGAGGTAGATTGGTGTATTCTTTTTCAGTTTTATTTGTCCATTTTGACCAGCTATTTTCTAAGCCATACAATCGGTAACTATATTCTAAATTATTTTGTAATCTAAATAAGGCCGAAGAAAATTCAAAATGAATCATCTGCCATTTTCTATTTATTTCGGGAATTATATTTTTATCTTGCTCTTGTTTTTCATTTATATTTTTAAAATATCCACCAAATAGCAAACTATCTGAATTTCCTGAAATTTTAACTTCCCGAATATGAACTTGTAGTTCATAATTATTTTTCTTATACTTTTTATAATTTAAATTAAATAGTCCATTTTCACCGCCAATAAATATGTTGTTCTCATCCACTGGGTATACTAATTCAAAACCACTGAGTAACTTATTATTGAGTTCTGGTATATATATAATACGTGGCGTTTTAGTAGACATATCTACAACGCCTAATTGCTTTTCATGAACAAACCATAGATTCCCTTCGT
Organism: uncultured Bacteroidota bacterium; assembly: GCA_903824725.1. Classification (GTDB taxonomy): domain Bacteria; phylum Bacteroidota; class Bacteroidia; order Chitinophagales; family Chitinophagaceae; genus Sediminibacterium. The sequence continues at coordinate 14,504 of CAIJXU010000031.1, read as the reverse complement.
TATCTTCTTTTAAATAGCGTAAGCTTTGTTGTCCTAATATTTTTTGATATTCTAACGATGGCTCAAATTTATCTTTTTGTTTATTGTAACTATAAATTCCTTTTTCGGTCGCAACCAATATTTCATTTCTAATTTTAAATACATGATTGTTTAAGCTAGAAGGGAATCCATTTTCTTGTGTATATAGTTTAGTTTTCTCATTATTTATATTTTCTTTAGCTACTTTATACACGCCATGAAATGGATGCGATACCCAGATACTTCCTTCTTTGTCAATGGCAACATATCTAGATGACTGAGTAAAGTTTTCGATTACTTTAGAAAATTTAAACCCATTTTCATTTAACATTGCTATTCCCTTATAATTTCCTGTTATAATATTGTCTCCAATATTATCATTAACATTCAAATTATTGGAAGTACCATTCATAGATTGAAAATTCCAAAATCCAGCCATTTTTGATATTAACTTTGTCTGATTTTCTTCAATTAGAAATGCACCTTCATGGTGGGCAAGTAAAAGATGATTATTTATTTCAGCTAAATTCCAAACCTGACCACTCGTATTAGGAATAGGTGAAAAATTACCACGATTAAAACTCAGGTCTATTTTTTCTGTGATGGGCACACTAAACAAACCACTAGAAGTTCCTAAATACAATTTGTTATTATGAATAATGGTAGCATAAGCTGATGCATCCTGATATAGTGGATTAATATGTTTTATCGCGTTGCTGAAACCAATACAGTCAATACCATTATTTAGGCCCAACCATAAATTGCCTTGCTTGTCACAGAATATATTTAAAATATTATTATTTTGTATTCCTTCAGTTTTTGATAAATTTTGAATCAATTCCCCTTTGCTGTCAATAATAAATACACCTGCATTGGTGGTGGCCAATCCAATCCATTTATTGTCAATGACTATTGCGGAATAAATTTTTTGTTTTTCAATGTACTCGGTAGTTGCAGTTTTAATTTTAGAAACCTGGTGATTTATATAACTATAAACGCCATTTTTTAGAGTTGAAATAATGATGGCGCCATTAAGACTTGAGATGGATGTAAGTTCCACATTCTTTAAAAGCGTCGCTTCGGGCAGTATTTCCCAACGATTGCTTAGATATTGCATTAATCCATATTGAATATCATGGGCAAATAAGACGCCATTGCAAGTGCCTAGAAAGCTCCATTCAGAGGGTGCCGTAAATACAGTGACTGATTTATTTTTTATTTTAAAAATTCGGCGGGATGTCCTAAAAAATATTTCATTATTAAATTCAGATATATCCCAAACATCTGCAAAATCCCTATCTCCTTCCTTTACATATTGAACTAATGAGTGATAGGAGAGTTGTCCATTACTAGAAGGCATGAAATATCCGAATTCATCCTGGCCTCCAACATATATTCTATTATCGGAACCTATTTCAAGTGATCGGACAATGGTTTTATTGGGTAAGGGGTAAAGTTTCCAGTATTTACCATCAAAAGTTAATAATCCTTCGTTGTTGGCGACATATATAATGCCATTTTTATCCTGTTTAAAATCCCAATTCTGCAGTCCTGCATTGTAGTCGATTTTGGAATAATTGGAAATATCGGGTAGCCCAATGGTATTTTGGCACCAGCTGGCAATTGGGAATAAAAGGCAAATTAATATTCTGGTCATTTTGCGAACAATTGTTAACTCAATATTAAGGATTTTTTTGATGATGTAGTCGAGAAGTATAAAAAAGCGCCTATTTTAGACCTTTTGTTATAAAAACTGTAGTATTGATGTAGTAATGATGTAGTATAAATATATAATATACTGAATAAGATTCCTCAACTTTAGCATGCTTTTTTTTCTAAACTATAAATAAACGATTGTTATGAATCCAAAAATTATTGTACTTAGTGCAATACTTCTAGTGTGCAGCATCTTTAACCAAGCTATGGGACAGTCCTTTCAGGTCTCTGGTAAGGTAAAGGATAAAGCTACCGGAGCTGTATTAAGTGACGCAACTGTCTCAATTAAAGGCAGTTCTACACGAACTAAAACAAATGCTCAAGGTGAGTTCACTATTAAAGCTGTCCAAAATGGCGCAGTTTTAAACATATCTTATATAGGTATGCAAACGGTAACTTACAAAGTAAATAATGCGAATCCAATTAGCATTGAACTTGAATCAACTAATAATACATTGGAAGATGTAGTTATTAACGTGGGTTACGGTACTCAAAAGAAGAGTGTTGTAACTGGTTCAATTTCAAGGGTTAATGCAAAGGATTTGGCAAACGTACCCAACGGAAGAGTGGAGCAAGCGCTTCAAGGCCGTGTTGCTGGTGTAACGATTGCATCTAATTCTGGTCAACCAGGTACTCCTTCAACTATCCTAATTCGTGGTGTAACTACTTTCGGTGGCGGTAACAATCCATTATGGGTTGTAGACGGTATCGTGGTAGATGCTGGTGGAATTGGTTATTTAAACCAATCAGATATTGAGTCCATTGAGGTCTTAAAAGATGCAACTTCAGCTGCTATTTATGGTACGAGAGCTGCAACTGGGGTTATCATGGTCACTACTAAAAAAGGTAAAGCGGGTCAATTATCCGTAAGTTATAATGGCTTTTACGGTATATCATCTACAGCTAAAATGCTCAACTTATTAAATGCAACACAGTATGCTACTTTATTAAATGAGCGCTCTGTTGCAGGTGGTGGTAGTGTATTATTTAATAATGTAGGTTCATACGGATTAGGTACTGATTGGCAAAAAGCAATCTTTAATAATGAGGCTCGTCGTTATTCTCATGAGATTAGCTTAAGTGGTGGAAATGAGAAATCTACTTTCTATTTATCTTTTGGTACACAAGACCAACAAGGTATCGTAGCGACTGAAATTTCTAATTTTGCAAAGCAAAACATTCGTTTAAACTCTACACATAAAATTTCTAAAGTATTCACTTTTGGTCAAACATTAGGATATACACATGCAAAATCAACAGGAATTGGAAATACGAATAGTGAGTTTGGTGGTCCGTTGTCTTCTGCAATTAACTTAGATCCTATCACATCTATGATCATCACTGATCCTTTAGTTGCTGCTAGTGCACCTTATAGTGTTAATCCAGTCATTAGAGATAAAAATGGTAACCCTTATGGTATCTCATCCATTGTTGGTCAAGAAATGACAAATCCTTTAGCGTATATCCAAACACGCTTAGGTCAATACAATTGGTCTGATGATTTGATTGGTAATGCTTTCTTAGAAGCGAATGTTACAAAGAATATCAAATTCAAAACAACTGTCGGTGGTAAATTAGCATTCTGGGGTGGTCAAGCATTTACACCTGTAAGTTATTTGAGTGCAACTAATTCAGTACTTCAAAATAACTATGGTAAAAATGACAACAACACTTTAAACTGGAATGTTGAGAATACATTAACCTACGATAAAAAAATCAATGACCATAGTTTTACTATCTTATTAGGTCAAGGTGCTTATATCGAAAATAACGGTGGTGGATCTTCTGTAGCTTTATTTGGCTTGCCAGTGAATAGTTACCAAGACGCTTCATTTAATTTTAATATTTCTCAAGCCAATCGCGCTTCTGGCACATATGATTTCACACAACATAAACTTACTTCCATGTTTGGTCGTGTGAACTATAATTACCAAGAAAAATATTTATTCACTGGAATTTATCGTCGTGATGGTTCTTCTCGTTTTGGTACAAATAATAAATTTGGTGTATTCCCTTCCTTCTCTCTTGGATGGGTTGCTAACAAAGAAAAGTTCTGGAAACAAAACGATATCATTACTTCATTGAAATTAAGAGGTGGTTATGGTATCGTGGGTAATGATGCGATTCGTGACTTTGGTTATTTATCAACCGTAGCTGGAGGATTAAACTATACAATGGGTAATGCAGGTGTGATTACTACAGGGTATGCGCCAACTACATTAGATAATCCAGATTTACGTTGGGAAGAAACAACTCAAGCCAACTTTGGTTTTGACGCGCAATTATTTCATGATTTTAATTTAACAATTGACGTTTTCAATAAAAAAACAAATGGTATTTTAAGACCAATTGCTATTCCTGGATATGTGGGTGTAACTGCATTCCCAGTAGCAAACGTTGCTGATATGGAAAATAAGGGTCTTGAAGTAGAATTAGGTTACCGTAAAAAAATTGGTCAAGTTAACTTTTCTGCAAATGCCAATTTTGCTTACTTAGATAATAAAGTAACTTATGTAGCTTCAGATACTAGATTTATTAATGGAGATGCTGCTTTCCAATCTATGGGTCCTGTTACAAGAACTGAAGTAGGTCAATCTTACAACTCGTTCTATGGTTTTAAAACAGCAGGAATTTTTCAAAATGCATCTGATATAGCAAATTATAAAAACAGTGCTGGTAAAGTAATTCAACCAAATGCACGTCCAGGTGATTTCCGTTGGGAAGATACAGATGGCGACGGTTCGATCACAGATAAGGATAAAACTTACTTAGGTACAAGTTTACCAAAATATACTTTTGGTCTAACTTTAAATGCAGATTATAAAGGCTTTGATGTAATGGTGTTTGCACAAGGTGCTGCAGGAAATAAAATTTTCCAAGGACTTCGTCGTTTAGATATAGGAAATTCTAACTGGCAAACTAAAGCTTTAAGTCGTTGGACAGGCGATGGTACTTCAAATACATATCCTCGTTTAACAAGTGCTGATGATAATGGCAATTTTGGTAAAATGTCTGATTTTTATTTAGAAGATGGAAATTATATTCGTCTTAAAATAGTTCAAATTGGATATACTTTGCCAATTAAGATGTTAAAGAAAATCGGCGGTTCTAAACTTCGTGTTTATGCTACCGGCGAAAACTTGTTAACCTTAACAAATTATACTGGATACGATCCTGAGATTGGTGGTGGTGTATTTGGTATCGATAAAGGTATCTATCCTCAAGCCAAGTCATTTATTTTAGGAATTCAACTGCAATTTTAATTCCACAAAATTTAAAATTGATCAAAATTTAAACACATGAAAAAATTACAAATTAATAATCTTCTAATTGCTGCAGCCTTTATAGTAACACTAGGCGCATGTAAAAAAGAATTTGTGGATGTTGTGCCTAAGGGTCAATTCCTTACAGCAAACTATTACGCAGACGCAACACAAGCCTATGGTGGTTTAGTTGGGGTGTATGATGTTATTCGCAAAAATTCTGGCGGTTTTGAAAATATGATTACCATGATGAACGCGGGTTCAGATGATCATTATGCAGGTGGCGGTGGCGCTACTGATGGTGCCGGAATTCAAGCATTTTCAACACATACTTTGACTGCGTTAAATGTTCCAGGAAGTTTCTGGAGCGACCATTATCAAGGAATTTTTAGAGCAAACACTTTGTTGCAAAAATTACCTACAACAACGATGGATGCTACTTTAAAATCAAGATTTACTGCAGAGACGAAAGCCTTAAGAGCATTATACTATTTTAACTTAGTGAGAATGTTCAAAAACATTCCATTAGTTACTGAGCCAATATCTGCTGCAGGTATGTATAAAGTAAAACAAAGCAGTTCTGATTCTGTGTACTTGCAAATTGAAAAAGATTTAACTGATGCAATTGCAGTTTTACCTACTTCAGTTTCAATGGGCACTGAGGCAGGACGTTTTACCAAAGGGGCTGCTAAAGCTTTGTTAGGTAAAGTATATTTGTTTGAAAATAAAGGAGCATTAGCAGCTGCACAATTAGCAGATGTAAATGGAACGCCAGGTGCTGCAAGTAGCTATGGCTATAAGTTATTAAGCAGTTTTAGTGACTTATGGGTAGTGAATAATAAATTCAATACTGAATCAATTTTGGAAGTAAGTCACACCAATGCTGGTGCTTCAGGTTGGGGTAATTGGGGTAGTGGTAGTGATGAAGGAAATAGTGTGAACGTAATGGTAGGACCTCGTAGCTATGAAATGAAAGCTGCTCCTGCTCCAGGTTTACCTTCAGGATGGAGCTTCAATGTATTTACTCAAAATTTCTATGATGCCATTAGCGGCGATCCTCGTTTTGCAGCTACTGTTTTTGATTTAAAAGCTTTAAAAGCAGATGGCAAAGCAGATTATATTGAAGGATATCAAAACACAGGTTATTTCTTGAATAAATTTTTACCAAGAAATGCCGATGTTTCAACTGGCGCTGGTGATGCGGTACTTAATTATAAACAAGACACTTATATTATTCGTTTAGCTGATACTTATTTAATGGAAGCGGAAGCTTTAGGTGGTACTGGTGCAAGAGCACAAGCATTATTAGATGCTGTAAGAGCAAGAGTTGGTTTAGCTTCTACACCTGTTTCACTTGCAGCCATTAAAGCTGAAAGAAGAATTGAATTAGCAGGAGAAGGTCATCGCTTTTTTGATTTAGTAAGATGGGGTGAAGCCGCATCTAAATTATCAAACAGAGGATTTATGGCAGGAAGAGATGAAGTTTTCCCTATTCCTTTTTCTGAATTACAAGGCACCTTATTGGTTCAAAATCCTAAGTATAACTAATAAAAAACTATACAATGAATAAAATAAAGTTTATTTACAGTGTTGCATTCCTGATAGCCTTGGCTACAGGATGTACTAAAAAAGACGGAATCGATAGTGATTTGTCTTTTATAAATTCTGCTTCGTCATCTGCTTTATCAAAAGTATTTACGATCAGCACAGATAATTCTGGCGTAGTTAGAGTTTCTCCAACAGGAGAAGGCGTTTCATCTTATACCATTAATTTTGGACATGGAACTGGCGCTTCTGCTTCTGCTACAGTAACTCCTGGTGGAAACGCAACGCATGTGTATCCAGAAGGTGCATATACGGTTTCAATTTTGACTACAGATATTGCTGGTAAAACAACAACTACCGCATATCCATTAACAGTCACTTACCGCGCTCCTGAAAATTTAGCCGTATCGATGTCGCAAAATGTACATGCCTTAACTGTTTCAGCTACTTCTTTATATGCAGCTTCATACCTAGTGTATTTTGGTGATGCAACAAATGAAGTGGGTACCGCAATGGCAAAAGGGGCATCGTTAACACATACCTACGCAACTTCAGGTAACTATAATGTTAAAGTGGTAGCCTTAAGTGGTGGTGCTGCTAAGACTGAAAAAACGAGTGCAATTGTAGTTACTGATCCATTTGGCATACCAATGGATTTTGAAAACGCTTTTGTTAACTATTTCTTCGGCACTTTTGGTGGTGGACAAGGTTTTGCAACAGTTGCAAATCCAGATCCAACAGGATTAAATACAAGTGCAAAAGTGGGTAAATTTACAAGAGGTTGGGAAAGTTGGAGTGGTACTTATAGTCCAATGGGAGCGCCAAATAATCCAATTGATTTTAGCGTAGGTAAAGTAATTAAAGTATTGGTATACAATCCTGATGCTGCATTAATAGGTGCTAAATTAAATGTGGAATTAGAGTGGGCTATTGGCGGCACACCTTCAAATGGTGTTGCTGTTTTAAAAGTACCTGTAACTACTTCTGGTGCATGGGAAGAATTAGTATTTGATTTTAGCGGTATTTCTGGAATTCCTAGCGGCACTAAATTTACACAATTGGTTTTACGATTTAACGATTCTGTGGATGGTGCAGGCTCTGTTATTTATGTAGACAATTTTAGATTAACCAATTAAACCAAAACACAATGAAAAATATTTCAAAATTATTTTTAAGTTTTCTTGCAACAGCAATTTTATTGTCTGCTTGTAAGGATAAGGAGTATGTTTTAGGTGATTTAAAAGCACCTAGCAACTTAGTCATCACAGCAGTGGTGAAAGGTGTTACAACTGCAACCCCTAATGGGGACGGCTCTGGTGATGTAACATTCACAATGAGTGCAGATAATGCATTGTCATTTAAAATTGATTACGATGCAAGCAATTCATTAGATTTAGTGTATTTGCCGTCAGGAACAGTCACCAAAAAATATACTACACTTGGTACAAATACCTATAAAGTAACAGCAGTAGCTTATGGCCGTGGAGGCACCTCTACTACCATTACAAAAGATATAACTGTACAAAGTAATTTTACACCTGATGCTACCGTAGTTGCTAACCTAACTGGAGGGTCATCTAAAACTTGGATCGTTGATAAAAGTGTTGCTGGTCATTTTGGAGTTGGTCCATTTTCAGGATCAATTGTACCAGAGTGGTGGGCTGCTTCTGTAAATGAGAAAGTAACGGCTGCGCCTTGTTTTTATACAGCTGGCTTTAAGTTTACTGCAGTAAGTGCTGCGAGCTATACAATACAAGTAACAACACCTGATGGTGCTTTTACTAAAACTGGAGGTAATGCTACTTTAGCAGGTATCCCTGGTTCTGGTGATGAAGGATGTTATGCGTATGCCGGCGGAACAGGAAATTTCTCATTTATTCCTGCTAGTTCTGCTGTACCTGCTGCTAATTCTACAAGAACAAGTATATTGCTTGCTGGAACCAATACCTTTATTGGTTATGGTTCTTTACAAAAAGAATACGAAATATTATCAATTTCTGCAACTGCAATGTATTTAAGAGTACAGGGTACAGAAACAGGTAACGCTTGGTATTTAAAATTAAAAGCACTGTAAATAAAAGTAGAAATGCTTCTAAGATCTATATTAAAGTTGAAATTTTTTAGTGTTTTGTTTATCCTTCTCCTTGCTGCACTTACTTCGTGCGGCAAGGGAGGTGATACACCTACACCCGTTTCCACAGCGCCAACCAATTTAACATTGGAAGCTACTGTTAGCGGAACCTCAGGCAATGTGGTTTTTAAAGCATCTGCAACCAATGCAGTGATGTACACTTTTGATTTAGGTAATGGAATAAAAGATCAAGTTTCTGTAACTGGAGATTTGACTTATAAGTATTCTACAACGGGTGTTTATACAGTAACTGTAGTTGCTAAGAGTTCGAGTGGTGCAACAGCTTCAAAAACAACAGTCTTAAATGTAACAACAACTTTGTCGTTAGTTTGGGCAGATGAGTTTGACGCAACTACTGCAAGTGCTCCGGATCCCAGTAAATGGGGTTACGATTTAGGGGCAGGCGGATGGGGAAATAATGAACTAGAATATTATACAAATCGAACTACCAATTCGATTGTTTCTGGGGGTACTTTAAAAATTACCGCCATAAAAGAAGCACTCAGTGGTAGTAATTATACTTCGGCAAGATTATTAAGCAAAGGTAAATTTTCATTTAAATATGGCAGAGTTGAAGTAAGTGCCAAATTACCAGCAGGTGGCGGTACTTGGCCTGCCATATGGATGCTTGGCGATAATATATCAACAGCTGGCTGGCCTAATTGCGGCGAGATTGATATTATGGAGCATACAGGTAATAGTTTAAATAAAATATATGGCACACTGCATTACCCCGGTCGTTTTGGAGGTAATCCTGATGGCGCCACTACCATGATCAGCAATGCAACTACTGCATTTCATAAATATACTTTAGAGTGGACGGATGTCAATATTAAAATTTATGTTGATGATGTAGTGTTTTATACTTTTGCTAATAACCCAACCACGCCGTTTAATCAAAACTTTTTCCTCATTTTAAATGTAGCAATGGGAGGCAATATGGGCGGTACTATTGATCCTGCATTTACAAGTAGTGCGATGGAAATTGATTATATAAGGGTGTATCAATAATATTTTTTGCAAGTTTATTCTCCGTTAAATAGTTGCCTCTTTTCTATTTATAATAAATAGTAGTACAAAAACTTGTGCTGTTATTTAGTAACAATATTTAACTTATGAGATGTAAAATAGTTGGGCTACTTTTTTTCACTTTTGTGTATGCAACCATTTGTGTAGCACAAAAAAAGTCAAATAATCAAAAAGCCGATTCAGTCTTAAGATTAATGACATTGGATGAAAAAGTAGGTCAGTTGAATCAGTATAATGATGACAATCAAGCAACAGGTCCTGTCACTATAGATAATAATAAAGTGGATCAGGTTAAAAATGGCCAAGTAGGCTCATTGTTAAATACAATAGGAAGCGACAGAACAAGAAGTTGGCAGGAACTAGCGATGCAGTCTCGTTTAAAAATTCCATTAATCTTTGGACAAGATGTAATTCATGGTTTTAAAACCACTTTCCCTATTCCATTAGCAGAAGCGGCTAGTTGGGATTTGCCAGCTATTCAAATGTCGGCACGTATTGCAGCTACTGAAGCAAGTGCAAGTGGTATTCATTGGACATTTGCACCAATGGTTGATATTGCGCGCGATCCGAGATGGGGCAGAGTAATGGAAGGTGCAGGAGAAGATCCTTATTTAGGTTCATTAATTAGTGCAGCGCGTGTAAAAGGTTTTCAAGGATTAAATTTAGGTGATACGAACGCTGTTATGGCTTGTGTAAAACATTTTGCTGCATATGGCGCAGCAGTGGGTGGCCGAGATTATAATTCAGTGGACATGAGTGAAAGGCAATTATATGAAATTTATTTACCGCCATTCAAAGCCGCTGTAGATGCGGGTGCTGCAAGTTTTATGAACTCATTTAATGATTTAAATGGTATACCAGCAGTTGCAAATAACTTCTTGCAAAGAACAATTTTAAAAGAAAAATGGGGATTTAAAGGATTCATAGTGAGTGATTGGGGCTCTATTGGAGAGCTCATTAATCATGGTTATGTTAAAGATACGCGTGAGGCAGCGGCTGCAGCATTAATGGCTGGTACCGATATGGACATGGAAAGCAGGGCGTTTAAAAATAATTTAGCCCAACTTGTTAAAGATGGTAAAATCAATATTGAATTAGTGAATGATGCAGTTAAAAGAATATTGATTAAGAAATTCGAAATGGGGTTATTTGACAATCCTTATAAGTTTTCAAATATAATGCGCGAGCAGGCTGCATTAAATAACCCAGCGCATCAAGCAGCTGCGAGAACAATGGCCGCTAAAAGCATTGTATTACTTAAAAACAATAATAATATTTTACCCCTTTCCAAGAATTATAAAAAAATTGCATTTATCGGACCACTTGTAAAATCTTTGATTGAGAATAAAGGTTTTTGGGATGTGTCGATACCCGGTGTCGATTCAAATTTTATTGTATCTCAATGGGAAGGTTTACAAAATAAAATTGGTCCTGGCACTAGTTTATTATATGCTAAAGGATGTGATATTGAAGGAAATAATAAATCGGGATTTAGTGAAGCCGTATCTGTTGCTAACCAAGCTGATGTGGTGATATTAAGTATTGGTGAAAAAAGGGATATGAGCGGGGAAGCCAAAAGCAGAAGTAATATTAATATACCAGGGGTTCAGGAAGAATTATTACAACAATTATTAGCTACTGGCAAACCAGTTGTCGTATTAATTAATGCAGGACGACCATTAGTATTTAACTATACGGCTAAAAATGCAACTGCTATCTTATATACCTGGTGGCTTGGAAGTGAAGCTGGCAATGGAATTGCGGATGTGTTATTTGGAGATTATAATCCATCGGCTAAATTACCAATGACTTTTCCAGCGAGTGTAGGACAAATTCCTATTTATTATAATCATTTTAATACGGGACGACCTGCATTGGACGATAAAAATCATATTTATAATTCATCTTATTTAGATGAAAGTATATTTCCAAAATTTCCATTTGGTTTTGGCTTAAGCTATACTAATTTCTCATATACTAATTTGGTGTTAAGTAATAAGAATATGAATATGAAGGATTCTATTTCGGTTTCTTTTACATTAACGAATACGGGAAAAATAGCTGGCGAAGAAGTAGCTCAATTGTATTTGCATAATAAACATGCCTCGGTAGTGATGCCAGTCAAAGCATTAAAAGATTTTAAAAAAATCATGCTAACGCCAGGGGAAAGTAAAAAAATTCAATTTAATATTAATAAAGAGAAGCTTTCATTTTTCAATTCTAATTTAAAGTGGGATGCAGAACCTACTGATTTCGAATTGATGATTGGATCTTCGTCTGAAGATATTCGATTGCAAGCAAGTTTTGAGTTGAAGAAATAATTTTCCAAAGTAGAAATACTTAGTTGAATCAAAAATGAAGAAGTACAAATTAAAAAATATTTTGGTAATGAAATTAACGGCAGCGCTTTTATTAGGGATCTCTATTTTGAATTGTTCACCTTCGAGCACAGCAGCCATTATTCCGCCTGTCGACGGCACTAAAACTCCTGTGACAACCGATATTGAATTTTGGTTAACTAAATCTAATCAAACTGTAAAGCTTGAAAAGCAATCTACCGTTTTAAAATTCGGAACCGCGTTTAATAATTATAATAATATTGAAATTGACGATGCCGTTAGTTTTCAAGACATGGAAGGATTCGGCTATACTTTAACTGGTGGCAGTGCACAAGTAATAAATAAATTAAGTAGTACATCTAGAAAAGATTTATTACAAGAGTTATTTGGTCAAAATACAAATTCAATATCAATTAATTATTTGAGAGTAAGTATTGGCGCATCTGATTTAGATGCATCTGTTTTTTCTTATAATGACATTCCTACAGACCAAACGGATATTAATTTAAATAAGTTTAGTTTATCACCAGACATGACCAACTTGATTCCTTTGTTAAAGGAAATAATTGCGATCAACCCTAATATCAAAATTATGGGTAGTCCTTGGTCATCGCCACTTTGGATGAAAAGTAACAAGCTATCTGTGGGTGGAAGCCTATTGCCTCAGTATTATGGTGTGTATGCACAATATTTTGTAAAATATGTACAAGCAATGAAACAAAATGGCATTACAATAGATGCCATTACTCCTCAGAACGAGCCATTACATCCAGGCAATAATCCCAGTTTGTATATGCTTGCAACTGAACAAACTGAATTTATTAAGAATCATTTGGGCCCTGCATTTAGCGCCGCCGGCATAAAAACAAAAATTATTATTTATGATCATAATTGCGATCAACCACAATATCCAATTTCAATTTTAAATGATAATATAGCAAGATCCTATGTCTCAGGATCTGCTTTTCATTTGTATTCAGGCGATATCAGTGCATTAACACAAGTGCATAATGCTTTTCCCGATAAAGGATTATATTTTACCGAACAGTGGACTTCAGGTAATGGAGAATTTGCTGGTGATTTAAGATGGCATACGAAAAATGTTATTATTGGATCGGTTCGAAATTGGAGTAAGGTAGCGTTGGAGTGGAATTTGGCAAGTGACCCATCCTATAATCCGCATACACCAGGTGGTTGTACTTCATGCCAAGGAGCCATCACAATAGACAATTCAGTGATCACACGTAATGTTTCTTATTATATCATCGCACATGCTTCTAAATTTGTGCCAGTAGGATCTATTCGTATTGGAAGTAATAATGTAGGTAACTTATATAATGTGGCTTTTAAAACACCTGTAGGTAAAATAGTAATGATTGTATTAAATGATGGCAATACTGCAGAATCATATAATATTAAATACAATGGAAAGTGGGCAACGACAAATTTAGAGCCCGGATCTGTTGGTACTTATATTTGGTAAAATACTTTATAGATAAATACGACTCTACAAGTTATTTATAGATTCAACTATATAAAGAAATTTAATTTCTTCCCTCTGAAACAAAAACAAAAGCCGTCCTGAGTAATCGGAACGGCTTTTTAGTAGGGTTATTTCTTGCCTCAGCATTATTAAGCTTTAAGCCATTTAATAAGATTGGAGTAAATATAACAATCCTAACCGTTTGGAACATTGACAACTTGAATACTCCTTATTTATATAATCGTATTAAAAGAAACAATCTATCATTGTTATTCTGTTACAGGAGTTAAACTATAAATAGACAATAAATGAAAGTGCTATAAGCTACCCAAGGTATTTAATAGCTGTATAGTGTAATATTACTAATTTTTCAGAATGGGGATATCGATTATTTGAATTGGTTTCTTTGTAAAATTGGAACAAAAATTTTGTGTTGATTTAAAAAAATAAAATGCTGGCCATTCTTTATTGTCATATGGCCAAACGCCACAACCTAAAAATTTATATTCCGGGTTTAAAATATTTTCTCTATGACCTTGTGAATTCATCCATCCTTCAACTAATTGATTAGCCAATGACCAATATGATGGATCTGCATCGTTATAATCATAAATATTTTCAGAACCAGCAACGTTTTTAATACCTGAGAGTGCTAATCTATCTGAAAGAGTTCTTTTACCTTTAACAGGGCTTTCATGAGAATAAAAATTATTTTGTACCATATCAATAGAATGTCCTAATGCAGTTTTCTCAAGTTCCATAGAGAATTTAAATTCAGGTAAATTATATTTTATTCGCTCTTCATTTGTCCTAAAAAATACTGCAGCATCTAGCAATCTATAATCAAAAATAGAATCATATATTTTGCGATGTATTAAAGGTAATTGCTTAAAACTTTCTACTGAATAATTTGTATACCATTTAGTGTCCCAATTTTCAGTATTTGTTTGAGCAAAACAATATGATAAATTAAAAATAAT
>CAIJXU010000030.1 GCA_903824725.1 uncultured Bacteroidota bacterium | reverse complement strand
TTGAATATTAAATTTAATTTATTATGAGTTATACAGTGGCCATTGTTGGAAGGCCTAACGTAGGGAAAAGTACTTTGTTTAATCGTTTCTTAGAGGAGCGTAAAGCTATTGTGGACGATATTAGTGGTGTAACTAGAGACCGCCAATATGGGGTCACCGAATGGAATGGTAAAACATTTAATGTCATTGATACAGGCGGTTTTGTACCCGATTCTCGTGATATGTTTGAAACTGAAATTCGCAAACAAGTTAAGATAGCCATTGAAGAAGCCAATGCCATCATCTTTATGGTGGATGCAGCAGTCGGTTTAACCGATCTAGACTCCTCTATGGCCAATATGCTTCGTAGAAGTACAAAGCCAGTATATGTGTGCGTGAATAAGGTAGATAACTCAACTAGGGCTTTAGAAGGAACCGAGTTCTATGGTATGGGCTTTGAGCACAATTATTTTGTGAGTTCGATTTCGGGAAGTGGTACAGGCGAATTATTAGATGCTGTGACCACAGGAATGAAAGATGAGCCTGTCAAAGTTGTCAATGCTGATTTGCCTGAAGGTGCCGATCCTGAGGAGGAAATTGCTATTCCTAAGATCGCCATTATGGGACAACCTAATGTGGGTAAATCAAGCTTATTGAATGCCATGATTGGACAGGATAGAACCATTGTATCGGATATTGCAGGTACGACTCGTGACACCATACATACCCATTATAATATGTTCCAAAAGGAATTTGTTTTAATTGATACAGCAGGTATTAGAAGAAAAAATAAGGAGAAAGATGATTTAGAATTTTATTCAATTATACGTGCTATTAAAGCCATGGATGAGGCAGATGTTTGCTTATTGGTCATTGACGCTGTAAAAGGAGTCACTGCCCAGGATTTAAGCATATTTGGCTTGGCCGCTAAAAAAGGGAAGGGAATTGTAGTATTGGTGAATAAATGGGATCTGATTGAAAAAGAGACCAATACAGCAAGGGATTACGAGAAAGTGTTGAAGGACAAACTGGCACCTTTTACGGATGTTCCTGTATTGTTTATATCTGCACTTGAAAAAACCAGAATTTTTAAGGCAATTGAACTCGCCTTGGATGTATATGAGAATAAGCACCGTAAAGTGGCTACTTCTAAACTGAATGATATTATGTTAAAAGTGGTACAAAATTACCAAGCGCCGGTGGTGAGAGGGCATATTATTAAAATCAAATTTGTGTCACAATTGCCTACAAGAGTGCCTAGTTTCGCCTTTTTTACCAATTTCCCAGATGATATCAAAACCCCTTATCGTAACTACCTTGAAAACCAAATCAGGGCTAATTTCAAGTTTACAGGGGTCCCCATCAGGATTTATTTCAGAAAAAAATAAATTTTAACCAAAATTTGGATTTTTTGACACATAACAATATCTTCGCATCCGTATTAAATACCAAACTTAAAACCATTTTTAAAATGAAAAAAGTATTCGCAATCTTAGCTATCGCTGCATTAACTGCTTGTGGTGGTGCTTCTACTGAAGCAAAAACTGATACAGCTGCAACTGCAACTGTTGACACTACTGCAACTGCAACTGTTGATACAGCTGCTGCTGCAACAACAGATACTGCTGCAAAGAAGTAATCTCAGAAGTTTATAAAATAACTTCTTGCAAGAAGGTCCTTCCCGATAATATTGGGAAGGATTTTTTATTTTAAGGCCATCCAGTAGAAATCCTATGATAATTTCCCATCTTTGGCACTAATATTGCCTTATTAGGGTAGATATGACCTTAAAGCTATTTTAGATCTAGGGTATGTCAATTTGACTATTAAAATTTGAGTAACAGTGGACAATAATTTCTTATTTAGAGCCGAGGAGGATAATGAATTCATACCCTTATTTTCATTTAATGAACAGGATATGGAAGGGGACAAGGATATGATCATTGAAGACATCATTCCGATTTTGCCCCTGCGCAATACTGTTTTATTTCCAGGGGTCGTAATACCCATAACAGTGGGAAGAGATAAAAGTATTCAAGCAGTAAAAGCCGCATACAATAAAGATAAACTCATAGGAGTGGTGTCGCAAAAAGATGGCAATATTGAAGATCCAACGCCCGTCGACTTATGTGCTATAGGAACCGTTGCAAAAATCATTAAAATGATTAAAATGCAGGACGGCGGCACTACTATAATTATTCAAGGCAAAAAACGCTTTGAGTTGTTGGAGATGAAGGAAGAGGATCCGTTTTTTAAAGCAAGTATTAAAGTATTAGTAGAAGAAAAAGTAGGGAAAGAGGATCAAAATTTTCAAGCTTACTTATCCAATATAAAAGATTTAGCGACACAGATTATTCAGTTGTCGCCAAATTTCCCATCAGAAGCGGCAATGATTTTAAAGAATATTGAAAACCCATTATTCTTAATCAACTTTGTAAGCAGCAATTTAAATGTTGAAATTGTAGACAAGCAAGGACTATTAGAGCAAAACAATCTTTCCTTGAGAGCGGAAAAATTAATTCAGCATTTACAACAGGAATTACAATTTGTTGAGTTAAAAAATAAGGTGGCAAATAAAACGCGTACCGAAATTGATAAACAACAAAGAGATTATTTTTTACAACAGCAATTAAAGAGCATCAAGGATGAATTAGGTGGGGATGCCAATGACCGCGAGTTAGCGGAAATGAAAAAGAAGGCCGAAAATAAAAAATGGCCCGACAGTGCTAAAAAATTATTTCAAAATGGGTTGGAGAAATTAGAAAGGATGCATTCTAGTACCCCTGATTATTCGGTGGTGTACAATCATCTTGATTTAATATTAGACCTGCCTTGGGATGAATATACCGACGACAATTATGATTTAAAAAATGCAAAAAAAGTATTAGATGCGGATCATTATGGGATGGGTAAAATTAAAAATAGAATTTTAGAATATTTAGCGGTGCTTAAAATAAAAGGGGATATGAAAAGTCCAATTTTATGTTTTTTAGGCCCTCCAGGTATTGGTAAAACTTCATTGGGAAAGTCAATCGCTCACGCTATAGGTCGTAAATATATTAGAGTAAGTTTAGGCGGATTACATGACGAAAGTGAAATTAGGGGACATCGTAAAACTTATATTGGTGCTATGCCTGGCAGGATTGTTCAAAGCTTGCGTAAAGTAAAAACATCCAATCCAGTTATGATATTGGATGAGATTGATAAAATTGGCAGCGACCACCGAGGCGATCCTTCCTCTGCATTATTAGAAGTATTGGATCCCGAACAAAATCATAGCTTTTACGATAACTATCTTGAAACGGAATATGATTTAAGTAAAACCTTATTCATTGCAACAGCGAATGATATTAGTCGTATTCAACCCGCTTTAAGAGACCGTTTAGAAATTATAGATTTAAGTGGATACGCAGTAGAAGAAAAAGTAGAAATTGCTAAAAGGCATTTATTTCCAAAGCAAAAAGCAGCGCATGGGCTTTCTAAAATTAATTTTAAGTTGCCCGATACTGTTTTAGAAAAAGTGATTGAGGATTATACAAGAGAAAGTGGGGTGCGTGAATTAGACAGACAATTAGCTTCTATTATGCGATATCAAGCGAAGCAATTAGCTTATCAATATAAAGTCAAAGCTACTGTGACCAAACCAGACTTACTTAAAATTTTAGGGCAAGCAAAATACAGCAATGAAATTTATAAAACCGTGAATATGCCGGGGGTGGCGGTTGGATTGGCTTGGACTTATGTAGGAGGGGATATTTTATTTATTGAAGTATTGTTGGCCGATGGCAAAGGAGGTATGAAATTGACGGGTAACTTAGGTAATGTCATGAAAGAAAGTGCCGATACAGCGCTTACTTATTTACAAGCCAATGCCAAAAAAATAGGAGTGGATCCAGCATTGTTTACTTCCAAATCAATACATGTGCATGTGCCTGAAGGAGCTGTTCCCAAGGATGGTCCTAGTGCGGGTATTACGATGTTGACTGCACTTACTTCGGCATTTACAGGTCGTAAAGTAAAACCGTATTTGGCAATGACAGGCGAAATTACTTTGCGTGGTCAAGTATTACCAGTGGGAGGCATAAAGGAAAAGATTTTAGCCGCCAAGAGATCGGGCATGAAAGAGATTATTATGTGTTGGCAAAACGAGAAAGATGTGAATGAAATTGACAAGACCTTTATCAAAGGGGTACAATTTCATTATGTAAAAAATATGCAACAAGTGCTAGATTTAGCATTAGTTTAAGTTGATGATAACCCTTTCAACCCCTAGCTTTGTAGTATGCGTCATTCATTCAAAAAAATACATAAGCTAGGGGTTTTTATTTTAGCATTATTTTTTTGTAATATTTCATTACAAGGACAAACGACTATTGATAATATAGGAGGTAGGGAAGGTAATGCGGTATATAATTTTTTAACGCTACCTTATTCGTCAAAAGCAACCGCTTTAGGGGGTATTAATATTAGTAGTATCAAGCCAGATTTGGGATTGGCAATGTATAATCCCTCTTTACTCTCTCCAACAATGGATGGTTGGCTGCATTTAAGTGTGAAGCCTTATTTAGCTGACATTAAACAATATGATTTCAGCGGGGCAAATTATATAAGTAATAAAAAATTGACAATTGGTTGGGGTATCCATTATATGGATTATGGGACTGTAGCAATGACCGATATCGCTGGAAGTCAGTTGGGTGATTTTCATCCCAATGACTATAGTGTTCAATTGTCCGCGGCAGCCAACTATATAAAAAACATTTATATAGGGACTACTTTAAAGTATATACATTCTAATTATGGATTGTATAAGTCAAGTGGACTCGCTATGGATATTGGTTTAAGTTATCAATCTAGCAACCAATTATCTCAAGTAAGCATATTGGTTAAAAATTTGGGAACCCAATTAACTAGTTATATGGCTAAGGAAGAGCTCCCTTTTAATTTAATTGTAGGCTGGACAAAAAAATTAGAAAATGCGCCTTTTCAGTTTTCAATCACAGCCGAAAAATTATCTTTATGGCGTTTGGCTTATAATGATACCAGCTTTAATACCCAGCAAGGCTATAATTCGCCAGGGTCTCTTCAAAACTTATTTAATCATTTAATACTGTCTGGCGAAGTATTTATTGGCGATCAAGTTTCCTTAAATTTAGGATACAATTTTATGCGTCGCTTTGATTTAAATATCCAAAATCAACAAAATGGATTCAATGGGTTTAGCACAGGATTGGCCTTGCAATTATCTCGAATGGAAATCCAATATGGAAACGCTTTTTTTCAAAAAAATATGTACCATCATTTTTCGGTGATGTATCAATTAAAAAATAAATAATTTATTTTTTCTTTACAGGAAATAAAGCTTTAGGTTTTAAGGCCTCCTTATTTGTTGGGGCTGGTTCCTTTTTGATTGGTTTTTCTGCTGCGGGGATCACATAATCCGATTCGCCTTTAATTTCATCGTCCTTTATTAAGGATGGGATTTCAGTATCAAGAAGGGTACTGTCTGTTGAAACAAAATTGATATTATTAAAATCACCTATAATATTAGATGGTTTTTCAAAGTTCGCATTGGGATCTAAATTACATGCAGGATCGGCAGTCACCTTATTCATAAAGTAAGCCCAAATAGGAAGAGAAGCGTGCGCGCCTTGTCCAAAATAATTATCTGAAAAACGAATGTATCGATCATCACATCCTACCCAAGCGCCCGCTAATAATTGAGGGGTATAACCCATAAACCATAAATCACTATTATCATTGGTCGTACCTGTTTTACCTGCAATGGATTGTGCTTTTATATCAAATGAATACAAGCTTCGACCAGTTCCTTTTGAAATAACACCTTGCATCATGCTTACTACCGAATAGGCGGTTACCTCGCTAATTACTTTTCTTCTTTGTGGTGAAAAACTTTCCAGTACGTTACCGTTTTTATCTTCAATTCGATTTATAAATAAAGGCTGTGCATTGTAGCCCCCGCCAGGGAACATGGTATAAGCTTGAACCATTTCGTATAATGATATTTCGACTGCACCCAATGCAATAGAGGGATAAGGAGAAAGGTCGGCTTGTACGTTGCATTTTTTAAGATAGTCAACAAATTGTTTTGCCGCTTCGTTCCCTTTACCGTTGATTTGTTTCATAATATAAGCCGAAGCGCAGTTCCGTGATTCAGCTAAGGCTTGTGCCATTGGCATGGACATACCAGTACATGTTCTTGGAGTATTAGGCACCATACCATATCCTTCAAAATTTTGTTGTTGATCTTGTACAATTGTAAATGGAGTCAATCCTGCTTTTTCAATAGCCAAGGAGTACAATAATGGTTTAATCGTAGATCCTACTTGACGCCTTGTATTAATATTAACATGATCAAATTTAAAAGTTTTAAAGTCAACACCACCTACCCAAGCTTTGACTTCGCCTGTGAAAGGATCCACTGCTAAAAAACCAGTTTGCAACATTTGCTTATGATATTTTAAAGAATCTAATGGCGTCATCGTGGTGTCAATAAATCGATTTTTGTTCCATGCAAAAACACGCATATTAATAGGCTCGTCAAATGTTTTTCGAATGGCTGCATCCTCCATTTCATCTTTTTTGCCATTTCTCCAACGATCTGTTTGTTTGATCGCCAATTCTAATTGGGCACTAAAGTCATTCCAAATTTTCCCAGACTTAATATTGTTTTGCTTATTAAATTCACGTTGTAAATAAGCCATATGTCTTGCTACTGCTTCTTCCGCATACAACTGCATACGTGGATTGATGGTCGTATATATCTTTAATCCATCACGGTATAAATTATAGGCGTCGCCGTTATTTTTTTTATGCTCCTTACACCACTTTTTCATATACTCCCCTAAAGTCATTCTAAAATAGGGACCTAGTCCATTATTTTCATCTAGTTTTCGATAATTGGTAACAATAGGGTGTTGCTTCATTTGTTCGGCTTGGTCGGTGCTAATATAATTTTGCGCCGCCATACGATTAATCACAAGATTGCGTCTTTCTAAGGCTAATTTGGGATTTCGATTAGGATTATACTTAGTAGGGGCATTGATCATCCCAATTAATAGGGCGGCTTCTTCGATACTTAATCGGTCAGGTTCTTTTTGGAAAAAAGTGCGAGAAGCGTTACTAACTCCAAATAAATTATCACTAAATGGAACTGTATTTAGATATAGCGTTAATATTTCTTGTTTAGTAAAGTTGCGTTCTAATTTTATGGCTATAATACTTTCCTTTATTTTTTGGATTAATCTTAAAAATTTATTTTTAGTACTCCAATTGTTAGTGAATAAATTTTTTGCAGTTTGCATACTAATAGTGGAAGCGCCACCTTGGCTTCCAAGAAAGGCAACAGCTCGAATCAAGCCTTCTCCATCAATGCCATAATGATCATAAAACCTTTTATCCTCAGTCGCTACTAAGGCTTGAATTAGATAGGGGCTGATATCACGAAACTTGACACTTATACGATCTTCTAAATAATATTTTCCCATTGGAGTGCCATCCTGGGCATATACTTGGCTTGCTAGGGAAGCCGTTGGGTTTTCAATATCATCTAAATCGGGCATATCCCCAATCCAACCAAAATTAAGCATCAATAAAAATAATAAAATCACACCCGCAGTAATGAAATAATATTTCCAAAAGAGGCGCACCCAATTTTTAGGTTTATCTGTATGGCTTGTTGTGGGTTTCAATGATAACTCTTTATTATTTATAAATATTTTTGAACATGTAAGCCTTGTATTTTTGTAAGTGCCCCCTGTTTTTTATTTGAACAATATTTGACTTCCCTAAGATATATAATTCATATTGTTTGGCTGGAATAAATGACAATAATTCTGTACTAAGTCTATTTTTTATTTTATTTAAGTAACTGAGACTACTATTTAAGTTTTCAAAGGGTCCGATCCAGACAGTAAATACATTTTCATCAAATTCAAGGTAAGTTACATCTAATTTTTGTTTCGAAAATTCGTCCTTATTTAAATAAGTCATGGCATTTACCACTTCCTTTACCATAATTTCTTTAACATTATTGGTAACTAGGGCAATATAATGAGATTCTGTTTCATCTTTGGTAAAAAATAAGCCATCCTCTATAGCAGCTTTTTGAGTTGAATCGATTATAGGGGAGATGGGGGTAGGGTTATTTGTGACCAACAATTCCTTCTTTATTTTGCTTGACAAATCAATTAATTGGGTAGTGGTTTTTAAAGAATCAGAGTTTAATTTAGATAAATACAGTTCAGTCTCTTTTCTATTTTTAATTTCTTCGATGATATTTTTGGCTCTATCACGAATACGTTCATTTTGATGGAGATAAATAATAGAATCCAAGAGTACTAGTGCAGCACTATCCATTCGTTGTTGGGCGTACATTTTAACTTTTAAAAACTGGTAGGCGGCAAGCCACTTTGTATTTCTGAGTTGCTGATCTAACAAAGGGGTTACATTGGATAAATTTTTCCAATTTCCAATTTGTGCTAAAAAATAAGCTTCTTTATAGTTTTCTTCAACGCTCTTATCCTTTGCTTTTTTACTTTCAACATTTGATTTTTTTGTAAAGTAAATTCCGCTTGGAAATTGTTGCTGAACTAATTTTATGACACTGTCTGCTGAAGCTTTATGGCCTATGTGGATATATTGACTTGCGATATCTAATAAGCTTCTCTCTGTCATTACAGAGTCGATATTTAAATTAATTACTCTTTTGTATAAAGGGAGGGCTTTTTCAAAATCATTAAGTTGCAAAAGAAATATTTGAGCATTTTCAAATGCTTTTTTATTCAATTCAATTTTAGATTGTTTTAATGATTCTTCGTTCTTTATAAGTTGAGCTGTGGTAACAGAATTTTCTGTATTTGTAGTATTTGTAATTGAGCCAATCACTTTAGTGCTGTCTTGTTGATAACGGTTTTGGGCTAATTCGGTACTTGTGGATGTTTTATAAATAATTGCGTTACTTGTTTTTCTACGCCATTGATCTACGTTTGGACGATTACCCCATTTTTGAATAAAATTTTGTTTACCTAATTCAACGGAATTTGAGTTTTCAAAATAAAAATCACCTCCTTCGTTTCGATTTTGACTTAAAGAATTATTCCCAAATCCTGGGTTGTTGGTTAAATTGTAATTGGATAGATTTTTTGAGATTGCCTTTTTGATTGTTTCGTCAATAAATAGTATTTGCAATTGAGCTGATTTCTTTTTTTCACTTTTCTGCCATTTTTCAAACTGCGCTACTTGTAAATTGCTGTCTAATTTATAAATCCATTGTAAGGTGTCTTGTTGTTGAATGACTTTATCATTGATTTGTATTTGAGGAAGCCATTTTTTTCGATCTGTTATCTTATCAAAATCAGGGTTGGTTTTTAGAATGATATTTAAGCTATCATAAGCCAATTTAGAAACATCATATTGGCTTATATTGTAATTGATGGCTGCCAGAAGTTCAAATGCTTTCTGCTTTTGAATTAATCCGTTTTCATTTTTTTTGATGGATACCAGTAACCATTCATTGGCTTTGTCTAATGCTTTGTTTTGAATTGCTAATTTGGCCATTTCAAAGTAAATGATATCATTAAATGGCTTATATCTTTCCTTTTTTGACATTCGTTCAAGTGACTTTGCTAATTCAAGCCAAGGAGTTTGATTCTGCTTAAAATCTATTTTTATTAAATTTATTTTTGCATATACGCTAATCAATGGGTTAAGTGAAAATTTGTGTGCTCTTTCATACCAAGCATAGGCATTCTTATCATTATTAGATTTTTCCCATAATTGAGCTATCAAATAATACCATCTAGTTTTAGCCATTTTATCAGGTGCGTTGGGGAGGGCTTTGATTAAGTAATTGGCAGCACTATCATATAATTCACTTTGATAATAGCCAAAAGCTAATTGTTCACTTAAAAAAGGGTATAGTCGTGCAGGGAAAAAGGCGTCTGATTTTAACAATTGCAATAAACTTAAACCTTCATTTAACGAGTTGGTTTCAAAATAATTTCGTGCTTGCCACAACATACTTTCATTTCGAATATTTCTATTCTCATAAAAACGATTATCTTCTTTTGTGGCTATGCTAAATTTTCCATTGGTATTTCTCAAATTACTTCCAATTGGAATGTCCATTCCATTTTCCTTAGCATCAAATGCGTAGTTAATATATTGCAGTAAGCTGCCAGCTGTATCAAAATTTTTATGAAATAAGTATGCTTTTGCTAAAAGTAAATACGAATCATCCACCCAATTGCTTCGTAAGTCATGTAAAACAATATTCGCATTACATCTATAAATGATGGAGTCTATATCTTTCTTTGCTATAAAATTTAAATCATAATCATAAAAGGGTAGTAAATTGGTGTAATCTTCTTGTAAATTTAATCTTGCATCTTCAATGAAATCTAAAAGTTCCTGTTTGGCGTGAAAAATATAATTAAATTGCGAAACAGTATTTTGATAAGCTCTGCGCCCAAGGTTATATTTTTTATTCAATAATATTTCATAGGGGAGAGGTCGTTCTTCTTCCAAAGGCACAAATTTTTGAGTGGTACTATCTAATTTTGTTTTGATTTTATCTAAATTTTTAAATAAAAAGTTGTTGATCTTTTTTTGATTACTATCTAAAAGACTATTTACTTTTTTAATTATTTTGCTATTATTAATATTGAGTATTGATTTTGTCGTATCCTGTGCCAATAGACAGGTATGAATTAAGCAAATAGTGCTTAATAAGAGGATTCGATAAAACCAGCTTTTTATAGGATTTCTCAACAATTGCATAGTAGGACTAATGTCGACTAAAATTACAATTAATTCTGTTTATTTTGTATCTTTATCAAGCAACTTTTATTATGGCAATTTTAGACGATAACAATACATTTAAACGAACTAGTAATACCTATCGTTTAGTCATCATGAATGATGATACTTACGACGAAGTCATCGCCTTTAGATTGTCTAGAACTTCAGTTTATATTGGCTTTAGCGTGAGCTTTATTTTATTAGTAGGGTTGACTATTGCTTTAATTGCATTTACGCCACTGAAATACTACATTCCTGGTTATGGAACCAAAGAAAGCCAAACAGCACTTCAATTACTAAAAATAAGAACCGACTCCTTAGAACAAACTTTACATTATAAAGAGCAGTATTTGGAAGGGCTAAAAAAAGTACTCACCGAAGGGAATGTCCAAACATTGGATACCCTTCCTTTAAAATTACCCGAAAGTTTACCTTCAAAAGATTAATTTTTTGTGCCTTTAAATACCCACGATAAAAAAATAATTAAATCTACAGCCAATTGGTCTAAGTATGCTGGATTGGGTACACAGTTAATGACAGGGTTGTTACTATTATTGTATGTAGGAAAAAAAATTGACGCTTATTTTCATTATAAAAATAGTTTTGCTTGGATTTTACCATCCATTTTTATTTTGTATACTTTAGTTCGGATTATTAAAGAAACGCAACCCAAAAACCAGTAAAAGTCGATATTAAATTACAATTATGACCACAAAACATTTTATACCAGTAATGGTTACTTTTATTTTATTAGCCCTTGGTTTATATGGATATCAGCACCAAGCATCGTCTGGCTTATTTGTAATCGCCTCCTTAAAAGTTACTTTTTTGATGGCTGTTAATTTAATGTTGTTCATGATGGCCATTGTTAATTTTATTAGAATCAATAAGGTAGATAAGACCAATCCTAATGCTATGGTTCGGTCTGTTATTTTAGGCACTTTATTAAAGATGGTTGTTTTTATTGGCGCTGCAATTATATATGTAAAACAAACCAATGTACCTGTAGGCATGGTTACTTTGCTGGCGAGTATGGGTATGTATTTAATTTATACTTGGTTGGAGATTAAATGGGCCATAAAAAAATAGATTTATATACTTTACTCACAATTTCTAATTTAAAATCATTTGGCAAAGGTCGAACATCCATTACATGCACTAAATGCATATTTGCCCGATGGTTCATTTGATCCAGTGGTTGGATTAA
Source organism: uncultured Bacteroidota bacterium (assembly GCA_903824725.1). GTDB lineage: Bacteria > Bacteroidota > Bacteroidia > Chitinophagales > Chitinophagaceae > Sediminibacterium. The sequence goes on along the minus strand of CAIJXU010000030.1, from coordinate 1,929 downwards.
TTAACCAATACAAAGTTCATCTAACAGTCACCAAGGCAAGGAAGTCGGTCTTGGGGGATTATAGACATGCTTTTTTAGGAGCCAATCATAAAATCACGGTCAATGGTAATTTAAATAAATATGAATTTTTGATCACATTGTTGCATGAGCTTGCGCATTTATTATGTTACGAACAATTCAAAAATAGGGTAGAAGCACATGGGAAAGAATGGAAAAGTATTTACGGTCGTTTATTGGCTTCCTTTATTCAAATGGACATATTCCCAGTAGATATTAAAAAAGCACTGAACAAGACCTTGCTAAATCCTGCTGCTACCGCAAATGGGGAAACGAAGTTGTTATTGGTTTTGAGACGTTATAATGAAATTAAAAAGGAGGGGGTGAATTGGGTTGCGCACATTGCAGAGGGTACTTTATTTGAGTCGCTCAATGGTAAAATTTTTAAGCGTGGTAAAAAACGACGAATTAGAATTGAATGTGTCGAAGTAGCTACTGGGCAAGTTTATTTATTTAGTGCGCTCACTGAGGTGAAACTATTACCAAAAGATTAAATAGAATTGAAAAAAAATACCCGCGAAAACTCACGGGTATTTTAAAAATCATAAGAGGATTAAAACTAAGCTACGGCTTGTTTTACTAAAGCAGCGGCTTCGCTCAATTGAATGGCAGATTGCACTTTCAATCCACTTTCGTCAATTAATTTTTTAGCTTCCACTGCATTGGTTCCTTGTAAACGAACAATGATGGGAATATTAATATTACCTAATTTGTTGAAAGCTTCAATAACACCAGCAGCAACACGATCACAACGAACAATACCACCAAAGATGTTAATTAAAATCGCTTTTACATTAGGATCTTTTAAAATAATTCTAAATCCTGCTTCTACTGTTTGAGCATTAGCAGTACCACCGACATCTAAAAAATTAGCGGGCTCGCCACCACTCAATTTAATCATATCCATTGTAGCCATAGCTAAACCTGCACCATTCACCATACAACCCACATTACCGTCCAATTTTACAAAATTCAAATTGTATTCTCCCGCTTCTACTTCTGTAGCATCTTCCTCCGATACATCACGCATTGCTAATAAATCTGGATGGCGCATTAAAGCATTGTCATCAATATTCATTTTACAATCCACTGCAATAATTTTATCATCGCTTGTTTTGAAAAGCGGATTAATTTCCAACATGCCGCAGTCTAATCCAACGTAAGCATTGTATAAATTAGTTACGAATTTTACACAACTTTTTAAAGCATCACCACTTAAGCCTAAATTAAATGCAATTTTTCTTGCTTGGAAACCTTGTAAGCCGCCGCCTGGGTGAATCCACTCTTTAAATATTTTTTCAGGTGTATTGTGTGCAACTTCTTCTATATCCATTCCTCCTTCAGTACTGTACATGATCACATTCATTCCTTTTGAACGATCCAATAATATTGATAAATAAAATTCTTTAGTAGGTTGAGGTCCTTCATAATACACGTCCTGTGCAATTAAAATCTTTGAAACCAATTTACCTGCAGGACCTGTTTGAATGGTAACTAATGTACCTCCTAAAATATTTTTTGCAAATGTTTCAATATCAGCTGCCGATTTCCCTACTGCAACACCGCGTTGTTCAGTACCTACAATTTTGCCTTTACCACGACCACCTGCGTGTATTTGTGCTTTAACTACTGCAAATTTATTATTTGTTTCGCCTGCTATTTTATGATAGGCAGTAATAGCTGCGTCCACTGTTTCAACCGCGATACCTTCTTGAACGGGAACATTATACTTTTTAAGCAATTCTTTTGCTTGATATTCGTGCAAATTCATACAATCTAAATTTTGGCGAAGATAATAGATTATAGGCATAGAATCGACCTAAAAATATATTTTGTTGTTTAAACATTGATTTATATATTTACAACCTATTA
>CAIJXU010000029.1 GCA_903824725.1 uncultured Bacteroidota bacterium | reverse complement strand
TTGTTGATGCATCACCTTAAACCATAATGGAGGAAATAAGGAAAGTAAGATCATTCCAGGATATCCTGTGGGCATTTGCGGAGCATTATCAAAACTTCTTAAAATTTGATATTTGCGTGAGGCCAAATAATGATGATCGCTGTGGCGACTTAATTCAAACAACATTAATCGTCCAATGATATGGTTGCTATTCCAACTATGATGAGGCTGAACGCGTTCGTATTGTTCATCGCCAGTTTGTTGACGCGAAAGACCATAGTGTTCGATATAATTAACAGTTTCTAGTAATAAGCCACCCATTAAAGCAGCCAATATAAATAAGCCGGCAATCATACCACCAAAAAAATAAAAGATACCTCCAACAAAAAGCAGTTGAATGATTTGAAATAATAACATTTCATTTTCTAATGACCACCAAGACTTTCCTTTTTTTAAAAGCGCCTCATTTGTAATTTCCCAGGCACTTACGTAAGTACCTACTAGAGTTTGCACCCAGAAAGCATAAACAGATTGCTTGTATTTGGCTGTACTTGGATCATTAGGAGTCGCGACATTTTTATGATGCCCTTTATTGTGTTCAATAAAAAAATGCATGTATAAACTAGTCAATAGCAACAATTTTGCAAATGTTTGCTCCATTTTATTTACTCGATGTCCTAATTCGTGGGCTACATTTATACCAAAAGTAGCACAAAGTAATCCCATGCTCATGACCCTTCCGGTAATGTCCCAATTAGATAAGCTTGGTTGCTGTAAGGAATGGAAAAATACCCATAAGGAATAATATTGCATCACAACTGCTGCATATAATATAAAGTCATATGCTTTATTTTTTTTAACCAATGCTTCTTCTACTTCGTCTAAGTTGCTGGGATCTGCCTTAATGAATAGTTCTAAAAAGGGGATTAAAAAAAAGGTATATAATAAAGGGGACCAACAAATAAATCCATGTCCATTAAATGCCGCAAGAGATAACACATACAAAACAAATGGAGTTAGGTATTTAAAGGATTTTATAGTTGATTTCATAAGAATATATTAGTTGAGATACTTATCTATTAGTTTAGATATAAGTCTGCAATTTTTTTAGCTTCCAATATAGGATCTCCCTCATTGCGATTGGTTAATATCAGCACCATTAACTTTTGTTCTGGGAATAAAAGAATATGATTTCTAAAACCAATGGAGCTTCCTCCATGGTGTGGATGTGTACTATTTTTATAATCCTCTATTTCCCAGCCCCATCCGTAATTAATAGGTGCACCTGAATTTAATTTTTGACGACTCCATGCGTTATTTTGCATTTCGGGACTAAGCAATTTATAACTTGATAAGGCTTTAATCCATTGTGTCATTTCCACTGTATTTGTATAAATACCACCATCTCCTAATACAGCACTAGTAAGACTTTGATCGGTTTCTATCCAATTCCCATTAGTTAATGAATAACCATAAGCACGATTTTGTACAGTTGATTTTCCTTGTTCAAATGCGACCGTTGTGTTCATTTTTAAAGGCTTAAAAATATTTTCCTTTAAAAACAATGCAAAATCTTGACCTGTTACTTTTTCTACGACCAATGCCAAAATTGCATAGCCTGTATTACTGTATTTATACTGAGTGCCGGGGGTAAAGTATAACCCATTTGCTTTAAACATTAATTGCAAGCAATTGGTATCATGTAATTGTATTGTTTGATTTGCTGGCATTAAATCTTCATAGTCCATTAAGCCTGAAGTATGGGTAAGAAGATGTTTTATTTTTATCTCTTTACCGTAGGCTGGAAAAGTAGAAAAATATTTAGAAAGCGGGTCCTCTAATTTTATTTTACCCCTTTGCGCTAATATTAAAATAGACATGGCTGTAAACTGTTTTGTAACAGAAGCCAATCTAAAATTGGTATTAGGTTGAATGCTTTCATTGGTAGCAATATTGCTTAATCCATATCCTTTCTTAAATACGATTTTATCGTCTTTTAATACCAAAACACTTGCGCCTGGCTTGTCTGTTGATTCATATGCAGAAAGAATATTGTCAATACTTTTTTCTTTCAATAACATCCCGCTTGATTTGCAGGCAGACAAGGACCATAAAATAAAAACATAAACAAAAAGCGGGCAGCTTAATTTATTTTTCATTTTTGCAATAATTTATTTAAAGCTTGTTGTGTTTCTATGACAGCCTTTTCTATTTGTTTGGTAGGAGGCATATCTGTTTGTTCTAAGGTATTAAATAGTCCGCTAAATTTATTTGCTAATTGCGGAAAACTGCTAATCGTTTTTTTACGACCTTCATAACAGATCATTGATAAATCATGTTGTTTTTGTAATTGCGCTATTGGCGTTTTTACGCGCGGGTCCATTTTCAAAGACATGGTTTGTTGATATACTTTATCCTTTACTTTTAGACGAATCGTATAATTTCCAGGCATCAACCAAGGGGCGGTTGCTGCCGGAGCAGTATTATGTATTATCGAAGTCATTGGATAAGAGACGGGTACATTAAGGGGTTCATATTTCATATCCCATAAAAAGCGATGCGCTCCTGCACTTGCCGATAATATTTGTTGTGGTCGAATCCAATATAATGGGATATTTAATGGCGGTATGGCATACATAGTATCTTTATTGCTAAAACTTCGTACAACCATTCCTTTGTCATTTAAAATATCTAATTGCACCATATCCTCATTACTGTTTAAATAGTAATCAATCACTGCACCATCGGGAGGATTTTCGCCAGCGGGTTCTTCTGGAGGAAGTGGTGTATCTGTATTCATATTCCAACGAACGCGGATGGCTTGTTGTGGTTTATATAAAACAGTCTCTTTTGGTGAACTTAATTTTATTTGACGAAGTGGCGTGATATTATCTAAAATCCAAAAACTTCGTCCATGTGTTCCAAGAACTAAGTCATCGTCTTTAATGACTAAATCTCTTATGGAAGTGGCAGGCATATTTAATCTAAGTGATTGCCAATTTTCACCAGCGTCTAATGAAAAGTAAACTGCATTTTCAGAACCTGCGAATAACAATCCTTTACGAACCGCGTCTTCGCGTACTGTATTGATGGGCTCATTTGGTAAACCATGGATGATTTTTTTCCAAGTAGCACCTCCGTCTGTTGTTTTATAAATATGCGGTGTCATATCATCACATCTTATTCTATTGACCGCCACATAAGCAGTATTGGCATCAAACCTACTTGCATCAATCATTGAAATTTTACTCCATGATGTAATGGCTGCTGGTGTAATATTTTTCCAATGTTTACCACCATCTTTTGTAATGTGAATGAGACCATCATCTGTTCCTGCCCATATGGTATTTATATCTTGATAGGATGGCGCCAATGAATACACTACACCTCTTTGTGCCATCGTTTTTAAATCTGGGGTATTGAATATGCCTACATTTTCAGGAATCTCCCATTTTTCTCTTGTTAAATCAGGACTAATTTGTTCCCAAGAATCACCTCCTGTCGTGGTTTTAAAAATAACATTGCCTGCATAAAATAATGTTTTATTATCAACAGGTGAAAAAAGGACAGGCGCTGTTCTTATAAATCTAAACTTTCCTTTGCGTGAAGTCTCAGGAGAAATGTTTTGTACCTGCCCTGTTAATTTATTATACTTAGTAATTTTTCCTCCATAAATAATATTTGGATCTAAAGGATCTGCAGCGACATATCCATATTCTTCAACACCTACAGAATGCCATTCTCTAAAAGTAATACCTCCATCATTAGAACGAGAAGCGATACCGATGGAGCCACTTTCCTGTTGTCCACCATACACATTATAAGGGAATGCATTATCAGTACTTACATGATAAAACTGAGCGGTAGCTTGATTATACCAGCTTGAATAAGTTTCTCCGCCGTTCACTGTGATCGTGCCACCTTGGTCTAATCCTATGGCAATAATATTGGTATTGTTGGGATTGATCCAAAAGCGATGGTAATCGTCTCCTCCTGGTGCGCCCTTAATACCAGTCCAGTTTTTTCCACCATCTATCGATTTCCACATCACTACATTCGCTGAATAAACAATGTTTTCGTTTTTTGGGTCTGCTTTTACTTCGGCAAAATCGGAACCTCTTCCCCAAAATCTTCCATCTGCTGTTAATAGGTACCATGATTCTCCTCCATCATCGCTTCGATAAACGCCACCATTTTTTTCTGCATCTACTGTAGCATACATTCTTTTTGAATTACTTGGCGCAATGGTAAATCCAATGCGACCTAATCCATCTTGTGTAGTTGTGGGTAATCCTTTTGTTATTTTTTTCCAAGTGGTACCACCGTCTATTGATTTGTACAATCCACTCGCAACACCATTCCATGCGCCATTTTCCCAAGGACCTTGTCGAGCCGACCAAATAGTTGCAAAAACAATATTGGTATTATTAGGATCGATACCCACTTGCACAGCACCGGTATTTTCATCAAAATATAAAACCTGTTCTAAAGTTTTTCCACCATCCAAACTACGATATACTCCGCGCTCTTTATTGGGCCCATAAGGATGACCTAATGCTGCCACAAAAATTCTATTTTCATTATAAGGATCAATACTGATACCTCCAATTTGTTGTGCATCATGTAAGCCCATGTTGGTCCAAGTTGCACCAGCATCAGTAGATTTATATAAACCATCTCCAATTGATAAATCGGGTCGTTGAATACCTTCTCCACTTCCAACATATACTACATTGGGATTAGAAGGAGCTACAGCAACATCACCTACTGAACCTGTATTTTGACTATCAAAAATTGGATTCCATGTATGGCCATAATCATTGGTTTTCCAAACGCCTCCGTTGTTGACGCCTATATAAAAAACATTGGGTTGGGAAGCAACGCCAGTAATACCTACTGTGCGACCTGCACGGTGTGGCCCAATATTTCGGTACTTTAATCCTTGCAATAAACTGGGATCAATGTATTGAGCATTTATGTTGGAAATAATAAATACAGTACCCATTATTAGTCCTATACATTTGGGTCGGTTAAACATGGTAGCTATGAATCGCATTTTATATAATTTTATGATTCTTAAATATACAAATAATTCATGTGACAAAGGCCATCCTCAATACTACTTTGGTGGCCCCCATTATTTTTATTAAATTCAAGGATTGATTTTATCATTAATGAAATTTATATGAAGAAAATACTTTTTCCTTTTGCTTTTTTATTGTTAGGAATAAGCAATTTTGCCCAACAAGGTGTAACTCACCCATTTACAAATATGCCATTTCGGTTTATTGGACCTGATGGCAATCGTACTATTGCAGTGGTAGGAGAGCCAGGTAATCCAATGGTGTCCTATGTGGGAGCGGCTTCGGGAGGTATTTTTAAAACCATCGATGGGGGTATAAATTGGAAGCCCATTTTTGATGACATGGACAATGCATCTATTGGCGCCTTAGCCATTGCCGAAGGCAATCATAATCAGGTTTGGGCGGGGACAGGAGAGACATTTGTGATTCGACCTGCTCATGCAAATGGAAATGGTATTTACAAATCATCTGATGGAGGAAAGACATGGAAAAATAGAGGTTTAAAAGAAACCGTTTTAATAAGTAAAGTGATAGTTGACCCCACTGATACAAATACAGTTTATGTAGCTGCTATGGGGCATATGCATGGACCTCAAAATGAGCGCGGTGTTTATAAAACGACAGATGGTGGTTTAACTTGGAATCAAATTTTATTTGTGGATGCACTCACAGGTTGTAGTGATTTATCCATCAACTTAAAGAATCCAAAAAATTTAGTAGCCGCTATGTGGCAGGTGGATATTAAAACTTGGAATTTAAATAGCGGCGGTCCAGGAAGTGGTTTTTATAAAACAATGGATGGTGGTAAAACATGGCAGGTCATGAATAACGGTTTGCCAGGGGGTGTGCAACATCCAATTGGCAAAACTTCAATTGATTTTGCACAAAGCAATCCTAATACTATATATGCATTAGTTGAAGACAAGGCACCTGGTTTATATAAATCGGTGGATGCGGGGGAACATTGGAAACTCATGTATGAAAGTAATTCCATGGCCCAGCGTGCTCCTTATTATACAAGGGTGCGTGTATCTACTCAAGATGAAAATAAATTATATACCATCTGTGTTACTATTATGGAATCTAAAGATGGCGGAAAAACTTTTAATGGCAATGGTACTTATGTACCTGGTGGAGATAATCATGACGTATGGTTTGACCCTAAAAATGCAAATCGCATTATGGTGGCTCATGATATTGGAATGAACATGAGTTTTAATGGCGGAAAGTCCTGGAGTAATTTAAATTTACCTATTGCACAAATGTATCATGTTGCTGTTGATGAAATGGTTCCTTATCATGTGATGGGAAATAGGCAGGATGGTTATTCGTATCGTACTTCAGCAATTAGTATGCAAGGTGCTATTCCATTGGGTTTATGGGAGGGTGTGGGTGGATGTGAAAGTGGGTTTGCACAGCCAGATCCTTTTGATCCCAATATTATTTATTCAGGATGTTATGATGGCGGACTTGATGTAACAGATGTTCGAACCGGTTTGTCGCATGATATTCGTGCATGGCCAGAAGCTGGATTTGGCTGGGCTCCAGCAGATATGAAATACAGATGGCATTGGAATTTTCCAATGGTTGTTTCAAAACATCAAAAAGGAGTAGTGTATGTAGGAAGTCAATATGTACATAAAACCAACAATCGAGGGATGTCCTGGAAAGTCATTAGTCCAGATTTAACAACTAACGATAAAAGCCACCAACAAAATTCAGGAGGCATGAATTCTGATAATCTGATGACTTTTGATGGATGTACTTTATATGTGATTGCAGAGTCGCCTTTGCAATCGGGCGTGTTGTGGACAGGAACCAATGATGGACAAATTAATGTTACGACCAATGATGGAAAAACTTGGAACAATGTTACTTCATATTTAAAAAACATAGCGCCTTGGGGAACCATACGAAGTATTGAGCCTTCTCATTTTTCGGTGGGAACTGCATATATCACTATCAGCTATCAACAATTAGGTGATTTTAAACCTTATATTTTTAAAACTACCGACTTTGGTCATACTTGGACTGCTATCGGAAATGGAATACCAGCAAGCAATAGTTCATTTGTGCATACACTTAAGGAAGATCCTACTCAAAAAGGATTGTTATTTGCAGGCACTGATAATGGTTTATACATAAGTCCAAACGATGGTATGACTTGGGTCCAGTTAAAAAATAATTTACCACCTGCGCCCATTTATTATTTAGCAATTCAAAAAAACTTTCGTGATTTAGTCATTGCAACTTATGGTCGTGGATTTTATATCTTAGACGATATTACTCCAATCAGAGCTTGGAGTAAGGACATCGCAAAAAATAAAGTAGAACTAATAGCACCTCGTCCTGCTTATCGATTTAATAACAAGCCTGGCATACATACTGAAGGATCATTGGTCACAGGAAGCAATCCGCCTTATGGCGCGAGTATTAATTATTTTTTACCTGACACCACCAATACTCCCATTTTTGTTTTTATATTAAATCAAAAAGGAGATACGATTAACACAATCAATGGCACAAAAAATAAAGGAGTGAATAGGGTATGGTGGGGCTTAGTGCATGATGAGATTATTTTACCCCCCTTAAAAACCAAACCCGATAACAAGGATTTTGTTGCATTGGATAAAGAGGGTAATCGAAAATTAAATATTTACGATTTAGATATTGGCCCAGGTATGGAACCTATTAAAGTGCCAGCAGGCTTATACAGTGTAGTGCTTAAGGTAGGAGGGTTCATTCAAAAACAAAATTTGACAGTTTTTAAAGATCCTAATATCCACTCCAATGATATTGATATTCAACACCAATATGCCTTTGGTTTGGATTTGAATAAGCATATTAAACTTTGCTTATCCATGATTGCAACAATGGAAACCAAGCGTGCTCAATTATTAAAAGAAGCCACAGTAGCAGCGCTCGCTCAAGAAAAAACCTTGTATCAATTAGAAGCACAGTTATTTGATATTCACTTAACAGGCGCTCGCATGGATATATTTAGAAATCCAGCCAAACTATTGGAGCGTATGTTAAGTATTACCAAAGAGAGTCAAACTTATGGTGCGGATTTTCCGCCAACGCAACAGCAACAACAAGTTTTCACTGCATTAAAAACGCAATTATATAAAGTGGAAGCTGCTTATAAACAGTTAAAATAATTATTTTTTGATCGGGCTTGTATCCATCTCCCAATCATCTGTTCTAAATAAATTCACGGGCAATCCATCCTTGCTAAATAAATTAGGGATGGCTGTATTATTAAATGCATAACGAACCGCAACCGGGTTTTTAATATTTTTATTAAAAACGATCACTCCGTTATTTTCAATTTTAGCTTGAGCCGGTAAAAATATCTTATCTGCACCTGCTATTTCAAAGCAAGTAATTTCATTTCCTTTGGATACAATTCCATTTTCGGAGTGGGTGAATTGAATTTTTATTTTATCTTTTTCAATTTGATGAGCAGCGTAAATAGGGCTTTGGCAAGTTATTTTTTTATCACCATAAGTTTCATTCAATGCCATATCAGATAGTCGTTTAGCTACTTCTTTTTTAAGCACTGGATGAATATTAGCAGTATCAGGCACTAAATCGGTAATCACCACCATGCCTGTATTAGCATGTAAAGCTGATTTGGTTTGAGTTTCTCTAAGCAAAGCGCCAATATTTTTATTGCCGTAGGCATAAGGCGCAATTTGTACAAAATAAAAAGGGAAATTTTTATTCCATTGTTGACGCCAAGCATCAATCATGCCGGTAAATAATTTTTCGTACGCATAATAAGTTTGAGTATTACTTTCGCCTTGATACCAAATAGCACCTGCAATACTAAAGTTGGTCAGTGGATAAATCATTGCATTATAAGCTAAAGCTGTTTTATGCGGCCACCAATCTGTTGGTTTTAATTCATCGGCACCTTTTTTTATAATTGTACTTTCATTAATGACATATTCAGGTGTCCAAGTTTCTGCCGGAGTTCCTCCCCAGTTAGAATTGATCAAACCAATGGGACTATTTAATTTCTCATTTAAATTTTTTCCAAAGAAATATCCAATGGCGCTAAAATGAATCATTTCTTCTGGCGTACAAACCATCCATTTCCCTTCTGTATTATCTTGAGGGAAAGCAGATGTTGATTTAGGTACGTAAAAAAGTCTGATTTTATTATTGTTGGCGTTCGGAGCTTCTTCCTTGCATTGAGCTAATCCTTGATCCCCCGACCACTCCATATTACTTTGTCCACCACAAACCCAAACCTCACCAATTAAAACATCTTCTAATTTAATCGTATTGTTGCCTTTGATGATGATTGAATAAGAGCCTCCCGCTTCAGGTGTTTTAATAGTGGCAAGCCACTTTGCATCATTACCAGCTCGCACTTTATAGGTTGTAGTATCCCAACTTACATTAATCGTAATACTTTCGGAAGGTGCTGACCAACCCCAAAGACGCACATTTGATTTTTGTTGCAAAACCATATGAGATCCAATAATATTAGGTAGGCGCACATTGGCAATACTGGCGATGCTTGCAAAACAAAGTAAGCTGATGAATACAAATTGTTTTTTCATGGTTTTGATTTTTTTATTTATTCCACCAATAGGTGAACTTTAATACAACTGCTCTATTTTTTACGAATACTGGTCCAATATAGTAATTGTCGGTATATACTATGAATAAATCTGATACCGGCTTATACCTCCATTGAAACCTTGTATTAAAGTTAATATTTTTTGTTTGTTCATTGTATTGAAAAAAGGTAGTAAAAAATAATTTATTGGTAAAAGTGACATCTACTTTTGGCCCAATCAATAAAAAATTATTATTACCCCAGGGTGCTGGTAATTCAATATGATTATAGGTACTTGAAAAATCAATATTGACATAGGGTTGTATGCGATATCCCAAATTCCCTGTAATGCTTAATAATTTACCATTGGCGTAATAACCACCGATTCTTGTGGACAAGGCGTAAGTGAATTTGTGTTGCGGCGCGGATACTAAATCGAATCCGCCAGTATTCCATTGATGTTTTGTACCTTTTTCTAAGGGCTCTTTCCCAATTCGAGTGGGGTCAAAGGGAGACAATAATTCAACATAAACGTTTTGAGCAACAGCAGACAAAGTACTTTTATCTCGGTAAGTAATTAAATAAGTAAAAGTATTACTATTATCAGTTTTGGAAAATTGACTATTGTAATAATAGGTGCCATTGAATTGCGGCCCATGACTTAGGATACTTCCACTTTTTGGAAAAAATAATCTTGTAACACTCGGATTCAATTTAATGTAGTTATTTCTAGGTACATAACCTACTTCGGCATTGTAATTATCTCCAACTATTTCGTGTTGCCATGCTAAGATCCATTTGCGTTGACTGTATTGTAAATTAGCTGCATTTAAATAATCATTCCCTGTCATTCTTGGGGTAAATGATTTTATAAAAATTGTTTTTCCTGACAAAGTATTATTAGGTGGAGCTAAGTAATATTCAAACCCAATATTTCTATTGTACTCGTTTCCATCATGTTCATATACGCAGTTGCATGATCCGTTCGAATTAGTTTTACCATTAAAATTCAATGCAGTTCTGTCAATTACAAAAAGTTCGATACTTGATTTTTTGAATAATTTTCGTTGAAGTGCTAGTACTGTATAATTTTGCCCTGCTAAGTGAATATCATCATTGGGGCTTGTTTTCATATCCATTAATCCGATACGCCAATTTTTATCAAGACGCCCACTTAGTCTTGCACCAAAATCGATGGTACTATTTAAACCAATACGTCTCGAAAAAAAAGGTCTTGTATTGGGGAAGCCTAAGTTGGAAAATAAATCAGCGTTCTCTAAAAAAAATTGTCGATGCTCTGGAAAAAATAATTCAAATCGACTCAGATTGGTTACCTGTCTATCTACTTCTACTTGTGAAAAATCGGGATGTATGGTTAAGTCTAAATTTAAAGCAGAGGTTAAACTTATTTTTGCATCAATTCCGATGTCTTTACCTATATCGCTTGGCTTTGTTATTTTATCACCAGCTGCATTGGTATAATCTTGTGAAACACTTGTTTTAAAATAAGGAATAAGGGTAAAGTCATTTTTTGTTTTTTTTAGAGGCTCATCCCAAACCAAAACACCTGCATAGGAAAGTGATGCAGTAGGGAATTGACGTGGCACAGGAGCCCAAGCAGATTTTTCGGTACTCTTTAAATCATTTCTACTAAAATTAATTCCCCACTCACTCATCCCTTCTTTATATCTTATAGAGGTGAATGGGATAGCTGCTTCAATAATATATTTATTTTTATCTGAAGTACTTGCTGTCGTCCATTTATTGTCCCAATTTAAATCAACACTACCTCCATCATACATGGTTCCATCCCATTGTGCACCAGCTGCATTTACTCCAAAAGCAAATCCGCTATTCATATCACCATAAGTATCCATGAAAATGATAAAATTATCATTCTTCATAAATGCCCAATCTCGTTTTAGGGATTCAATGACATCAACACCATCTCCTATTTTATAACAAGTGGCAATGATATATAAGTTATCATTATCATAAGTCATCCTTACCTCGGTGGGTACCATAGCTTTACTTGTATCCATGGGCAATACCATTTTAAAATTACTTGCCACTTCTGCCTTGGACCATGCATCTTCTTGCATTATACCATCTAGCTGAATGGGAACCTGGGTTTTATGTATATGGTATCTAAATTGCGCGTTTTTTTTCTGCCCCATGACCTGGCTCACCTGAAAACTTAAAAATAAAAAACATCCAAAAAGTGGTAGTTTCAAAATTGACTTGATTAATTGAGAATTAAATGTAAAGTTTTTCAGTTGAATCAAAATAGTAATATCTTTAAATTATATAAATAAATAAGTATGTCACATAATCGACGCAAATTTTTAAGCCTTACTGCACTTTCTGCGGGTGCAATGACACTAAGTAGTTCTGTATTCGGGAAAAGCGCATCACAACAAAATTGGGATGATGATTTACCAAAGTCTATTCGTGATTTAAAACCTTTTAAAGGAGGCATTGAGCCTATAACAGTGGACGAGCGTAAACAAAGAATTCAAAAGGCACAAGCTATCATGGAGCGTGAAAAAATAGATGCTATATTTTTAGAAGGCACTACTTCCTGTTATTATTTTACAGGTATGCGTTGGGGGCAAAGTGAACGCACTTTTGGAGTAGTGATTCCTGCTAAGGGCTCCATTGCGTATGTGTGTCCAAAATTTGAAGAGGATCGCGCGCGTGAATTATTATTACCTGTATTTGGTGACGAAGTTAGATGTTGGGAAGAGCACGAGAGTCCTTATGCTGTGATTTTTGGAATTGTAAAAGATAGAGGCGTAAAGTATCATAAAATAGGGATGGAGGAAAGGGTACGATTTTTTATAGCGGATGGTGTAAAAAAAGTGGCTACTGGATTTGAAGTAGTAGATGCAACTCCTGTCACAGCAGGGTGTCGTATGATCAAAACAAAAGCAGAATTAGCTTTGATGCAAAGAGCAAGTGATGTGACCATTGAAGCATATCAAGCCGCTTTTCCTACTATAAGAGATGGTATGTCTCAAACAGAATTTAGTAGTAATATTTCTGCTGCTTTTAGAAAATTAGGATTTAGCGGCGGCGCATCAGTGCAAATTGGAAAATACTCAGCACTTCCTCATGGCAGTATTACACCACAAACAATTCACGAAGGAGATGTTGTCATGGTAGATGGTGGAACCAGTTGTGAAGGCTACGCTTCAGATATTACAAGAACTTTTGTTTTAGGCAAAGCAAGCCAACGTCAAACAGATGTTTGGAATTTAGAAAAGAAAGCACAGGATGCCGCATTTGCAGCAGTAAAAATAGGAGCCCCTTGTGAACAAGTGGATGCTGCAGCGCGAGCTGTTATTGAAAATGGCGGATTTAGTCGTCAATATAAATTACCAGGATTGCCTCATCGAACTGGCCATGGCATTGGTTTAGAAGGGCATGAGTGGACTAACTTTGTAAAAGGAAATAAAACACCTATCGCGGTAGGAATGTGTTTTAGTGACGAACCTACTATTTCAATACCTGGTGAATTTGGAATTAGATTGGAAGATTGTTTGTATATATCAGAAGAGGGTCCTCGCTTTTTTTCCAAGCAAAGTATATCCATTGACAAACCATTTGGATAAATTAAAGTAATCTAATTTTTAATTTACTCTCTGTATTGTAACCATTGCCGAAGGCGTCGCAGGTCTAGACGGTGATAATTGTGTACCCGTACCTGTAATGCTTGTATTTATATTTTTAATAGTAAAATATATTTCAACATAGTCGTCTGTGCCAAGGTCTACAAAAAAAGAATTAATAATGGTATTTTTTATTCCCGATCCCTGGATAGTATAAGTGTTATTGGTATTAGCAAAAGCGGCGCTATTGCGACGAATCCATACACTTGCCTCGTCGTTGCCTGCATCTGTTTTAATAAATTGTAATGCATATTTTACTAGATAGATGCCTGCATTGGCCACTGTAATTCGGGCAGGTAGTCCACTGGTATTATTGGTGATATTGATATTATTAGCAAAGCTGGTAAATCCAAATTTGATCGAAATAGCACTTAATACAGAAGTGATTTGTTTAGCGGTATCGTAAAAACTGCCATAGTCGTTTCGCAGTGGCGTATAATTTAAAGCAGTGATGATATCCTTGCTTGATAAGCTTCCTATGTTTATTTTATTATCGATTCTATTGCTAAGACTGGTGGTGTCAATTGGTAAGATTTGACTTATTTTATTATAAATTTTAATCGTATCACTTGCATTTAATTTTTGATAAATGCGGTTGCTTAAATAAGTAGTATCCAATTTATTGAGTTTATAATTTATGCGATTACTAAGGCTAGTCGTATCGCTCGCATTTAGTTTTTGATTGATACGGCTGCTTAAGTAAAGGGTATCTGTTTTTTTTAATTTCTCATTAAGTAAAATCAGTGTTGCTTGCGAGGTGGGCTTTACACTATCTGGTGTATTGCTTACTTTATCTAATGCGGCACTTGTTTTAAAGTCTTTTAGGTTATCAAAGCCAGTGCCACCTTGCTTTATACTAATTAATCCATTGATATTTTTAGCATCTACCTTATCGGCGTAAAAGGCAAATGGTACGTAATTTATTTTTTGTGTACCAAGATTTATAAAATAAAAATCACCTGTGATATCTACTTCAACTTGTAAGTATTTTTCTGAGCTAGCCCAATTTATATTCTCAAAAGTTCTTATCGTTGCCATTTTTCTTTCTTCAGTACTCCCCACTACCACCGAAAAAAGTCCAATCACATTTGTAGTAACAGATTTAATTTCTTGGTATTCAATATTACCATTGAGTGAATCCGTTTTTATTGACAATCGAAGACTTATTATTTTATTAGCAATAACAAGCCCATTATTATTACGAGCAATTCCTTGAAAATTAATTCCTTTATTGTTTTGCGCATTTAAATACGTCAATAAAAAAGAGGCGAGCAATACTAAAAAAAATCTTTGTTTCATTGCATATTATTTTGGTTACATTTTTATTACCTTATAAACTTTTGTTTTAGATAATGAATTTGCAACAACATAATGTAACACCACTATATATATACCAGTATTTGCCGAAGCAAATGTAATCTCTTGACAAAAATGCAATCCAGAGAATGGACCTTGAATAATTAGATAAGGCTTTCCTTGTTGAGTAAAAATTTCAATTTTTGAAATCACAAGTCCAAGTTGAGCTATAGTAATTATTAATTTATTTTTTACAGGATTGGGGCCAATGGAGAAACGCATTCCAATACTATCTACTATATTGATATTGTTTTCCATTAAAAAATTGTTTTGTAGCAAACCTGCGGTAATTAAAAATTGACTCTTTGAAATCAGGGTATTCACTAGTATGCCTTCTCCAAAACTCCAATCCCAACTGTAGGGCTCCCCATATTTTGTATGGCCATTGACGTTGAAAGCATAAGGGTCCTTATTTTGACCATGAGCGTTTTGTGCTAAGCTTAAGCACAGTAATAAGTACCCTATTATTGCATTTTTGATGTTCTTCATATCCCAAAATAACATTTTATATTATTGAAATATAAGTATTTATACATTGTATAATTTCTATATTTATTAGAATTGATCCTATTTATATTACTAAATAGATGCTTAGATTGGTCTATATCCTTTCATCTATAGTGCTAATTTTACTCAACTAGAGCTTTAATGTTAAAAAATTTCAATATTTGCAAATCAATAGATAATGTTTAATTTTAATCTTTAAAAGCCCCCAGATTAAAACTTGGTACTTAATTCCGTTAATACGGTTGTAGTACATAAAAATATAGTTATGAAAAAATGGAGTTTATTTTTAATTTGTCTATCTCTTGCTTTTATTTCATGTAGTAAAGGAGGCGATAGTAGTACACCAGTGACACCACCACCGCCGCCAGTAGTTGTAGCAGAAGCGGATATTGCTTTTAAGTTAGAAATTGATACTAAGGAAGTCGATTACAATGCTATTTATGCCGCTTTAAATGCGACTCAACCAGTTAACATTAATGTGACTTCAACTCCTTTTCCAAAAGATGGTGTGAATATTGATATAACTGTAAAAAAAGATTACGATAATTCAACTGTATATAATGAAAGTAAATTTGGTCCCGCTGCACCAGCAAATCCTCTTATAGTGAGTAGTTTAGTACCAGGGGTACTTTGTACTGGGACAGTTACAGTAACTTCAAAAACACAAGATCCCGTGAGTAAGACTTATAAGACACTTACAAAAACATTTAAAATAGCGCGTAAGTAATTAACGCTTTCTACTAAAATAGATACTTCCCCTGTAGGTTATTACTTGCAGGGGATTTTTTTGCAATGGCCTCTATGGCTATTACTAATTTATCTAAATCTTGAATTCGAGTATACACATGTGGAGTGATGCGAACACAACTTACATTATCCCAAACAATACCTACTGTATGTATTTTATAGTTGTTAAATAAAGCGTTGTCTAATTCGCCAGGTGTCATACCATCAATACTAACGCCACAAATAGCACAGGAGAATTCATCTTTTAATGAAGTATTAATTTTTACTTTAGGAATTTCTTTCACTCTAGTCGCCCAATAATTTTTTAAATATCGAATACGCTCTTCTTTTCTTTTACTACCAATTGCAGTATGAAAATTGATGGCTTCTCCAATACCTTGTTCGATAGGAAAGCTTCTCGTACCAAGGGTTTCAAACTTTCTAATATCTGTTCCTTTGGGATTATCATTACATACCAATGGCCAAATTTTTTCGATATTTTCTTTTTTAATCCAAAGCATTCCGCTTCCAATGGGCGCAGATAAAAATTTGTGTAAGGAAGTGCCAAAATAGTCGCAACCTAAATCCGGTATTTTAAAATCCATTAAACCAAAACTATGTGCACCATCTACAATGGTTTCGATATTATGCTTTTTAGCAAGCGCACATAATTTTTTTACTGGCATAATTTGACCCACCCAATTCACCATATGCGTAATATGAAACACTTTTGTTTTTGGGGTAATGGCATTTTCATAAATACGTACCATATCTTCTTCATTTTCCATTGGGAATTTAAAGTCGAGTTGTTTATAAACAATACCTTCTCTTGATGCTCTTTGCTTCCAAGCATTCACCATATTGGGATAATCAAATTTGCTACCCACTACTTCATCTCCTGCTTTTAAATTCAATCCAAAAATCACCGTGTTTAGTGCCTCGGTCGCATTTCTATTGATGGCAATTTCTTCAGGATCGCAACCGGCTAATTGCGCCAATTTATATCTTAAGGGCTCTCTTCCTTGATCTAAAATACGCCACATAAAATAGGAGGGGCCTTCATTGGACAATTTATTAAAGGTCTCTACCGCTTCTTGTACAACTCTTGGACTTGGGCTAACGCCACCATTATTCAAATTGATGATAGAGGGGCTTACTGTATAGCCTTGCTGAATAACACTCCAATAATCTTCATCCATAGCCAACTCCTTAGGACTAAGCATTTTCTTTTGCAAGTTGATATGCTCAAATTCGGCAGCGTGGGCTTGGTTAAACAAGCTGTTTGCAGAAAAAGCACCTGCCATCAGGCCTAGGTGTTGGATAAAATTGCGACGGTTGGCCATAGTTGTAATTTGAATAACTAAGTTAACTAATTATAATATCTTTGAATTATAAATTTTTAAGTTGAAGCGCATCTCTTGTTCCATATTATTATTTTTAGCATTGACTAGTCAGTTGGGTACCTATGTGATATATGTTGTACAGCAAGAAATAAATAAGGAAAATATTGCACAGCAAATGGCCCGCCAACTTCCAGAAGCAAGTTTGGTTAAAATAAAAAACAGCCAAGAAATCAAGTGGGAAGAAGCCGGTAAAGAATTTTATTATGGAGGCACTTTTTATGATGTTGTTAAAACGGAAAAAATAAATGGGGTGACTTGGTATTTTTGTATCAATGATAAAATGCAAACAAAATTGTATAATCAATATGCAAAGACAATTCAGTCAGAGACGACGCATTTACCTAATCAAAAAGAAACTAAGCGTCATCTCAAATTTTCGCTTTCGTATTTTTTAGTAGACTCTTATTTGATTCTTACTTTTAAAGATAATAAGTCTAGTACACCCGAATTCGTGTATCAAGATAAGTTAAGTAGTACTTTTGGAACTTTACTAGTACCTCCTCCGCAACAGATATAATTTTTAAAAATTATTAATTACCTGAATCAAAATGTATTCGGGTATGTATTTATTTAAATTAATTGATATCTTATGCAAATTAAATTTGTATTTATTGGTTTTATAGTCACATTACTTTTAGTCTCGTCTAAGGTTTTTGCACAATCAGACAGTACAAAAACGCTTCTACCCGAAGTGGTGATTTATGCTAATAAATTTCCAAAGCCTTCCAAAAATATTGTCCAAAAAGTCGACTTTATTAGTGATAAAAACACAATAAATCAACAAGCCAACACGGCTGATATTTTAACACAATCAGGTCATGTTTTTGTTCAAAAAAGCCAGTCAGGAGGCGGCAGTCCGGTGATAAGAGGATTTGAGGCAAGTCGTGTATTATTAATGGTGGATGGTGTTAGATTAAACAATGCCATTTTCAGAGCAGGTCATTTACAAAATATCATTACGGTGGACAATATGATATTAGACCGAGTGGAAGTTATTTATGGACCTTCCTCTACATTATATGGAAGCGATGCATTAGGAGGTGTTGTTCAACTTTTCACAAAAAAACCATTACTTGCAAGTAATCAAAATTGGAAAATTAATTCTAATTTATTACAACGGTATGCTTCGGGTCAAAATGAAAATAGATCTCATTTTGATATTAATATCGCTAATAATAAATGGGCCTATTTAACATCATTTACCTATGGTAGTTTTGGTGATATGCGTCAAGGTGCAAATAGATCGTCTACTTATCCTGATTTTGGTAAACGCTCGTTTTTTGTTGTGAGAGAATCTGGCGCAGATGTAGTAAAAATGAATGACGATGTAGATGTTCAAAAATTAAGCGGGTACAATCAATATGATCTTTTACAAAAAGTGTTATATAAACCAAATGAAAATTCAGAACATTTATTTAATATTCAACTTTCTAATTCATCTAATATTAACAGGTATGATCGTTTAACAGAAAAAAGTAATGGTTTGCCAGTTTATGCCGAATGGTATTATGGCCCTCAATTAAGAAATTTATTTTCTTATAAATATACTGCCACAAAATTACCTGGATATTTTAGTGATTTAATGTTAACGACTAGCTTTCAAGATATCGAGGAAAGTAGAATTTCTCGAAAATATAATTCTACGTCTAAGGATTTTCGTTTTGAAAGAGTAAATGTATTTGGAGTTAATGCGGATTTCTTACATAAACAATCTAATGGTGATATTCATTTAGGGATAGAGTCATATACCAATTTTGTAAGGTCAACAGCAGAGCGTCTTAATATTCAAACAAATGCGTTGAGTAGAATTACCACAAGATACAGTGACGGCCCAACTAAAATGAGTTATAATGCATTGTATTTACAACAAACTAAATTGTTAGATAATCATTGGGTATTAAATGATGGGATTAGATTTAACTTGGTTCAATTAGATGCACGTTTTGCTGATACTACATTAATGCATTTTCCTTTCAACAAAGCATTACAAAATAATGCAGCCATTACAGCTAATCTTGGCGTAGCATATAATGGAGAAAATGGCTATCGCGCTACTTTAGGCATCAATAGTGGATTTAGATCACCTAATGTGGATGATTTAACGAAAGTGTTTGATACAAAAACGGGATACGTGGTGGTGCCTAATAAGGATTTAAAACCAGAATACACGTATAACGCTGAATTGAATTTGTCTCATTCTGGAAGTATAGCAAGCTGGGGAGCTTCTATTTTTTATACCTGGTTCAATAATGCGATAGTTGTTAGTAAGTATAATTGGAATGGACAAGATAATATAATGTACCAAAATGTTTTAAGTGCAGTGTATGCGCCACAAAACCAAGCTAATGCTCAATTATATGGCTTCAATGTCAATGGTAAAATAATATTACCTTTTAATACTGTATTACAAGGAACATATACTTATACGAAGGGTACTTATAAAAATGCTAATGAATCGATGCCATTAGATCATATTCCCCCCGCATATGGTCGTGTTGGTTTAAAAAAGGGAGATGATAAATTTAATGTAGAAGGTTTTGTATTATTTAATGGCTGGAAACATATCGCCGATTACAATTTAAATGGGGAAGACAATGAAATATATGCTACTCCAGATGGGATGCCTAGTTGGATGACTATTAATATTTCTAGCTTTTATCAACCTTCTAAAAAATTAAGCCTAGGCTTGCAAATTGAAAATATCACAGATCAAAACTATAGATATTTTGCAAGCGGAATTTCAGCAGTAGGACGAAACTTTATTTTAAGTGCTAGATTTTCGTTTTAATTGAGAAACCTATATCATTGAATAACATAAAAAAGGGGCGCTTATTCGGCGCCCCTTTTTTATGAGTTCTTATTTTATTATATTTTAGGCAAGCTGTAACCGTTGTGGTAAGGCTTGGTAAAATAGGCTTTATTAATGGCCTCGTCAGTAAATAAATTTTTACTAGCATCCCAATTCACTTTTTTCCCAGAACGGTAAGCAATATTACCCATCTGTGCAATAGTAGCAATATGAGCCCCTTCTTCAATAGAGCAATGTAAACTTTGAGGTGTATTGTTTCTGATGGCATCTGTAAAATTGAGCCAATGTAAATTCACTCCATTGTCTTCACTTTTATGAAGTGGGATGGCTATTTTATTTTTAGCTTGTCTTTCTTCAATTACTTCCCAACCTCCTCTATCTAAAACCAAAGTACCATTATTGCCAATAAAAGCTATACCATGGTCACGACCATAAGAGCCATTGTCAATGCCCATTGCAGAATCCCAGACTAAATTAAATTTATCAAACTCATATAAAGTAGTTAAAGTATCTGGCGTTTCTTCTGCTAGCTCAGGGTAAGCAAATTTGCCACCTAATGCACTGACACTTTTAGGATTGCCTGCTTTCATACCTTGAATAGCGTAGTCTAATAAATGCACTCCCCAATCGGTCATTAACCCACCAGCATAATCCCAAAACCATCTAAAATGAAAATGGAAACGGCTTGCATTAAATTCACGAGTAGGTGCAGGACCTAACCATGTTTTATAATCAACACCCGCTGGAGGAGCGCTATTAGGCACAACAGGTTGAGGGCGCATCCATCCTTGATAACACCACACTTTTGTTGTACGGATATTACCTAACTGTCCAGAATGAACAATATCTAACGCATCTTTAAAATGTTTTTGACTTCTTTGCCATTGGCCCACTTGAACAATACGGTTATATCTATTTTTAGCAGCAATCATAGTATTACATTCTCCAATAGAATTTCCTGCTGGCTTTTCGACATACACATGTTTACCTGCACTGCAAGCATCGATCATTTGCAATGCATGCCAATGATCGGGTGTTCCTACAATGACAATGTCAATATCTTTTCGATCAAGTATTTTTCTGTAATCACTATAGGTATCAATTTTTTGAACAAGGGGTTGCTTTAATAATAATTCTGCTTTTCGTTTATTTAAAACAGATTCATCAATATCGCATAAGGCGACTACTTCTAAGTTAGGTACTTTAAGAGCGGCCATGGTATTGGACCATCCCATACCATTTACACCAATGGTAGCAACTCTTAATGTATCGGTAGTAAATATTTTACTATTCGCGAATAGATTAGAAGTCATTAAGGCACCTGTTGTGAGCGCAGTATTTTTTAAAAAAATTCGACGACTGTTCATGATCATATCTTTTAATGATTAAAATAAAAAGGCTATGTTAAATATAATTAAAAACTTTTGCTTATAAATATATTTAATTTTTCCCTAATGAGTTAGAGGAAGTGGTACAAAACAAATAATTTTAATAAAGTCTACTAAAATAGTAGACTTTATTAAATAAAAACCTATATTTGCAAAGTCATGTGGCTGAGTGGCGAGGCAAGGGTCAGCAAAACCCTCAACGATGGTTCGAGCCCATCTATGACGACTTTAGTTTTGGTTCTTAAGCAAGCAATCGTTAATCGGGCGGTGTTTCTACACTGCCCCTTTACTTACTTTTTGTTTTATAATTCCATCTATATACAAAAGCCGCAATTAAAATCAAGGCACAGAACTGTACCAATAGCTTTTCAGGATCTAAAAAGTCAATGGGTCTATCTTTTAATAAGGGGTCCATCACCAATCCGTGTATAATAAACAATAGACCTGTTGCGTATGAGATTACATGAAAATTACGCCAGGTTGTTGTACCAAGCTTCTTTTTTATTATTTTTTGCGTCGTAATAACCACTAGTAACAATGCAATGAATGAAATGACACCTAGTAAAACAAAATAGGGTTGATGTGGTGCATTTAATGGAAACATCAAATGAATAAAACTAAATTTAGAACTAGGATCTAAGGGTATTATTATAAAATGTAAAAACACAATGACCAAAGCCACATAAGCAGTATAATTATGTATGTCAATTATTTTATATGCCTTCCACTTTGTAGGCATCTTTTGCCAATACTTCGTTTGTTTATAAGCAGTACTTAGCATAATACCCAAAACGATATTAAGTGTTAACACTACCATCGCAATTAATCCCAATGCACCTGATATATCAATTGTTTCCATAATTAGATTTTACAATATTAATGATTATTCGTTTAAAATCACATACAGTCAACTCGGAGCTACCCTATAAAGCCAATTCATTTTTCTCTTCCACCCATTTTATAGATATTACACATAATCGACTGATTTAAACTCCAATGTGATCTCATTACATTTCACTTGGAAGTAAGAGGCAATTATTTTAATTATAAGATTTAAATAAAAAAGAGGAACTTGTCATGGATAGGTTCCTCTTTTTTGGTAAATTGAATTCTTATTATTTTAATTTATAGTTGAATATGAGTATCATAAGATGGGGTATGATTGGATGTGGCAGTGTTACGGAAGTTAAAAGCGGTCCCGCATTTAATAAAGTAGCTGATTCAAGCTTAAGGGTGGTGATGCGCAGAGATGCTGCAAAGGTGAAAGACTATGCTACTCGACATCAAGTACCTCATTATTGTACAGATGTAAATGAATTAATAAATCATCCAGAAGTAGATGCCATTTACATTGCAACGCCTCCCCAATTTCATGAAGCATATGCTATTGCAGCTATGGAGGCAAAAAAACCCGTTTACATAGAAAAGCCGATGGCATTGGATGTGGAAGCTTGTTTGCGAATAGATGATTTTTCAAAAAAGTCGGGCATTAAAGTGGTGATTGCACATTATCGACGCGCCTTGCCCTTATTTATGCAAGTGAAAAAATTACTTGATCAAAATACTTTAGGAAAAATACATTCAGTGTATATCAATATGCAAAAGTCAGCTGGGGGTAATTTAAATCTAAAAGAAAATTGGAGACTCGATCCTAAAATTGCAGGAGGTGGTTATTTTTATGATTTGGCACCGCATCAACTAGACTTGGTTTTTTATTTTTTTGGTAAGGCGATTTCATATGAAGGAAAAGCGAGTAATCAAGCGGGCTTATATGAAGCAGAAGATACTGTTACGGGCAATATGCTAATGGAGAATGGGGTTAATTTTAAAGGGGATTGGTGCTTTTGTGCAGCAGAGGGAAAAGAAATAGATTTATTTGAAATCATAGGGGAGCAGGGTAAAATATCATTCCCCGTTTTTGGTAATGATATCACTGTTGAAAAAGAGGGAAAGATAGAAGTAATCCATTTTGATCCACCCATGCATAATCAACAAAATTTAATTCATCAAGTGGTTCAACATTTTTTGGGACAGGGCGAAAACCCTTGTTCTGCAGCCGATGCAATACAATCAATGCGAGTCATGCAGGCTTTTGTATATGGTAATCAATAATTAAATTTTATAACTTCGTTTAACTAGCTAAAAATACCGTTATGAGTAAATACTGTTTTGCTGTTGATTTAAAGGATGATCCAATTGCCATTGCCGCTTATGAGGAATACCATAAATCGGTATGGCCCGAAATCATTAAATCAATTAAAGATGCTGATATTCATGTCATGGATATATATCGTGTTGCTAATCGATTGTTCATGATTATGGAAACAGGCGATAGTTTTAGTTTTGAAAAAAAAGCAGCAATGGACGCTGGAAATGACATTGTGGTTCAGTGGGAAAAATTATTATGGGACTATCAGCAAGCCTTACCTTGTGCTAAACCTGGAGAAAAATGGGTATTGATGAATAAAATATTTTCACTTTAAATAGCGAAAAAGAATTGTTCAATAAAAATAACACAAGCCATCCCAAGTACAAACCACCCAAATCCCTTTTTAAGTTTAGCGCCATCCATCTTTTTATTAAGGTAATTTCCAATAATAATGCCAAGGGTCGCTAAGAGAACAATTGTGATTAAAAATTTCCAATCAATAATAGTATGAGAGAGATCTCCAACAAATCCCACGATTGATTTGATGCTGATTATAAAAATGGAACTTGCTATTGCTTTTTTCATTGGGAGTTTTCCAAGTAGGACCAAAGCGGGTATGATTAAAAAGCCTCCTCCCGCACCCACAATACCTGTTAACATGCCTTCGCCGAGTCCTACCATTATTAAGGCCAAACCATATACAGGCAAAATGCCTTCCACTTCTTTTTTATTTTTCCCTAAAATCATGGATAAGGCCGAAATCAACATAAGAGAAGCAAAAAACAGCATGATAAAATTACTTTTACTTACTATGTTGTTCCCAAGATGAATACTTTCTGGAATATTGGGTAGAAAAAACTTCCTTGCTATAAAAACGCCTAGCACTGAGGGTATTCCAAAAACGATAATAGTTTTAATGTCAACTAATTTTTGCTTTACCCTGGAAATGACCCCTGCAATACTACTTGCACCCACAACACAAAGGGAGTAGGTAGTGGCCAATAGCGGGTTAATATGGAATAGATACACTAATACCGGTACTGTTAATATGGAGCCACCGCTGCCAATCAATCCTAATGAAATTCCAATTAAAATAGATGCAAAATATCCGAGTACCTCCATGTTTGTTTATTTTTTGGCAAAAATCATAAAAAAGCAATACAAGATATGTACTATTAGTCACTTAGTAAATAATTTTGGGTAAAACTGAGGATTAAATTTTTTTAGCTAAAAGTGATTTTTGTCACCTTATGGTTTACTTTTATATTGGAACTTTGGCGTTGATTCAAAATGCTATATTATGAAAATTGAGCAAATTTATACTGGATGTTTAGCACAAGGTGCTTATTATATTATGAGCGAAGGGGAAGTGGCGATTATTGATCCATTAAGGGAAGTAGATCCTTATATTCAAAAAGCTGCTTTAGATAAAGCAAAAATTAAATTTGTTTTAGAAACACATTTTCATGCCGATTTTGTTTCAGGCCATTTAGATTTAGCAAAAAAAACGGGTGCTAAAATAGTCTTTGGTCCGAATGCTGCTCCTTCATTTGATTTTTATTCTGCAAAAGACAATGAAGAAATTGCAATAGGTAAAATTAAAATAAGGGTATTACACACTCCTGGACATACGATGGAGAGCACTTCTTATTTATTGATTAATGAGCAAGGTAAAGAAGTTGCATTATTCAGTGGAGATACTCTGTTTATTGGAGATGTGGGTCGTCCCGATTTAGCACAAAAATTAAAGTTGGAGTTAACACAGGAAATATTAGCTGGTTATTTATATGATTCACTTAGAAATAAAATAATGACTTTGTCGGATGATATTGTTATTTATCCTGCACATGGCGCCGGTAGTGCTTGTGGTAAAAAAATGAGCAAGGAAACACAAGACACCTTGGGTAATCAAAAGTTAAGCAACTATGCATTAGACGCAAATATGACCAAGTCTGAATTTATCGAAGCGGTGTTAGACGGATTAGTAGCACCTCCTGGGTATTTCCCTTTAAATGTCATGATGAATATACAAGGCTATGATAGTATTGATCAAGTGTTGGAGCGAGGACAACATGCAATGACTCCTTCTGTTTTTGAAACGGTGGCCAACGAAACAGGCGCTTTAATTTTAGATACACGCGATGCTCAAACATTTGCAAAAGGCTTTATACCTAATTCCATAAATATCGGTATTGATGGCAGTTTTGCACCCTGGGTAGGCGCGATGATTCCAGATATAAAACAAGAAATTTTATTAGTAGCAGAGGAAGGTAGAGAATCCGAAATTATTACAAGACTAGCTAGAGTGGGCTACGATTTTACCATTGGTTATTTAGAAGGTGGATTTAATGCTTGGAAGGAATCTGGAAAGGAAATAGATTGTATCAAGTCCATTGATGCAAAGGAATTAGCCTTACTTCAAAAGCAGGACGCGCAACTATCTATTTTAGATGTTCGAAAAGCCTCCGAATTCAAAAGTGAACATATTAAAGGTGTTCAAAATGCACCACTTGATTTTATCAATGATAGCATGGCAGCTATTGACAAAGATAAAACTTACTATGTGCATTGTGCAGGAGGATATCGATCTATGATTTTTATATCCATTTTAAAAGCAAGGGGCTTTGATCATTTAATTGATGTGAAAGGTGGGTTTAAGGAAATCAAAGAATCAGGCCAATTCAAATTAACCGATTACAGCATCCCCACTACTTTACTTTTGTAAATGTATTTCTTAGGCAGGTAATACGTAACTAATAATTTCTTACATTCATGTAAATTATTAGTTATGAAAAACAGGTTGCGTCCAATTATTTTTATTTTTACGATACTCTTGTTAAGCCATTTTTGTCAAGCACAACAAACGACAGTTCAACATAAAATAGTCATACAATTGACGACAGCCGACACGAGCGCATGGTCATCGACCATTAGCGGCATAAAAAATATTCAAAAAGTATTTAAAACAAATCTTCAAATTGAAGTGGTCGTGCATGGAAAAGCACTTGATTTTTTAGTGAAGGACAAAACCTATTTTGCAAATGAAATTGCAGGATTGACTAAAGAAGGAATTGTATTTTCAGCCTGCGAAAATTCAATGCGCAGACATAATATACAAAAAGCAGATTTACTTACCGATGCATTTACGGTGCCTTCGGGTATAGTAGAAGTGATTTTAAAACAAGAACAAGGCTGGAGTTATTTAAAAGCCAGTAATAATTAATTAGTTTAGGGTAAGGCCTTATTTTTTTCTTTCTATTTCTTTATTGAGCTCCTCCATATCCACTGATCTTTCCGTGTTGTCGCCTAATAAGTATTTTGAAAAATAATCGGCGGTTCTCCAAAACCAATATTCACTCATGTCTCCAAAGCCATGTCTTTGCGTGGGTAGTATCAACATATCAAAACGCTTATTAGCCTTAATTAATGCATTCACTACCCTAAGGGTATTAGATGGGTGCACATTGTTATCTATTTCACCGTGAATTAATAATAATTTACCTTTTAAATTTTTAGCGATATCTGGATTTTTATCAATCATATAAGTAAAAGTAGTATCTCCTTTATCTGAAATATTTTCTTTTACTCCATTGTGCTTTTCACTCCACCATCTATTATAAACACTGTTATCGTGATTCCCTGCATTGCTTACAGCCACTTTAAATATGTCCGGATAAACCAACATGGCGGCAGTGCTCATGAACCCACCACCACTATGTCCATGAATACCCACTTTATCACGATCTATAAATTTAAATCTGTCAGCTAATTGTTCAATGGTTGCTTTTTTATCAGCTAATCCATAATCCCTTAAATTGCCATATCCATAATTATGGTACCATTTGCTGCGAGCAGGATGACCTCCACGATTACCAATGGTCACGACCACAAAACCCAATTGAGCTAAACGATCGATGCGATCCATTCCTTTACTAAAACTTTTATTTACCGATTCGGTTTGTGGTCCAGGATAAACATATTCTATAATGGGATATTTTTTTGTGCTATCAAAATCAAAAGGTTTGTACATCACCCCAAAAATATCAGTAATACCGTCGTCTGCTTTCACTTTAAATGTTTCAGGATATTTATAACCTGCCGCAAATAAAGAACTTAAATCTGCTGTTTCTAGGTCCATTAATTTTCTACCTTCTGTTGAATATAAGGCGGAAGTAGGCGTTGAATTGATGCGTGATGAATTATTGACAAAATAATTTTTTTTGTCATTCATACTAAAGTTATGATCAAAATTCCCTGGATTCAGTAATTGTAAACCAGAACCATCAAAATTAACTTTGTATAAGTGTAAGTAGTAAGGATCCTCCTTTACATTGTTATTTACATTTTCTTTGCCATTAGCCGAAAAGTAAACCACTCTTTTTTCTTCATCAATTGAAATAATATCTTCAATATGCCATGGACCCTGTGTAATTTGATTTTTTACTTTACCCTCTTTGTCATGTAAATACAAATGCGCCCAACCATCTCGCTCACTCCATTCTATGATCTCTTCTCCATTTTTTATCAATCCTGGTTTTTTAATTTCAACATAGGTATTAAGACTTTCCTCAATTAAAGTTTTAACAACACCCGTGTTAATATCTACAACACATTGGTCAATTTTTTTAAGATCGCGACTAGTACGAGATAAGTATAGCTTATCATTTGTTCCTAACCAAATCATTGGTTTGTGCTCATCGTCACGTGTATTGACATTCGTAGTTTTATTCCATAACGAAATATCCTGGTCTTTAAATAAGGAAACATCAATTTCTTTGTAAGTAAATGCAGTCATATCAACCATCATTAAATGGTCCATGGGTGCTTCTTTTTCGCCTGGCATCCAATATTTATATGTTTCTAATGTAGGGCGCGGATCGGCGATACTATTGATCACCCATAAATCTTTTACTTTTCGATTATCTACTTTGGATATGGCAAGATGTTTACTATCCTCGCTCCACATCGCTGAAACAGGTTTTCGTTTATTTTTATTTTTTTCTGCGTCTACATTGGTCTCTCCTCCTCCTCCATAAGCACTTTCACTATGCCAACTATAATTTTGTATACCATCTTTAGTGATGGCGTGTTCAACAATGGTACTATCGTCTTCATTTTTTATTGCCTTATCATAATTTTCTTTATCCATATAAAATAAATTATAATTTCTACCAAAGACTATTATTTTTTCATCGGGTGATACATTTGCCCAACTTGGTTTTCGTTTTGGCTTTTTAAAACCTACTAATTCATTAAGTTGTTCAGTCATTAAATTATATTCGAAATAAAATGTCTTCTTAATTTTTTCGGGCTTCTCGTCTTTTTTTAATATGCCTTCTTTATTTATTTCAATAGAACTTTTCACTTCAAATTGAATCCAGTTTTCATCCTTAATAAATTTTAAGGAATCTATAGGGAGGTGCTGGCCATCAAATGGATCTTTAATTATTTTGCTAAGCTCTGCTGCTAATTTATCACGATTAAACATTGATTTTTTTTCATATTTCGTAGGGTCTACTATATTCCACTGTTTTCCTTCGCTGGTTTCATATGTGTACCAAAATTTATTAGATAGTTTTAACCAATGTGGGTCCACTGACAATGAAAAAATCATTTTGTCTAATTTTTTAGGAGCAAAGCGAGCTGCCAAATTATAATTTGCTTTTTGTTGACTTATCGCAAAAAAAGGCATTAGCATGACAATGAAGAGTAAGTATTTACGCATAGAATTGATTTGTAAAAGGAAATTACCAAATATGTTCTAATCTACCTACTTCAATGCTCATTTTTTGATAAAAGGCGCTACTGAAGATGGGTCTTTATTAATTGGCAGACATTTTTTTTAGATGTAATGAAATATTAATTAAATTAGATAAAATCAATCTTATGAAATCCTTCTTTATTAGCTTCTTTTTGATCATACAGTTAATGCAACTTGATGCACAAGTGCCTTCGGCATTTACAGCTCCAGCCTATCAGGACGAAACTCGTAATGAAAGAATTGCTAAAACATTTCCCTTAGTGGAGCAGCTCTATAAAAAATTTGCAACTGAAAATCATTTTCCAGGTTACGCTTTTGGTATTGTGGTAGACGGAAAATTAGTTTATAAGGGAAGTGAAGGGTATGCGAATTTGGAGGAAAAAATTCCTGCATCTAGTACTTCCATGTTTCGTATTGCGTCCATGTCAAAAAGTTTTACCTGCATGGCCATTTTAAAATTAAGAGACGAAGGAAAATTACAATTGGACGATGCTGTTGAAAAATACATTCCTGCTTTAAAAGGGCAAGGACTTACAACAGATGCCCCCTTCATTACGATACGTCATTTAATGAGTCATAGTGCAGGTTTCCCTGAGGACAATCCTTGGGGTGATAGGCAGTTAGATGATACAGAAGCTGATTTGAATACACTTATCAAAAAGCAATTATCTTTTTCTAATACGGCTGGAGTCGCCTATGAGTATAGTAACTTAGGTTTTGCTATGTTGGGATATATTATTCATAAAGTATCTGGTATGACTTATGACGTATATATTCATAAAAATATTCTAACCCCCTTAGGAATGAATAATACCACATATGAGTACACCACTATTCCTAAAGATAAATTTGCGTTTGGATATCGATACATTAATAATCAATGGCGTAAAGAGCAACCATTAAAGAATGGCATTTATGGTGCGATGGGAGGGATGATCACTTCAATTGATATGTTTAGTAAGTATGTTGCCATGCATGAAGCAGCATGGCCTGAGCGAAATGGTAATGAAACCTTTCCATTAAAACGAAGTAGCATTAGAGAAATGCATCAACCTGCTCGTTTCATAGGATTGAATCCTTATACTCGATTCCCAAGTGGTAAAATAATGGCAACCATTGACAGCTATTCCTATGGGCTTCATTGGATGACTGATGCAGAAAATAAAAAAAGTATTGGACATAGTGGCGGTTTGCCTGGGTTTGGATCCAATTGGCGATTTTTACCCGAATACGGGATTGGCGTTATTTTATTTGCTAATGTAACCTATGCCCCAACTTCGACCATCAACTTAATTGTATTAGATACGATGATTCAATTGGCCCAACTAAAGCCACGCCAAATAAGTGTTTCGCCGATATTAGCACAAAGGCAAAAAGAATTAGCGGGCATCATCACTCATTGGAATAATAAGGAAACTATTTTTGCGGAGAATTTTTTTGATGATTATCCTATTGATGCCTTAAAAAAATCTGCTGATGAAATTTTTATCAAAGTCGGGAAAATTAAAAAAGTAAATGAAATGGTTGCCGAGAATCAATTAAGAGGGTATTGTATTATTGAATGTGAAAGGGGTAAATTAAATTTGGCATTTACTTTAACACCCGAAAATCCAGCACTCGTTCAAGAATACCATTTAACGATTGAAAACCCTTAATCAGAATAACATTAAAATACAAGCCATTTTTATGTTATATGTAGTGATTTGTTGACGATTAAAAGCAAATCGGTTAAACATGCCAAGCCCAATAAATAAAATGATCATGAGTGGCTATGCATGAATGCCTCAAATTTTTAAATGCTTTTACTTTAATTACATTAATTTGCATCCTTATTTAGCACATTAATTTATATTCTATTATGGAGGAACAAAATGATGTTGAAAAAGATATTCAAGCTGCATTAATAGATATCAATAGCAATGAAAGCAGAATAAAAAATGCGGCTACTCAAATAGAGCAAGCCGCATTAGCACAAAAATTAAGTGTCAGCAAATTAAAAAATGGAACTGCAACGCCTATTGAAATCACTTCAACAAATGCAGATTATCAAAGGGCTTTGCTCAATCAGCTCCAGTATCAATATCAACTTTGTAATGCGCAGTTAGAATTAATTAAATTAATGGGCATCGAATTACTTGATTAAAAATCAGCATAATTTTTTGCAGTCATTAATACAGTTTCGCCTTTGTTTACAATTTTTTGATATTTTTTATCGGGTGCAATTTTTTTCCAAATAGCATCATCAAAAAAAGCTTTCCAATGTGCATCGCGTTCCGCCATATTATTAAAGCTGGTCATGTATATTAAGTTAGGAGTCCTGCCACCCGCAATCACTTTAGAATAAAAAATAGCATTAAAATTTAATTTTTTAAATAACGTAATTTCTTGCCCTTCATTAAACATATGAATTTTGCGTAAATGCATTTCCTCGGTAGGGCTTTCATAGCTTCGATATTCATAAATCCGAGTATTGGTTTTTATTAAATTTGAATTGGCATTAAATTGAGGTTGCAGTTTAAATGCTTTAGTTAATAAAACTTCAATACGATTATAGGGCAAGCTACTGTCTTTATTATCTAAACGAAGTAATGGGTCATTTCCAAAGGGGTCTAGGTTTTCAAAAGGTTGGTCTAATTGCTCTAATTGATTCAAGGTTTTTAATGGTATCCAAACGTAAATACGCTTATCGGCACTGGTGTCATTATCTAATGGGGAAAAGACGCCTATTTTTTTAAAACCACTTTTATGTAAAAAGGGTAAATACGCAGATTGTAAGTATTGGTCAATATGATCCAATTGTTTTTGTGAACTACAGTGGAATATTTTGATTAAATAAAATTCTCGAGGTACTGCGTTGTTATTAGCTTGAGTTTGCAATACACCTAGCAGCAATACACATAAAAAATACCATTTTTTCATAAAAAACTTATTTGATTAATATTCAGATAAAAATTCAATGATTAAGTTACTGCTTTTAAGTGTTTTTGGAAGCTTTTTTTGTTTTTTTGTTTTGCATGAATTATATTTAATCATAATTCATTAAACAAAATACAGCTTGCTCATCTAATAGGGTCATCAAATAGATCATCTTTAAAGCAATCAAAAAACTTAATTAAAATCAAACTCAATGGAAAAATCGAAAAAAGACTTTATCCCTTTTATATTAATTACTTGTTTATTCTTTTTATGGGGCTTTGCTAATAATTTGGTACCTATCTTAATTCCACATTTAAAAAAATCTTTTACTTTAACCACTACACAATCTACATTGGTTGACTCTGCAGTATACATTGCATATTTTTTTATGGCTTTGCCAGCAGGGCTTATCATGAAGAGATTCGGATATAAAACAGGTATTATCATTGGACTTTTATTATTTGCAATGGGCGCCTTTTTATTTGTACCTGCAGCGAATAACCAATCCTATGTTTATTTTTTGTTTGCTTCCTTTGTTATTGCTTGTGGCCTTACGATACTTGAAACCGCTGCCAACCCCTATGCTTCTGCATTGGGAGATCCGGCTTCTTCAACACAAAGATTAAATTTAGCGCAATCTTTTAATGGGCTTGCTGCTTTTTTAGCCCCACTTATTGGCGCCAAAGTTATATTTACACAAGGCAATTCACCTGAAACCTTAAATGCCATGTCTGCATCGGTTCGTCAAGCAGCATTGGCATCTGAAGCTTATACAGTTAAAACACCCTATACTATATTAGGCTTGGTATTAATTGTTATTGCTGTTTTATTTTATTTAGTTAAACTACCTGATATTAGAGCAAAAAATTCTACAACTAACAAAGCAACAGTGTTAGGTACTTTCCAACATACCCATTTAAGATGGGCAGTCATTGCTCAATTCTTTTATGTAGGAGCGCAAGTATGTGTTTTAAGTTTATTCATTTTGTTTGCAACAGAGTCTGCTGGGATCAATCAATTCCAAGCTGCTCAATATTTAAGTTTTGGTACTTTGGCTTTTTTAATTGGACGATTTACCGGAACTTTTTTAATGAATTATATTGCACCAAGTAAACTCTTAACTCTTTATGGATTATTAGCAGCGGTACTTTGTGTTATAGCAATTACTACGCATGGTATGATTACTATATATGCCTTAATTGGTATGTGCTTTTTCATGTCTATTATGTTCCCCACCATTTTTTCATTAGGCATTAAACAATTAGGCACAGATACCGAAATGGGCAGCAGCTTAATTATTATGGCCATTGTTGGTGGTGCCATTTTACCTCGCCTATTTGGTCTTATATCCGATGCGACAGGCAATATTCAAATGGGGTATCTCGTACCCATGGTTTCCTTTTTAGTAGTTGCCTACTATGGATGGAAAGGGAGCGAGGTAAAGGAGTAATACTATTTGATGATATTTTGATGGATCATCCATTGTTGTAATAATGTTGGCCAGAATACTTCACTGGCATCATTTTTCATTCCAAATCCATGCCCACCTTTATCAAATAGATAAATTTCGGCAGGGACTTGGTGTTGCATGAGTTGATTATAATATTGGATGGAGTTGGCTACCGGAACAGCACCATCATCTTTTGCATGTACTAAAAAAGCAGGAGGTGTATTTTTTGTAACTCGTTCTTCGTTACTAAAATAATGAACTTGATCTTCCGATATTGTGGGCCCAATTAAATTATCTCTTGATCCACTGTGTCCAAAACTTCCAAAACTAATAACGGGATAAATCAGTATTTGAAAATCAGGACGACATGAGATGTTTTCGGGGAAGTTAATTTTTAGATCATCAAAATGCGTTGCAGCCGTTGACGCTAAATGTCCTCCTGCCGAAAAGCCCATGATCCCAATTTTGTGATCATCAATTCCCCAATCCGCTGCATTTTTTCGGGCCAAATACATCGCTTGTTGTGCATCCTGAAGGGGAGCAATGGTTTTATCTAATTGATGTTTACTGCTTGGAATTCGATATTTTAAAACGATTGCATTCACCCCAATAGAATTAAAAAATGCAGCCACATCAGTTCCTTCATGAGAGGCAGCTAAAATACCATAACCACCACCGGGGCAAATAATCACACAGGGCCTTTTTAAATTATCCTTAGCTACTCTAAAATATTGATATGCGGGAATGGATACTTTTGCGATTCGTATTATCCCATCATTCGTTACATTTTCCTCATTGGCTGCATCTATATAATTAGGTATTTGGTCATATAGGGGCAGATACTGCGCTGTTGATTTTGACATATGAATAGTTGAAAAAATTAAAATAAATAATAGAATTTTATTTTTCATAGTATAAAAATTATTAGTTTTAAATATTCCTATTGCTTTATTAATGTAATATACTAAACACAGGAATAATTAGGAATAGAAGGGAGGGTTAATTTTAAAACATTTAAATTTATCAAATGGCCATTCAAATTTGTCCTGTATGTTCTCAGCAGATGGAGCCCGTGATGGTACATGGCCATTATCAGTGTAGTATCTGTGGTACTAATATAGCACCTTGCTGTGATGGTGAAAATTGCGAAAACTAAAAGTCCCAACCCCTCTCAATATCAAGAAGTTGGGACTTACATAGGTCAATATTAAATTTATGAACCTTGAGGTGGGGGTGGTGGTCCACCACGACGACGCATCATTTCGGTTCTAGCTTTTTTGTAAAATTCTCTATCTACTTTTAATGCATCATTTACACGTGCATCTGTTTTTAAAATAGCTTTTAGTGCTAATGCCATTTTTTTACGTGCATTCAATAAAGCTTCTTGTAAATCTATTTCATTTTCTTTTTTATCTTTTAATATAGAACGGACTAAATCGCGATGTTCGTTATATACAGGCCAAAATGCTTGCGCTTCTTGTGGTGTAAGCGATAGTTGTTCAGTTACAAATTTAATCTTGAACATTTCCATATTCACTCTGTTGGATTGATGATCTCTTTTCATTTCTTGATCATTAGGACGATTTCTTCGGCCTTCAGGAGGTTGTGCACTTACAGAAGTCAATAACAAAGAAAATATTAAAGTGTATAATAATTTTTTCATAAAATGTATTTTTAAAATAGTAGGTTTTGAATTGTTAGCAATAAACCTAACCTGAATATATAATTAATTAATCAATTGTGTCTTTTGAAAGTGAGCTGTAGTCGGATTCTAATTTAACACTTTCGGTTTGCCAATCCATTTCAGCGATCCATTCATTTGCATTTACATAAGATTCAATCTCTTCGTTAGATATATCTTGAATCGATATGACTGCCAAATCGCTTTTAACTTTTGAATAGTTGTTTAAAAATATAAAAGCACTTGCCATAACAAAAATAAAGACAGCTGCGATAGCCATTTTACCATAAGTTGTAAGATAAAATACGGAAGGCTTATTTTTTGAAATTCGATCAAGAACCTTGTCTGAAAAAGTATCAAAATAGTCACTTGGCACTTCCATTTTTTCTAAATTAAAATGGGCTAAATCTTGCTTGGAAAAAAGCTGTTCTGCAGCTAATTTGTCCGTATTTAATTCAATATTTATGTTATTTGTTTCCATTTTCACAATTTTGACAATTGATTAATAATTTGGTTTAAGTTTTTTTCAAAAATTCTTCTAATTTCTTTACCGCTTGATGGTAATTGGCCTTTGCGCCTCCTACAGTGGTCCCAGTAATGCTTGCAATTTTTTCATAATTCAATTCCTCAAAATACCGCAGCATGAATACAAACTGCTGTTTTTCAGGTAGTTGCTTAACTCCTTGGTCTAATTTAATCTGAATTTCACTGCTTTTTGGAGCATCTGTTTCACTAGATAGGTTTTCGTAGTCTAAAAGGTCTGAATTTGAGTTGGAAGTACCCTGTCTTTTTTGCTTTGCCAAAAAATTGAGGGTTTCGTTATAGGCTATACGGAATAGCCAGGTGCTGAATTCACTCTCCATTTTAAAACCATCCAATTTGTTCCAAATTTTAATCCAAACCATTTGAGCTATATCATCAGCGTCATCATGATCTAACACCATTCTTTTAATTTGGTGGTACACCTTCACCTGGTGTTTTTTCAACAATTGAGTGAACGATTGTTCCCGCTCAATGGATTGTTGGAACTGTATGATTAATTCTTGGTCTGAGTGCATGGTAGCTATAAAATTACCATAAACATTTTAATTACCCCTTTAAATACTATATCATTATTCTTATTTTGAGATTATATTTGCCAAAATTTAAAATTATACTGATGCAAAAAAATATTTTAATAGCCATCCTTTCATTTGTATTGATTGCTTTAACCGCAAATAGCCAGAAAGCCGATAAATTTATTAATAATAAGGAGACGGAGCGTATCGAAAAATTTTTATCATCAGATGAGTTACAAGGTCGTCAAATATATAGTGAAGGGATTGAAAAAGCATCATTATTTATTGCAAATGAATTTAAACAAAACGGGTTAACTACTTTTAAAAATAGCGATGGATTTTTACAATCCTTTTCTCGATTAAATACAAAATTCATTTCTGCTAGTGGAAATATGGATGGCACTAGCCTTGAGGCAAAAAATATTATTGCCATTACAGCTGAGGCTAATTTAAAAGTAACTGAAAATAGTGGGTATGAAATTATAAAAATAGCAAAGGAAGATAATTTGTTTTTAGCAGTGAGAAAATATATGACTGCTAATAAAAATTATTTGATTTTAGTAGATGAATCATTAGCAGCTAATTTTGGAAGATTGGTACAATTTAAATCGGGTATGACCGAACAACAAAAGTCTATATTAATTGTTTTAACTAATCAAACACCAAAGCAATTTACAATTGAAGCCACCCATAAAATTGATAAACTAAATTTAGCAAATGTAGTAGGTATACTACCTGGAAAATCTTTGCCTAATGAGTATGTTATTTTTTCGGGTCATTATGATCATCTTGGAGTGAATGGAAAAAGAGCAGTGAACGGAGATTCTATTTTTAATGGCGCGAATGATGATGCCGCTGGTACAACTGCAATGATTATGTTATCAAAATATTTTTCTGTTTTGGCTAACAATGAGCGTACATTGGTATTTGCGGCCTTCACTGCCGAAGAGTCTGGCGGTTTTGGTGCACAATACTTTTCAAAGCAATTCGACCCTTTACAAGTAAAGGCAATGTTTAATATTGAAATGATTGGCACCGAAAGTAATTGGGGAAAAAATAGCGCGTATATCACAGGATATGAAAAAACAGATATGGGTGCGATACTTCAAAAAAACTTAGAAGGAAGTGACTTTCATTTTTATCCAGACCCTTACACTACTCAAAATTTATTTTACAGATCTGATAATGCTACATTAGCAAGACTAGGGGTTCCAGCACATACCATTTCTACTTCGAAAATGGACAATGAGCCTAATTACCATAAACCAAGTGATGAATTTAGTACACTCGATATCGATAATATGACACAAATTATAAAAGCAATCGCTAAAAGTGCAAAATCGATTATTGCTGGTAAGGATACCCCTACAAGAGTGGACACAACTCAACTAAAATAATTATTTATGACGGGGTTCGTACCTAACTGAATCTGGATAGCCAACGGCATTTACATAAATCACTTTTTTATTTTTATCAAAATAAAATTCTAGTAATTTTTGATTCTTATATTCCTTTAGATTATCTGCGGAGGCGGGTTTAGCTGAAGTGGTTACATAGTTAGTGGGATTAATACGTAACATACCATTTTTATCTATTTGATTCGTGCCAGTAGATGATGCACTTGTTGGGTAATTAGGTGTATAAGCTGATTTTTTAGGTATAAAATAGGTGCTATAGTCAAATAATAGCATGTACCCCATTTCATTATTTTCTCTATGCTTAAAGGCGCCTAATTTTGTAATTACTTGCTCCTCAGGCTGATTCGTCCAAATAGTTGTTTGTATTTCACTCATTGAAACAATTATTTTTTTCGTAGGTGAACAACTTGCAATAACAAAGCAAATTCCAATTAGCGCTTGTTTTTTCATATCTTTAAGATATTAATATATTCATTATGAGCTTACCTATTTTGTTTGGAATTGTAGCCTTGGTCATTATCATTATCCGACGAAATAGTAAAAGAAGGTAGTCTTATTAAGTGGGTAGAACCTATTTTACTTTATAGCCTCAAATTCACCTCTGTCCTTGTTTTTCTGCACCTTATTTGCTTCAAAAATTTTGCCATTCATTGCAATATAGACGCCTTTAGGAAGCACTTGTACGAATGCTAATGCGCTTCCTAGGTTGAATAAACCATCGGAACTCCCAAATTTATAGGGAACCATGGCGCCAGTCAATACTATGGTTTTGTCGCCACAACAATTTGCTAGGTAACTTGCTGAAATAGTCATGGTATCTGTGCCGTGTGTGATTATAATTTTTTGTGCAGGAGACTGCAAACAGGCATCTGCGATTTGCTTTCGGTCTGCATCTATAAAATCCAAACTATCCTTCATCATTAAAGTAGTGATGGATAAATCAAGTTGACTTCGTCCAAGTTGCAACATTTCGTGTAAATGAGTTTCCTTAAAGTATAAACTTCCATTAAGTTCATTGTATTCTTTATCAAAAGTGCCGCCTGTTACAAATACTTGAATGCTCATGGGATACTAATTATTTATTGATGAAAATTATTGCCAATAAACGAAAGGGCATTGATAACACCCGAACGCCAATAGGTCCAGTTATGTATACCATCTCGAATTCTAAATTCATGGGGTACATTTTTATTGGTCAATGCGATATGTAAATTTGAATTACCGATTGATAAATTATCGTCATCTCCACAGTCAATCCAATACTTCACTGAAGATAATTCTTCAACTGATTTTTTTTCAATGATGGCCAAAGGACTATTGCGAAGCCATGCATCAGTGATACGGTCAGCTCCTTTTGCATTTTTATTTGCATTCGTTGCAAAAAGGCCGCTATTGTATATATAATCGGAAGCATTCATGATGTCCTTATCGGACCATACCACGGCACTTAAAGGTGCGACTGCTGCAAATAACTGCGGATATTTTAAACCATAAATTAACGCACCATAACCTCCCATCGAAAGACCTGCAACACCTCTGTATCTTTTTTCAGATTTCACCTTGTATGTTTTTTCAATAAAGGGTATTAATTCTTTAATAAAAAAATCTTCATAATCTAATGAACCATCTGCTGCATTAATATAAAAACTTTTAAAACCATCTGGTGTCACTATAATCATTGGAGGTATTGTGCCATCTAAAATTGCCTTATCGGCCAAGCGATTAATTTCACCAAATTGAACCCACCCATCATCTGCATCTCCATATCCATGTAATAAATAGGTGACAGGGTAGGAGCGTTCACTTGTATTATAATCAGCAGGTAAGTAAATAGTGTAATGAACTTCTTTATTTAAAATTTTACTTTTAATAGTTTGTTTTTCTTTTACAATGCCTTGCCCCACTACAAAAAGCACTATGAAGCCTTGCATAAGAAGAAGTATGTATTTTTTCATGTAAGTAATTGTTGAAATAATAAAAATAAAATTAAGCTAATACTTTGGTTTAATCCACATATCTAAGCGATCCATTTTTATATTATCTGAAATGGCCTTAGTTTGAAATAAAGTGGCCTTGCTTTCGTTATTGGGAACATCCATGCTAGATGGTTTATAAGCAACAGGGCTAATAACTAATAAGGCTTTATTTAAAACGGTTTCTAATGGGTCGCCTAATTGTTTAAAAGGCAGCACATTGTCGGTAATAGTAATGTTAGGAAGAAATCCATCTTTGGTGCCATAATTAGATTCATCTTTTGAATTTGCAATTTTAAATGTAATTGGTTGTAAACCATAATTCCATCTATTTTTACTATCTGTTAAAGTAAAGGACCCTACATTTTTTCCATAAGTGTGTTCGCCTACTAAAATCACATCCATAAATGGCTTTAAGTTATTAATGACTAATTCGCTGGCAGAGGCAGTGCCATTTGATACTAAAAAAAACACCCTTGACAATGTCCCCAAATTATTGCTCTCCATTTTAAAATTAGTATTAAAA
The DNA here is from genome assembly GCA_903824725.1 of uncultured Bacteroidota bacterium. Taxonomy (GTDB): domain Bacteria; phylum Bacteroidota; class Bacteroidia; order Chitinophagales; family Chitinophagaceae; genus Sediminibacterium. The sequence goes on along the minus strand of CAIJXU010000029.1, from coordinate 24,741 downwards.
GCACTACTGCCAATGGATTTATTGAGTTCCTGTGTATAAGTGGCGTTATAAACTTTTTTGTTCATTACCATATTATTTTTTGCAGCCAAGTCCTTTACGATTAAATTAGTCATTAAATCAGATGATGTAACATAGCCTCCTCCATTGTATCTTAAATCAATCACCAGCTCATTTACACCTCCTGCTTTAAATCGTCCAAAGACAGCTCTTAAACTATCGTCATAACTAGACAAAAATTGTATGTATGCCAGATATCCTACTTTTTTGCCCCCCCATTTAATAATGGTGTCTTTTAAAATAGGGTTAGTTTGTAATTCAACTTTAGTTACAGTCATTGAAATTCCATTGTTACTAAATAGGCCACTTGCGTAGGAGCCAAGTCCTAATTTCAATGTTTGATTTTGTAAGATACTTGAATAATTATTTTTCGTAATGGTAACGTCATCCACTTTTAAAATAATATCCCCTCTTTTTAGTCCTGCTTTTTCTGCTGGACTCTCCTTTAATACATAGGATATGACAAACGCCACATTCAATTGTGCATTATCTGTATAAAAAACAGAGTATTTAATTCCAAGTACCGTATTAATGCCATTTAATTGATTGGCTAAATTAGTGGCGCTACTATCAATCCAAGAAAAACGATCCGTATTGCCGTAATCATATAAAACGCTATAAAAATAATTCATGGGATGATCATTCAAATTGGTACTCGTTATTTTGGGCATATTGGTATTCCATAAATAATAATAGCTCATTGTATTATGGATCCAGGTATTAATATCGCTATTAGCGGTTATACCATTATTTGTATCCATTGGAACATCCTTTTTACATCCTATCATTATAAAAAAAAGGCTAAAAGCGACAAGTATTTTTTTCATATTAAAATCAATTTTTACTTATGTAAAATTATATAAATAAAGGACATAATATTAATGATTTAATATGGACTTATTTAATCCACCACATTTTAACTTATTTTTGGTACTTATATCATTCACTTATGAAATATCTTGGGATTTCGACAAAAAGTCTAATGGGGGCAATGATAATTTCTTGCCTTTTATTGCATCCGATAACACATGCTCAAAGTACCCCAAAAATGGACTATGCCATGCGTATAAATCAGTGGCATAATGAACGAGAGAAAGATTTAAAAATGTCCAGTGGATGGTTAAATTTAGAGGGGTTATTTTGGTTACACAAGGGTGTGAATTCATTAGGCACTTCCAAGGGGAATGATTGCAAATATGAAAACTCAAATGCACTAGATACTTCCTTTCCTAGCCATATTGGAAATTTTATTTTAGATGGCGATAGTGTTTCATGGGAAAACCTAAATCAATATCAGGTTAAAATAAATAATGTTGAGTCACCACTAGAAAAAAAGATTTGTGTATATGATGGCAAATCGCTCAACTTAGAAATGACCTGGTCACATTATAGTTGGACGATTATTAAACGAGCTGATAAAATTGGCGTTCGGTTTAGAAATTTCCAATCGCTAAATGTGACTTCATTTAAAGGCATTGAGCGTTTTCCTGTAAATGAAAACTGGAAAATAAAAGCGGTCTTACATCCTCCCTTGCAATCGGAATTAATGATATTAAATGTATTAGGTCAAAATTTAGCCACTAAAAATGCGGGTAAATTATCATTTACTTATCAAAATAAGCAGTACAATTTAGATGTAATTGACGAAGGGTCGCAGACATTGTTTATCACTTTTGCAGATGCTACTTCAGATATTACTACATATGGCGCAGGACGCTTTATTGATATTGCCAAGCCCGATGCCAATGGTCATACTGAAATTGATTTTAATAAGGCCTATAATCCACCCTGTGCTTTTACAAAATTTGCTACTTGTCCATTGCCCCCTCCACAAAACAGATTATCCATTGCGATAAACGCTGGTGAAAAAACATATGGCAGACACTGATTTGACCATTAACTTTGAGTAAGAATGCAACCATCAACTAATCAACTAAACGATACCATTGCTGTCATAGGCTTAGGTTATGTGGGACTCCCATTAGCTGTTGCATTTAGTAAACGCTATCAAGTAATAGGATTTGATATAAATACAGATCGTGTTGTAGCATTAAACAAAGGGATAGATACCACCTTACAATGCAACAAGGATGAAATAAATAATGCTACACAGCTTAGTTTTAGTGATCAACTTTCATTCATCAAAAATTGTAATGTATTTATAATTACGGTACCTACACCGGTTACTAAAAATAAACAACCTGATTTAACCTTATTATTGAAGGCATCGGAAATGATCGGGTCTATTTTAAAAAAGGGAGATCTTGTTATTTATGAAAGTACCGTTTACCCAGGATGTACCGAAGAAGATTGCGTTCCTGTTTTAGAAAAAAGCAGTGCATTAAAATATAACCAAGATTTTTTTTGCGGCTATTCTCCCGAACGTATTAATCCAGGTGATAAAATTAATACACTAACAAAAATAAAAAAAGTGACTTCGGGTTCGACTCTTGAAATTGCCAATAAAGTGGATGCTTTATATTCAAGTATCATTAGTGCCGGGACGCATAAAGCTTCAACTATGAAAGTAGCCGAAGCATCCAAGTCAATTGAAAATGCACAAAGAGACATTAATATATCTTTTGTTAATGAGCTTGCATTGATGTTTGATAAAATGGGTATTGATACCCATGAGGTATTAGAAGCCGCCGCTACAAAATGGAATTTCTTACCGTTTAAGCCAGGACTAGTGGGTGGGCATTGTATTGGAGTGGATCCTTATTACCTAGCGCATAAGGCTACTAGCTTAGGGTACCATCCACAAGTTATTTTATCAGGTCGAAATGTGAACGATCAAATGAGTTCCTTTATATCACAAAAAGTAACAAAGCTTTTAATACAGTATGGCTTTAAAGTGCAAGGTGCTAAAGTGTTATTGTTAGGGGTCACTTTTAAGGAAAATTGTCCTGATATTCGAAACTCTAAAACCTTTGATATTTATTCCGAATTAAAAGCAATGGGAGCCGATGTAGTTGCTTTTGATCCTTTTGCTAATGCACAAGAAGTATGGGATACCCATCAAATTAATTTAGTGACCACTCTTGGCACTTATGATGCTATTGTATTGACTGTCGCACATGATTTTTTTAAATCATTGGATTATATGCAATTAAAATCAAACCCCACTTCCATTTTATATGATACGAAGGCATTATTGGATAAAAGTATCGTTACTGCAAGATTATAAATTTTAATTCCTACTATTATTGAGGATGATAAATGCTTTCAGCATTTTTTAATATTTCGTTTTTATCCAAAGTCATCTTTTTTAATTGTTGCGCTTGATATAAAGCACGCTGATCAGCGAAGTGTTTATTTCCTTTCACACTACTTGCGCCAAAAGTATTTACAGTTTCAATCAAAGGCAAGTCGCCATTCTTAGGAAAACGAACCAACGAAATATAAGCATCTCCACTATTCATTTTTCTTTGACCTGCTCCAAAAGGTTCAGATTGAACTGCCGCTAAAACATCGGGCATTCCACCTTGTGGCCAATGCTCATCACCTCTCACCAATCTTTGCATTTCACCTAATGTTACATTGAGCCGATTAAAATGTTTCATTAAATAATCGTACACATATTGATAAGTAGCCACCGCTTCGCTCATGCTTAACTTTTCATTTTTACGATCAGCCATTAAAGGAGGAATGGAATAGTAAGCTAAATTATAAATCAAGGCACCATTGCTTTCGGCTATCGCATTGTGGTCCCAATTTTTTAAACTAATGATAAGTGGAGATAATAAAGGGTATTTTGTTTCATCCACCATGAATAAGGAATCAGCAGTATAGCCATAAGGGTATAAAATTTTAGCAGGAAGTTGACGATCAAATTTGATTCGTTTTAAATCTTCGTAACTAATTTTATCAAGGCCATCAATTAAATCCTTTGCACGACGGCTTCGATTATTATGAGTTAATTCATAACCATCATAAGCATCAAATTTTGCTGCGCTCAAATTTTCATTTTCGGCAGTAGCTAAAAAAGGAGAATGATTGGTATTATATAAGTATCCACTTTTTGGATTTAGATATTGAGGAAGTGCGCTTAATGGTTTAAAAGTAGTCCATAAAGTGGCACGCGTATTACCAGGAACAGTGCTGTTCCAATGATAAGCAGGGTCGCCATTTCGGTAAGGCATCTTTCCATTGGATATATAAAATATGGTATCTTTTTGATCGGCGTATACAATATTAAACATAGCTAAATGGTTTTGCGTAAGCGCTGCCTTGAATTCAGTAAAATTTTGCGACTTATTCATGGCATACCATTGTTGTAATGCACCTGCATCCATTAAGGAAGGAAGACGCATCGAAAAGTATTGCCCAGAAGGCGTTTTAGCAGTAGGTCCATATATTGAAGTGTATGCTGTTTTATAAATTGGAATCGGAATACCTTTAATACTTAATTTAATTTTTCTAACTTCTAGTGTTAACCATTCTCCATCTACTTTATATTGATTAGGATGTTGCTGATCTGTTTCAAGTTGATACACATCTATTTTATCTTGCAAGTTCACGGTATGCGCCCAGGCCAAATGGGGTGTAACACCATGAAAAATTAATGGGGCACCAGGAAACAATCCTCCTAAAATATTCCAACCTTCTTCACTTTGTAAATGCGCCTCATAAAAAGCAGTTGGACCTTCGATAGGTTGATGGGCGTTAATCACTAACATATTTTCACCCGAAGCAGATTTGCTAGAGTGGATGGCAAAGGAATTACTACCTTCTCCAGTAAAACCAGGTAATGCCGGAATAGTGCCATTTAAAATTTTAGGCAAAGCTTTGTCTACTCCACAAAATACAGCTACCGAAAAAACAGTAGCAGATAAATATTCTTCTATACTAATTGGAAAAACATGTTTATTGAGTACTTGATCAGGATGTGCTTTTGCATAAGCTTCTAATCCTAATAAATATCCTTTTACTAATTGAATAAATTTTGGATCTAAACTATTCATTTGTGCTATCACAGTAGCTTTGGTGTTCAGCAATCCCGCGACATAATCTACAGTAGCTCCTTTTTTTCCTAAATAGGTGGCTAATTTTCCTTTACCTGTTAACATTAAAGTTTGAATAGTGGTAAAATCATCTTCGGCATGTGCCCATGCTAAACCATAAGCTACTTCGGGATCGGTAGGAGCGTATATATGAGGAACGCCAAACTGATCTCTTGCAATGGTAATTTTATCCGTTCTAATAATAGGGCTGCTTGTGTTTTGTGCTGTAATGGAATTGGTCCATATGATTAACAAGGAAATAAACAATGATCTCATGTAATTAATTTATTAGTAGGAGTGAATTTATATATAAAAGACTGTAATTTATAAAAACTATCTAAATTTGTGCGATTGGATGAATTCTTAAATTAATAACAATGATAGAGTCTAAAAGGTTCGGTTCTAAAAAGGCATTAGTAGACATTGATGAAACGATTTGCTTTTATAGTGAAAAGAGAGTGTACGAATTAGCAGAACCTAATTTTGAAAACATTGCAAAAATCAACCAATTGTTTGAGCAAGGTTGGCATATTACCTATTGGACGGGAAGAGGAGAAAGTTCGAAACGCGATTTGCGCGCACTCACCCTGGAGCAATTAAATAAATGGGGTTGTAAGTTTAATGACTTAATTACAGGGTACTGCCCCAACGGAAGTCCTACCAAACCTAATTTTGATTTAGTGATAGATGATAAAGCCAAAAGAATCGAGGAGCTTTAATGAACAAAAACTTGTTTATTTTTTTTAGCAAAAGGCAAGTAAAATGCCCAAAAATGTAATAAGCCTACCAATTCTAATACAAGGATATAATAAGGCCATTCGCCAATAACAAAAGGATTATTCACTTCAGGCTTAGCAGATAAATACATATAATTAGCGCCCACTGTATAATTAACAAGGCCAACACCAATCGCTACTATTTGAGTATAACCAAATATCCAAATCCAAGATTTGGGGCGCGGCCTAAAATCCAAATGTAATATCATGTAAGCAATCACCAATAGCATACCAGCATGATCAATAAAGTAAGCATAAAAATTATAGCCATCCATTCCAAGGGTAAATTCTGGTGTAAGTAAGGAATGAATACCTCCTGCTAAGCCCCAATAGTAAACACATTCAGCCAACCATTGTTTGTAGTTTAGCAATAAAGCAATACACAAAAAATAACTGATACTACATAAGTGAGCAGGAAGATTTTGTTTTACATTCCAATACCCTTCTTGATAATTGTAATAATTTTCAACTAAGAAATTAATTGAAAAAAACAAAGCTATAAAAGTAGCGTAGGTTTTAACATTTACTTTTTTGAAATGAAGGGGAACTCGAACCACAATAGTGATAATTAAAATAATCATAACCATACATTCCCACCAAAAAGGAGAGAAGGGTTCAATAAAAGCAGGCGGATGAATTTTTCCCATAAGCATTAATCCTTACCCTTAAAGTACTATATATTTTACACATAAACATCAAAAAACCCCTTGAATGTAATGAACATCCAAGGGGGTAGTATAAATTCTTTAAGGATCTGTTTTAAATTTCTTTATAATTCTCTAATCCAAATGTTTCGATAACTAATAGGGTTGCCATCATCGCCATGATCTTGAAAATACAATGGCAGTTTACTATCATGTTTTTTATACACAGGTATTGCCGAATAATCGGTAGGTCCTAATATAGAAACATTGTTTTGCACCAATACACCATTATGTAAAACAGTTACTCGTCCTGGTGAACTCAGCTCGCCATTATCCTTAAATACAGGGGCTGTAAAAATGATATCATAAGATTGCCACTCACCTGGTTTACGACTTGCATTTACTAATGGAGCATATTGTTTATAAACAGCAGCGGCTTGACCATTAGAGTAAGTGACATTATCATAGGAGTCTAAAACTTGAATCTCATATTTGCCCATTAAGTATACGCCACTATTTCCTCTTGCTTGACCGCTATTTTTTACGATGGCAGGTGTTCTAAATTCAACATGTAATTGACAATTCCCAAAAGCTTTTTTAGTGTACAAGTCACCGGCTCCTTTCACATCAGTCAAAGAACCATCTGCATCTAACTTCCATTTTACTGGGCTGCCATCTAATTTTTGAAAAGCAGATACATCTTTACCGTTAAATAATACAATCGCATCCGAAGGTGCATCTGTATTAGTAGACCCTGCAGAAATAATAGGTACGGGTACCCAAGACTCTAAACTTTCGGGAGTGACCTTTCCAGTTTCTTGTTTTGTTTTTTGAGCGTTTGCATGAATACTAAAAATACAAATCGCCATAAAAGCCAATATACTTTTTTTCATATATTAATTTGATTGTTTATTAAAGCAATTTAAGGAAAAGCAAGCGGCGAAACAATTTAATGCAGGTAATTTATGCTTAAAACTGAACATTCCCTTTTATCAAACCCCTACATTTAGGGTCTCCACAACTACATCGGAATGGTTCCATGGTATGGTCTAAAAAATCAGCATAATCCAAAGTAAGTTCTTCGCCTTTTTTAATATCTTTTTTAGTGATGACATTTAAACCCTTATAACCGCAGTTGGCATCACAGTGGTGATTTTGAGGGGCCCATTCTTCGGGTTGCAAATCCCATAATATATATACTTCCTTACCTATCGGATAGGCGTAGCGTCTAAAGTTTAATTTTTCTCGCTCATCCCAATTTTCGTCCATATATTTTTTGGTAATGATGCGTTGTGCTTTTTCTTCCCCTTTAAATAGAAGTGTGTTTTTAGGAAGATCATATTTTGCATAAATCCCATATCCCGAAATAGCATTCCCTTTGATTAAAAATAATTTTTCCTTTTTTTGATAACGCGCCATGCCTTCAATAATAATGCGTTCCAAAAATCCTCTCTGACCTGCAGCGTCATGCATTAAAATATAATCTGCCGAACCTTCCAATCCTTTTTCGTAAAAAACAGAACAAGTAAAATTAATTTCTAAAAAATAGATATCGCCTTTTGCATCCATTCTAAAATCCATACGAGCATAGCCAACACCACTAAACGACATAAATAGTTGTTCGCCGATGGATTGTAGTTGCTTTGCCAAATTTGTATCTTCAACAGGAATATTTGCATTAGGGTGTAATTCGGAAGTTTTTAAGGCATAGGTTTTAAAAGCAAAACCTTCGGGAAAAATATATTCAACAGGTTTAAAACTTGTACAAGTTTTACCATCTGCATTGCCACATACTAATACTGTAAACTCACGGCCTTCGATATACTCCTCCACTAAAGCGGAACCAAATTCGGCTACTATTTTATTTACTTTTGTTATTAATTCTTTTTGATTGGTCACTTTAGAAGCATCGTCCACGCCTAAGCTATCACCTGCTTTAGCCGGCTTTACAAATAAAGGGAAATTTAAATTTCCTGGCAATAAGGATAAGTCATCTGCTGATTCAATTAATACATGCGCTGGTGTTTTTACATCTTCACAAAAAGCCAAATACTTCATGATTGTTTTTTGTGGATCGTACAAATTCACAGTAGGACCAGTATAAGGAAGTCCTAATAAATCCAAACTCATAATCACATCAATGGAAGGCACTTTCCACTCTAAATAACCTTCACATAAATTAATATAGATGTCGTAATTTTTTTCCTTTAACTGTTTAAGTTGTTGGTAGGTAGTCAATTTATTTAAAAAGATATGATCAATATGCGCTTCAGGCATAAAGGCCGAGAGGTTTCTTTTAGGATCATAATATTGGTAATCGACGCCAGAGGTTGAATAATCGGGTTGTAAAACACAAATTTTCAATTGGGCAAAACTAGCTGTATCATTTAAAAGGGGGAGGGGGCGCATAATTTTATTTTTTTCGTCTAGCGAATGCGTCATTGATAATATGAATCACTAATTCGGTAAAGCTTTGATTGGCAAATCTAAGAATAGCCCCAATAGAAGTGTAGTTCTCATCCTCACTGATACCACACTGTGCATTTACTTCGAGAACATAAGGCTTACCCGTTTTGGCGTCAACTCGAACATCTACTCTAGTGTATCCAGTACCATTAACTGCAGCATACGCATCCCATGAAATTTGTTGAATGGCTAATTTAGTTTCGCTTGGGCTAGCTTGATATTGGTAAAAATTTTCGTCAGCAGGCATGGGTGTTTCATCTTCATAAATTTCCCAAAGTCGATCAAAGGATAATATTTTTTCATTTTCAGGAAGAGAAGCGTGAAACACTCTTTCCACAGGCGGATAAATTTTAGCATACTCTGGCTGATGATGAGTTCCAACAATCATGACCGTGTATTCTGGTCCTTGTACAAAAGATTCTGCTAAAATTCCATCTGTTGCAAGATCCCATCCTCTATACCCTTCAAACATTTTATCTAATTGTAATTGCAAGTCAGTAGGGTTATCAACTACATTTTTAATTCCTAATCCTAAGCTGCCACCAGATACGGCTGGTTTTACAATTAATGGACTCCCTAAATTTTTGATGAGCTCCTTTGGTTTAACCTCTGCATTTATTTTAATGGCTTCCCATTTTGGAGTAGGGACACCCGCTTCATCAAAAGCCTTCTTCATTGGAATTTTTGAAGTGGTGATATCATAAAAATAATCATCCGCTCCTGTGTAGACTAATTGTTTTTCCTCTAATGCTTTAATTACCGATAATCCTGGTGCACCATTTATTTCATCACCATCGCATAAATTTAAAACAACAGGGAAAAATAATCCCTTTTGTCTTTCATTTGCTATTTCTTGAATAATAGTTTTATAAGTTTCTAATGAAACAGGTTGCCATTGCCAAGGCAATTCAAGTTCAGCAAATACGCGTGTATATTCCTCGATACTTTGACTAAAATCATAGTAGTAAGATAAATTGGGGTCAGGATTATCCAAGGCGGGAGCAAGCACCCAAACTTTCAAATGACCAATTGGAACAAAGGGATAAAATAGGTTACGCAATGATGATTAGATAGTGGAATGGTTAGTAATTATGAATGAAGTTATAAAATTTATATTACTGACAAATAATTAGGGGGTTTAATTTAATCACTACTTTATACGAAGTCTTTAGAGTGAATGTTAGGATAATAGAAAATACATGATTAGGGCCCTTTGTCATCATTTTTATTGCCATTGATACTTTAACATAGGTTTGTTTATCAATGTATTATAAGCTTATCGTTGTTTTACTTTATTATAAACCAAGAAGCCTTATTTATGCAAAGCCAAGTAATCATATGTGATCAACAAACAGTGTATGCGATAGGATGTGGGTCACTTCTTCATGATCATCCTAAGTTTAATGGGTATTGTATCATCCATACCCTAAAGGAATTGAATGAAATGATGTCCCTAGATCATCTGAAAACAGATGCTCCTCAAGTTTTAGTACTAGATAGTGGCATGTTAAACTTTGCTCAATCACAAACCATTATAACAATTCAATCTATTAAAAAGCGCATACCTATTATGATATTATTTAATGAAGAAGATGATTTGCACTTGTATAACTTAATCGATATTGGTTTTTCGGTCATTGTTTCAAGGCAGGTATCAGAGCAGGAGTGGGTGAAGGCATTATTAATGGCAGAACAAGACAAGGTATATTTTTGCGCTAGTATTGCAGATAAAGTTTTTGCCTTAGTAAATCAAATGGGTAAAATCAAGCAAATGGAAAGAATGCGCCAACTGACTATCTATGATAAATATATTTTAGTAAGGATTTGCGAGGAAGCTTCTAGTAAACAAATAGCTTATGAAGTTGGGCATAGTAAACGCACCATCGAAGGACATCGGACTAAGTTAATGCAACAGTTTGATGTTAAAAATGTAGCAGGCTTAGTGAAAATTACTTTTTTAACTAAGTTGTACGATCATTATTTAATGAATCCAAGTATGTATGATGTTGCTTTATGCACTAAAGCATCGGTCGTATAGAAATGAATGAATTTAAATTCCCCAAGACTTTATTCTGTTTAAATCAATTTTTGCACTTTCTAATGGTGTTCGATTTTGATAGGATTCTTGCTCTACTATAAAATGGTGTGCCCCTCCTATTTTTTTTGCTAATAAACTAACTGCTTTTGGGTCTACCACACCGTCTCCTAAGATAGTGCTCTCGTAGCCATCTCCCATTTCACCCTTTTCTACTTTGATTTCATCTTTCACATGCAATGAAGGGAATCTGCCTGGATATTTATTAATCCAATCTTTTCCTCTTGCTCCTGCCCCGTACATATTGCCAAAGTCAAGCTGTTGAACAACTAAGTTAGGGTCTGTGTTTTTTAATATTAAATCATAAATAATTTCCCCATTTACCTTTTCAGTAAATTCAAAATTATGATTATGGTAGCCAAATGTCATTCCATGTTTTTTACATAACACACCACATTTATTGAATACTTCCATTTGAAATTTAAATGCGTCATAAGAATTTCTAATTTTTTCATCAATCGATGGACTAATCACATAGGTTTGACCTAAGGTAGCAGCGTCATCAATAGTATACTTCCATTCGTCTGTGAAATCATTCGTTGATTTATTAAAGTGTTCAACATCCATAACGGTATGTCCACTTGGCATATGAAGTCCTAAAGAGTCCAATACTTTTTTAAAATCTTTTGCATTGTATCCATAAAATTTACGATCAATATAATTAGCGTGTTCAACATGCTCATAACCCATTTTAGCTAATGCAGTTAAAGTGCTCAATGGATCTTTTTTCATATCCGCACGAACAGAATATAATTGAATGCCAATTAAATTTTTTACTTTTTCAATGCTGTCATTTTTTGACCAAAGTACACTAGGTTTTAAACTTGCACCTGCAAGTACCAAGGAAGCATTTTGTATAAATTTTCGTCTTGAATTTTGCATCTTATCCTGTTTTAGAATATAAATTTACAAAAAAAAGAGGGATAAAACTGCCCCCTTTTTTTATAAAAAATCACCTTTTAACGTCTTAGCCATCTCGTTTTAGACTCCTATTATGAATATCAAAAAAGAGAGGGTAGGCGCTCATAGCGAACAAGACCAAAAAAGCACCATGTCTGTTAAACTAAACCCCTCCAATAGGGTCAAATAGCGAGTCTATTTATCAGGTTTTATATACAAATCTTATAAATCAGGGCATTGGTCGCCCGATTGAACAAGCGAGATTACCGCTTATCCAAAAAGAGGCCTATTTAACACAAAATTTGGCGTCCAAAACAGCCTAACAAAAAAATGGTACGAATTTTATCGTAATTTTACAAAATGAAAAAAATAAAAATTCTAAAAGGACTTTTTTTAACCACACTAATGTTAGTTGGTTATTTTGCTTCTGCTCAAACTTTTACAATTGAGGGTACTATTGTAGATAGTATTGCCAAAAGAAATTTACCATCTGCTACTGTTTCTATAGTAAAAGCAAAAGATTCCTCATTAGTGAGTTTTGCAAGGTCAAATGAGCAAGGTCATTTTACAATCAAAAATATTGCAGCAGGGTCTTATTTATTATCACTTTCCTATGTAGGTTATCAACAACAATGGTTGGCTTTTAAAACAGGGAAAAATGCGAACATTAATTTAAATAATATATACTTACAGGATGCTAGTACTATGTCAACTGTAACGGTAACATCGCGCAGGGCACCCGTTGTAATCAATGGTGATTCCATTGAATTTAATGCTGAAAATTTTAAAACTGCACCTAATGCAGTTGTTGAAGATTTATTAAAAAAGATGCCAGGCATCGAAGTGGATAAATCGGGCGCTATTACTGTAAATGGTAAATCGGTTACAAAAGTATTTGTGAATGGCAAGGAATTTTTTACAGGAGATCCTAAAATGGCCACTCGAAATTTACCCGCTGATGCAATCGATAAAATTCAAGTGTACGATCGCAAATCCGATCAAGCCATGTTTACAGGTGTTGATGATGGTACCGAGGAAACAGCCATCAATTTGAAAATCAAGAAAGATAGAAATCAATCCAATTTTGGTAAATTAACTGGAGGTGTAGGTATCCCTGGCAGATATGATTTTCAAGGAAATCTGAATCGTTTAAATAATGATGAGCAACTTTCCTTAATAGGAGGTGCCAATAATACCAATCGTCAAAATTTCTCTCAAAGAGATTTCTCAAGTTTTAATGGCGGTGGTGGTGGTGGCCGACCAGGTGGTGGTGGAGGTATGACTATTTCTTTTGGCGGCGGTGGTGGTGGTGGCAGTGATGCTAGTTCAGCAGGGGTTGCAACTACTTTATCAGGAGGTGGAAATTATTCCAATGTGTTTAATCAAAAGAAAACGGATTTTAATGCAAACACTTCCATCAGCGATATTGAACGCTTTAATAAAAGTAATTCGTTCACTCAAAATCTAACGCCTGGAAATTTATTTAATAGAATAGATAGCTCTGGAAGCACATCTAAAAATAAGCAACAAAGTTTTGGAATGACCCTAGATCAAAAAGTAACTGAAACTTTTTCATTCAAATTAACGCCAAGTATTGGAAGTTCCAATAGTAGTTCTGAAAGTAATTCAAGTTCTGAAACTTTTTTACCAGATGGCAAAATGACGAATTCTAGTAAAACTCATTCTACTAGCGCAACGGATGCAACTAACTTCTCTAATACCTTATTATTAAGAAAAAAGTTTGCCAAAAAAGGCCGAACCATTTCTTCGACCATTACCAATGGATATAATCAATCCAATTCTAATGGTAGTCAGAATACAGAACAATTATTTTATGCACAAGGAATTATAACTAAAGATTCTCTTTTAGATCAAAGAAATATTCGCAAAGGAAGTACCACTAACTATTCAGCTAATGTGGTCTACACTGAACCTCTAGGTAAAAAATCTTTAATAGAAATGAATGCCTACTTTAGCAAAAGCATTGGAAGTAGTAGTAAGAAAGTATATGATTCAACAGGTAATTCTGAAACTTTAAATACAAGATTAACCAATGAGTTTAATAGTGAGTATACCTATTCGGGTGGTGGGATGAACTACCGAACCAATCAACGCAAATTTAATTTTTCAACAGGATTCTCTATCCAAAATGCTAAATTAAATGGTGAAAATGTAAGTGCTAAAGCCTTACTAAATCAGGATTTCAAGGACATCTTACCGTCGGCCATGTTTCAATATAATTTTTCTCAAACTAAAAATTTGAATATCAATTATCGTACCTCAACCAATCAACCTTCTATTACTCAATTACAACCTGTATTAGATCAATCTAATATTAACCGTCAAACGATTGGTAATCCAGATTTAAAAAGAAGCTATGTTAATAATTTAAATATCCGATTCTTTTCATCTAAAATTATTTCACAACGCAACTTTTTTGCCGTGTTGAATGCATCTTCAACAGATAATTCTATCGTGAATTATGACAGTATTTTACCAAGCAGGGTAACCCTTTCTAAACCTGTCAATGTAAACGGTTCTTATCGTGTTAATGGAAGTGTGAATTATGGTTTTGGATTAAAGAAAATACATTCTCGTTTTAACTTTGGTTTAAGCTCCGGTATTAGTAATAATATTTCTTATACCAATTCAATGTTAAATACTATAGTGACCAGATCATATGGTCCTTCATTCACCTATAATTTTCAGCTAGAAGATGTGGTTGATATTGATTTATCAGCTCGTTATTCATTCAGCAATACCGATAATAAAATAACACCCACACTTAATACTAATTATTTAACAAGAGTTTACGGTGCAGATGTGACTAATTATTTGCCCTTTAATTTTGTGATCAACCAATCCTTTAATTATACTATTAATTCAGGAAGGGCGGCTGGGTTTAATACCGCTATCCCTATTTGGAATGCTTCTTTTTCTAAATTTTTCATGAAAAATAAACGTGCCGAAATAAAAGCAAGCGCCTTTGATATTTTAAATAAAAATGCGGGCGTTAGCCGAAATGTTTCTCAAAACCAAATTGTTGACCAGAATTACAATGTGATCAATCAGTACTTTTTGTTAAGTTTTATATATAGTCTGCAAAAATCGGGCTTAGGCGGGGGTAATAAGGGTGTGATGATTCGAATGAATTAATTATATTTATCAAGTAAAAAAACAATTTATATGCGTAAAGTGATTTTATTAGGTTTGATGGCTTTATTGACTATGACCTCTGTTTCAGCTCAAATAAAAGAGGGGAAATTAATTTTTGAACGCAAAACAAATATGCGTAAAATGATTACGGATCCTGAAATGAGAGCTCGAATTCCTGAAATGAGAACTGAAAAATTTGAACTCATTTTCAATGACCAAGCCAGTATGTTTAAAACCATTCCTGATGATGAAGCGCCGGATCCATTTGCGAATAGTGGAGGAGATCGTGGTGGTGGGGGAGCGCGCTTTATGTTTAAAATGCCGGAGGTTAATATTTATACCGATTTAAATACACAGTTGCAGTTGGAAGCTCGCTCTATGTTTGAGAAAGACTTTTTAATCACTGATACTTTGAAACCTTTGAAGTGGACTTTGTCTGAGGAAACAAAGACAATTGCAAAATATGTTTGTAAAAAAGCAACTACTAGTATAGTCCCGCAACAACTTAATATGAGATTAGGCGGTGGTGGTGGCCGACCAGCTGGTGGTGGTAATCGTGGTGGTGGCGGAGGAAATCGTGGCGGCGTTAGTTTTAATACTGGCGGCGTTAATATTAGTGCAGGTGGTGATACAGCAGGGCAAAAACCTAAAGAAATTGAAATTGTGGTTTGGTATACCGAATCTATTCCAGTTTCTGTGGGTCCAGATACTTACGCAGGCTTACCAGGAGCCATTTTAGAAGTAGATACTGACAATGGTTCTGCAGTTATTTCAGCAGTTGAGTACATTGCTAAATATTCAGCTAAGGAATTAAAACAACCCACTAAAGGTGATAAAATGAGTCGCGCTAAATTTATGGATACTTTGCAAGAACTTTTTAAAGGAATGCAAAATGGAAGTGGCGGCATAACTATCAGAGCAGGTAATTTTAATCAATAGAAACTTACAAATTATTGAATAATGAATAAGCAGCCTTTGGGCTGCTTATTTTATGATATACCATTTCCATCCTAATGTAATGGATCTAGGGTCGCCTAAGTAATAGGAATAAGCACTGCTTCCTTTCACACTAAAGTTTCTAGTTGCCATGGTAGAATAATAAGCGTTGGTTAAGTTTAAGATATTCAACCATATTTCCGATTTTTTAAAATTATATCCTACGCGCATATTCATCACATCAAATCCTGGATAAGTGGTTTTATTAGTCTCGTCCATAAAGTACTTAGATTGGTGTTGCGCTTCTAATGCAATACGTAATGCTGGTATAGGTTTCCAGCTAACGGTAATATTATTAAAAAAATGGGGTGCGGCATTCATTTCATTTCCACTTACATCCGTTCCTTTAATGTTGGTGCTTATATATTTATGCTTTGTATTAGTACCATTTAATAACAATTCCAATGAAGGGCTTATCTGATATCTAAATTGATATTCAATGCCAAGATGTTGTGTCGCTCCAGAATTTTGATTCAAATTAACACCATCGGTCTGGCGAACCGAAATAATTTCATTGTTGCCATTTAACTGATAAAGAGAAATCTCGGCATATATCTTTTTATTTTGATACCAGGATCCTACCTCAAAATTTTTAAATAGTTGTGGTAATAAATAAGGTACCCGAATGGCATTATAAATTTCGGTGATTTGTGGAGGCACAAACCCTTCACTATAATTAAAGTAACTTCCCCAATTTCCTTTATTATAAGTAAAACCAATTTTTGGGGTCCAGTTTGTAAAATGATTGTTGGCCGAGGGAGTACCGCTTGTTAATTCATTATAAAACAAGTATTCAAAATCATCATAACGAATGGAAGCGTTAAATCTTATTGACTTATTGATGTCAAAAATATAATTTACGTAAATGGCTTTATTGCTTAACTGGGTGTGATAGGAAGTAATTAAAGAGTCAATACTTGGATAGGCATACTTGGTGTATTTGCCAATAGTTGTATCCTTGAAGATATCTATATAATGTGCAATTAAATTTTGACGGGTTAAATCCCAATAGCCACCTAAGAGAAATTTACTTTTTAATGCTTTGAAATTCCAATAATGTTGAATGTCTACTACATAGGAATCAAATTGATTGCTATTGACTTGGCCTTTAAATTTAGTTGGATTGATGGTAGAGGCAATAGAATAAGTGGGATTCTGGTCCATGATATTGTTTCGATACATGGCATTCAGCGAGGTAGTAGACTGATCATTCCAGGAATATTGTAAATTTTGTCTAAAACGAAAAGCATTAATTTGTCGAAAAGTAAAGGTTTGCTGTGTTCCAAAATTTTTCTGAAAAAATTTAATACTATCTAAAGATCCTGTCATTTGAGTATAATAATCAATATAGTTAAGGGTTTGATATGCCTTTAATTTTTTATTAATTTCAAAATCATGTCTGATACTGATTGATTTTTTATGATAATCACTGTATTCAGTCACGCCATTTTTTTGATCCAACCAAGAACTATTTATTTGCCAACCTCCAGTCTTGTTGGGAATGCCAGCATTAATGGCTATTTTTTTAAATCCAACATCATTCATTTGATTCGTAATGGAGAAAGTAGTTTTAATGGGAATAGGGTTGGGTATGATGTTAACGACACCTCCAATGGCTTCTGCACCATATAATGCCGAAGCAGGGCCCTTTAAAATTTCAATTGAATAAATATTATCTGAATTTATCTCAATGAGCGCATTGGCGCTAAACAATCCGCTTGTTCTAATGGGCATCCCCTCTTCTAAATACAAATACAAGCCTTTTAATGAAATGGGTTGCCTTATTGCCATCATGTGTTGCTCATTACCAATAGTAGGCATATAGACACCACTTACTTTATTTAAAAGAGCATCTATTCGTTGGGCCTTTGTTTCATCCACTACTTTGGGAGATAAAATAGAAATAGCAATGGGTGCTTGAATTCGTTTTTCCTTTAATTTATTGGCGCTAATTATAACGGACTTTAGATTCGTAAAACTCGTATCCTGTCCTTGGGTAAGAAGATGTAGTAATAAACTTACTACTAAAAATAAACTCCCTTTAACTTGCATGCGCAAATTTAGGCGTAATAATATAAATGGGAAGTAGTAATTACCTTAATATTTGGAATAAATAAACCAAATATTAAGGTAATATATTATTTAAGAAAATAATTAATGATATAAAAGGTAATGGCAGCTAATACACCACTTACAGGTATGGTTAATACCCATGCCCAAAGTAAATTAGTGGTTACACCCCATCTTACTGCGCTTAATCTTTTTGTAGCACCAACACCTATAATAGAGCCTGTGATGGTATGTGTTGTTGAAACTGGTATACCCATTTGACCCGTAAAAAAGAGTGTGAAAGCACCTGCGGTTTCTGCGGCAACCCCTTCTAGTGGCGTAACTTTGGTGATTCTTGTACCCATTGTTTTTACAATTTTCCAACCACCACTCATGGTACCCAATCCAATCGCTAAGTAACATGAAGCTGGAACCCAACTAGGAAGTTGGCTAAAGTCTTGAATACTGCCACTTGCAATTAATGCAGCACCAATAATACCCATTACTTTTTGTGCATCATTGCCTCCGTGTCCAATACTAAATGCTGCAGAACTAAAAAGCTGTAATTTTTTAAACATATATGCAACACTATGCGCTGTTGGTGTTTTTATTTTTTCAACATATAAGTAAACCAACATAAATAAAATAGATGCGCCAATGATACCATAAACGATAATCGAATTATCCGCTTTGTCAATTTCACTAGCAAAGGATTTTTCGATATTAAATTTGGTTATTTTAGCTTTTACCTTATCAATATTTTTTGTTTGAATAGGATAAACGCCATTTATTAAAACCAAAGCAGAATCTAAATTGATTGCTCCTTCTAAATATAATTTTAAAGGGGCCTTGTAACCTTCCGTTTTATCTTTAGCTATAGTGTATTCGGCTTTTGCTTCTTTATTTTCAGTTGCTTTCGCTTCTATAACTAAAAAATCATTTGCATTTCGAACAGCATCTTTTAATTTACTTACTGCAGCTGTTTTTAACCATCCATTTGAATAAGCAATAGATGCAATTGAATCAGCGCCTAGCTTATCAAAATCGGCAATTGCTGGTTTTATTTGATCGTAAAATGCTGAAGCTTTTACTAATTTTTCCTCATTTAATTTAAGGTTAGCTAAAAGTACGGTATCAGTTTTTTTAATAGTAAGTTCTTCCTTGATAGTAGAAACCTCTTTCTTATATTTATCTATACTATAAAACTTTTGAACATTTTCGTTCATTTTTGTCTCTTCGAATTTGTCAAACATCAACACAGTTGCAAAAGTGACTACCGAGATAATACCAAGTCTGATCCACACATTACGCATGATGGTAACCACCGTAATAAATATTGAAATAACAATCCCAATAATAGGTGCTAAAAAAATGAATAAGACTGTTTTCATGATGGTATCCGCATCCACAATTTTGGACCAAGAATAATCCACGCCTTTTATCATTAAAGCGTGTGCTATAGCGGCTCCGGCAAAACCTCCAATTAAAGTATGTGAAGAAGATGATGGAATACCATACCACCAGGTAAGTAAGTTCCAAAAAATAGCAGCCAATAATCCTGAGAATATGACAGGCAAAGTGATAAAGTCCTTATATACTGTTTTGCTGATTGAATTGGCTACTGCGTGGTCTTTAAAAATCCAGTAAGCAATGGTATTAAACAAAGCAGCCCATAAAACCGCTTGAAAGGGCGTTAATACTTTGGTTGAAACAACGGTCGCAATTGAATTGGCTGCATCATGAAAGCCATTGATGTAGTCAAAAATTAATGCTAACGCAATAATTATAATTAATAGGGTCATCTTGAATTAGATTAAGCGTACTTGATAATAATAGATTCAATTACATTTGAAACATCTTCAATTTTATCGGTCGCTATTTCAAGTACTTGATAAATCTCTCTTTTTTTAATTACTTCTTTAAAATCATTTTCTTGTTCAAATAATTTTTCAATACTCATGTCAAATACATCGTCAGCTTGATTTTCAATACTATTTACTTTAATCATAGCCTCGGTCATTTCCTTTACATTCTTCATATTACGCAAACCCATTACCGCTTTTTTTGTTTCAATAGTGCCTTGTAATATTAATTCAGCTAATTTATGAATGCCTGTATCGTTAGGGTTTACTTTATAAAAATTTATCTTTTTAGCAGATGCATAAATATAATCAGCGATGTCATCTAAGGAAGTTGCTAAATAGTGAATGTCTTCTCTATCAAACGGAGTGATAAAATTTCTACCTAATTCAGTAAAAATATTATGCGTCAAATCATCATTCGTATGTTCAAGATTTTCAATTTGTGCTAATATACTTGCTCTTTTATCCGCATCTGGCTCGGTCACCATTTCTTTTAATTTGATACCCATCTCGTAAACATGCTCTGCTACTTCTTCAAATAGTTGAAAAAATACACGGTCTTTAGGAAGGAAGATTTTAAAAATTGAATTCAAGTCCATAAAATTGATTTAATAGTTATTTTAAATAAGCGACACAAATTTCCATCATTGGCTAAAGAAGATACCAATTGGTATATTACCAAATTGTTACCAATAGTTATATACTTGATTTTCAATAGATTAGAAAAAAATGAGGTGTTTTGGTCACCATTTTGAAATACTAGATGACCCTTCTTTAAATTATTGGTTTTAAACTTGATTGGCCATATCAAAATAAAAAAGGGAGCTGGTTACCCGGCTCCCTTTACAAAATCCATAGCTTTCCCCCAAAAGCTTTACAAATCTTATTTTTTACAATTAAATTTTTAAGTAATTAAGTTACCAATTAAGTTTCTTAATAGGTTATTTCTTATATTTGGAATAGATTTTATAAATCGTAATAAGTTATTTACCTATTTTATAATTGAATATCAATGAGTTATATAAAATTTATATTTGCGCCTTTTTTTCTTATTATAATAGGTTTTACCCAACTAGAAGCACAAAGTCGCGACTTAGATTCTATTTATTTTGTCAAAAAAACCCCATTTTTAAACAAGATAATTGAGCTCAAGGACTTGCATGCTAATATTCAATTATCATTACCCAATATTGTAATTCCCACAGCAGGCACCCTCTATACTGCAAATGGACAAGAAATCATCAAGGATGAACATAGCCTATATATTAATATTCAGCAAACTGGCTTTATATATAAATGGATTGGAACAACGGATAGTACACTCAAATTTCAACGAATAGATAAGACCATCAATATTAACTACAATATTGGTAGTTTCAATTTTTTATACAAAGAGCAGTTATATAGTTATGGGGGGTATGGTTTTTGGAAAACAAATGGACATTTAAGGGGTTTCAATTATTTTGATAAACAGTGGGATATCATTCCTGCAAATAAAGAAATTTTTGCATACGGGTATCAGTGGCTTTCTAATAAAGAAGGAAGAATTTATGTGCCTATACAGAAAATAATCAATGCTGGTTTAAAGGTCACCACTGATCAAGATTTTCGTCAATATGATAGTTATTATTTGGATTTGGAAAAGAAAACCTGGATCATGTTAGGCGTACTTGATAATAAAGCGCGTAAAATACTTTCTGTCGATCCTTTCCCTGCTAATTTTTTGTCTTTACAAAACGGACTCATTCATATAATTAATGATGAATTATTTTATTTTAATTTTATAGAAAATAAAATATATCGGTCAAAAAAAGCGAATGTCAATCAATTTTTTTTAAGGCGAATAGCAATGCAAAACGCCTTCGAATATAAGGGAAAAATATATTTTTATATTCCTAGTGTAGCCCGATTTGAAGTAACTACATTTAATTTATCTGACTTTGAAATATTGGACTTCCCTATATGGCGAAGAGATACTTTCGCAGATAAATATGTTGCATTAGCTATAGTATTAGTATTATTGGTATTATTATTCATAGGCGTAATTAGACAAAGAGTAAAACAAAAAATAATTCAATCGCAACTTAAGGTAATAAAGACAAAATCGGTGAGTCAGGCCTTTGTAGGTACTGAAATTTCTTTAATTGAAATGCTTTTAAAATCAGCAACCGATAATATAAAAGTTGAAATTCATCAAATTAATCATGTCTTAGGAATCAAGGATAAAAATGTGGGATTGCAGAAAAAAGTACGAAGTGATGTGATTAATAGTATTAATGAAAAGTATCAAATTATAACCAATGGCAACAACCCTTTAATTGCAAGTGTGAGAAAGGAGGATGATAAAAGATTTTTAGAATATTTTATTACACCTTCTGAAACAAAGGAAATTCAAAAATTGTTAGATAAAAAATAAATTACATTTTCGCCTTAAAGCTCCAAGTAATATTAAATTCTGCGACAACTTCATTTTGTTGATTGCGTCCAATCGATTTAGACACTAATATTTTCCCCTCTTTAGTACTTATCGCTTCATTAATAGTATTTTGAATCATTTGTCCATCTTCGCAAGTAAATAAAATCACACCTGTTGCTTTTTTTATGAAAGTAACTTCCATTTTTACAACCAGCATACTCACTTTAGGCGTTCGTTGATATACTTGTCCAAAGGCCAACATACCACTACACATTTCGGCAGCCATTGCTTCAACAGCAAAGTAGATAGATTTAAAAGGGTTCATACTAAACCATGAGTAGCGAATACGAACCACACAGGTGGTGGCATCAAAATGTTGAATCCGTAAACCAGCAAAAAAGGCAGCGGGTAGTTTTGTAAATAAAAAGTACCGAAACTTAATTGGATTGGTAATGATATTCTTGAAACTGTTGAATGAAGGGTTCATATTGGATAAATTTTTAATCTTATACTAAAGGTAAGTTTTCTGGTTATGATTTGTATCATAATGTTTCGTGAGAATCGTCATTATTTGGAAAATCAAAAACAGCTCACTTTACACTTGGAATTTTAACACTCACTATAAATGATTATAATATGAAAATTTTAAAAATTGTAACGCTGTTTAGTTTTATTGTACTATTCTTTATTTATTGTACTAAAACGGATCAAATTGTTGTTTCCACAACTGCAAAAAATTTATCTGAGTTATTGTCTTTAAAAACGTCAACACCTCCTGTTATTGATGGATCTATTGATGCGATTTGGGCTGCGGCAGACGCTATTGAATTTACCACTGGAGTCCCAGATGCGGGTAACGGGCTGTTTGTGGGATATATTGGTGATAAATACACAGTAAAATTAAAATCTATTTATGACGCATCTTATATCTATTTTTTAGCAGAATACCCCGATAAAGATAAAAGTTTAAAGTCGGCACCTTGGTATTTTAATACAACTACTAAACTTTGGGCAAAGGAGCCCACCGCAAAAACATATGATGTAAATGGGTCATTAGCAAGAGAAGGATTTGGAGAAGATAAAATTGCGATGTTATGGAATGTTGATAATTCAACGCCAAAATTCGTAACACAAACATGTTATGCTAGTTGTCATGTATTTACACCTTACATGGATTATTCAGTTACACCGGCGGCAGTATACAAATCAAATGCAGGTAGCGGAAACCATTATACCAATGGTGCTAATGAAAAAATTGATATGTGGTGGTTGCATCCTAATAGAGGTTTTGCTTATGGTAAGATGGACGATAATTATCAGGATTATGCAGGTGGTCAAGCAGTCACTAATTTAACTGGTGGAAATGCAAATGGTCGACATTTCGATGACTTGGTTGTTACAAGCACTTCTACCACATGGCCAGTAGGTAAGCCTACCTATTCGGCTGATGCAACACAGGGTTCAATTGCGAATACGCAAAATTTAAAATTAGATGGCACTGGAACTACAGTTGCTGTTCCAAAATGGGTTATGCCTGGCTCTACTGCTGACTTTATTACAGCTGAAGATACCTTAAGTGGCACAGCTAAATTAATTACTGCGATAAGTTCAACAGGAGTATTAAGTTATAGCGGTGGAACAATAGATCCAACAGTCGGTACCGATTACCAAAGATTAGGAACCACAGCTACAAGTGGAATTGGTACTAAATGTTTTCCAGGTAATATTATATCAAATATAAAAAATGGCCGTGCTGATATAGATGCTAAAGCAATATACACAGGAACCGGTTGGATTATTGAGTACAAAAGAAAACTAAAAACAGGGGATGTATTAAAACAAGACGTTGACTTTTCAAGTTTACAAGATCAACCTTTTGGATTTGCAGTTTGGGATAAATCAAATTACCAACATGCTATTCAACCAAATTTGATGCTTAAGTTTCAAAAATAAAATTGGTTGAAAAACGATTAAACGAAAAAGTTATGTTAACGAAAAAGATAGCAATATTCTCCAGCTTATTTGCTCTTGTGATATTTGCTATTGCAGGATGTTCGAAAACCTCAACCATCGTGGTTAATCCAGGAAGCAGTATTACCGAAACCATGAGTTTTGAAAAAGATATTGCACCCATATTATTAAACAGCTGTGCAATGAGTGGATGCCACTCCGCTGGAGCAAAAGCCCCCGACTTATCGGCTGCAAATGCTTATAAATCTTTAACCGATGGTAATTATTATAAAGCAACTGATCCTGACAATAGTGTACTTATGATGTGGCTTACTGGTAAAAAAAGTCCAGTAATGCCTATTGGAAAAGGC
>CAIJXU010000028.1 GCA_903824725.1 uncultured Bacteroidota bacterium | reverse complement strand
TAAAATTTAAAATCATGAAAAAACAGTGCATCAGCTTAGTAATCGTATTATTTGCAATTACTACGTTTGCTCAAGACATCGTAAAAGATAAAACCATTAAATATCGACGTAGTTCTTTGCATACAATGCTTATAGAATCTGGCAATTTCCCAAATAAAGATATTGTAATGAAGGCTTATAGCGATGCTAGTTTCCCTTCAAATTATAATGAGCACACTATTGAGGTTAAATCATTTGATCCAGCTCAATTTGCAATCACTGATGAGGACAGAAATGCGGCGGGAGTCGAAAAAAGTGAGCTTGGAGATGCACTTTCTGGTGCCTTAGCTGATGTAACAGGTGGCATTGTTGATAAAGACGCAAAGGATATGCCAGTAGTACTAAAAAAATATATTGAAACTAATAAGATCGGTAATAAATTAGTTGCTAAGTGGTACGGTAGAAATCCAGCTACTGGTGCTTTCAATATGAATTTAATTCAAGAAAGAGGTCAATATGACGCCTCTCAAATGCAAGTTAGTGTTGCTAAAGGTTCAGCTGTAGGTACAGCCGCTCTAGGTGATGCTGGGGAAGATTTGATTCAAAATACTTTTGTTGTATTTAGTCGAATGAATTTTGTTCCTAACGAAATAGTTGCTGCGGCAATTAGAGATGCTGCAAAAGAGGCAGCTGCAAAAAACACTTCTGGATTTGCTTTAACACTAATGGAAAAAGGAATTGATGCTGTTTATAATAAAACAAAAGAGGGATATTCAGTTTGGACAACCTCTTATTTATATAAGTTAAACTGGAATGATAGTATTCAATCAACTTTTTATAATGATATGTATTTTGATAGTACAAGTGTTGATCAAAAGAAGAAGGACTTATTTGAAAATTCCAATTTGTTTAGCCTTGAATATGTAGGTACTGAAAAGTCATCTAGTTTAGTTACTTTTTCTTTGAAAAAAGCAGATAAAGAAAGAACTGAAGAACAAGTTATACAAAAATCTACTGTAAGAAACGTGGATGCGGTTTTTGCAAAGCTTCAAAAAAAGTACGAGATCTTTAAGCCAAAAGTTCCATTGTACACTGGCGATCCAATTACTGCAAAGATTGGTATGAAAGAGGGATTAGAAGGTGGAGAGAAGTTTGAAGTTTTAGAACAAGTGCAAGATCAGGCTACTGGCAAGGTTACTTACAAAAAAGTAGGCACCATTTCGGTAGAGAAAGGGAAAGTTTGGGATAATAGATTTAATTTAGCTGATGAAAAACCAGAAGAAGGTAAAGAAGTTATAGATAGAACTACATTCAGTGGTGGTAGCGGTTATTATCCTGGCATGTTAATTAGACAAATAAAAAAATAAATATTAATCCATGACTAAAAATTTATTAAATAAAATATTGCTTCTTTTATTGGTTGCAACATTAATTTCAGTACCAGGCATTTCGCAAAAACGAAAAGCAGATAAAGATACTAGAGAATGGAGGTATGAAATCGAGGCTGTTAGAACAGGGGTTACAGGCACTTATTTAATTAAAGTTTGGACTTATTCCAAATCACCTGATGTTGCTATAGAACAAGCTAAAAAAAATGCCGTACACGGTATTATATTTAGAGGTTTTGCAGGAAAAGCGGGAGTGGAAGGAAAGCCTCCTTTGGTCTCGTCTCCAGATTTAGAAATTGAAAAAGCTGACTTTTTTGATCCATTCTTTGATGATGGAGGAAAGTTCATGAAATTTGTATCATTAACAAATGATGGAGCCGTGGCTGCTGAGGATAGATTTAGAATTGGAAAAGAATTCAAAATTGGTGTATTAATTTCAGTAAATGTTGGAGAGTTGAGAAAAGACTTAGAAGCTGCTGGAATTATTCGAGCATTAAACGCTGGTTTTTAAAATTAAATATAATGAGAAAAATTACTTATTTATTATTAGTGCTGTATACATATTCATGTGTACCTGCTAAAATTGTTAAACCATATAATTCAAAAACAATTTGTGTATCTATGCAAGCCGATGGCAGACAGGTGGTGAAAGCTTGGGGCCAAGGAGCTAATTATGCAAATGCTTTAGAAGATGCCAAAGCAAATGCGATAAACGACATAATTTTTAAAGGCATTTATGACGGTGATCCTAAATGCAATAAAATACCATTAGTACCAGAAGTAAACGCCAGAACAAAGTATGAAAACTATTTTAATGGCTTCTTCTCTAATGGCGGCTCATACAACAACTTTGTTACCGTTTTCGGTAGATTTTATAAAAGGAGTATAACCGAGGGCGTTACTTTAGAAGTTGATATACCAAAGTTAAAACAGCAGTTAATTAATGATGGAATTTTAAAAGCACAATAAAATAATTAAAAGATGAATAACAAAGTAAGAAGTTTATTTTTCATTACACTATTAATAATAACATTTCAATTAGAGGTAAATGCACAAGCTGCTAAGCCAAGGATTATGATATTTCCAGCTAACTTCTGGATGAAAAGTAAAAATTATTTTACTACAGTAAATAATCAAGGCAAGGTGGAAGATGTTATGGATTATCAGAAAGCTTTTAATAATGACAAAGAGCTTTATTCTGTAATGAATAAAATTGGCCAATTAATGGCAGATCGTGG
Source organism: uncultured Bacteroidota bacterium (assembly GCA_903824725.1). Classification (GTDB taxonomy): domain Bacteria; phylum Bacteroidota; class Bacteroidia; order Chitinophagales; family Chitinophagaceae; genus Sediminibacterium. The sequence goes on along the minus strand of CAIJXU010000028.1, from coordinate 7,411 downwards.
ATTTGCATTAGAAGACATGGCTAGTAAATTAAAAGACATAAGTGAGCAGAATGCACTTAATAACATGGACCAAAATTCAAGTGGCGGAGGTATAGCGGAGTCTCCAAGAGATAAATTATTAAAAGTGGCTAAGCCAGATATTATTCTAGAACTTTCTTGGACTGTCAATATACAAGGCCCCAAAAAATATTTGACCTTTGATTTAAAAGGTATTGATGCAGGAACAAATAAGCCAATCGCTTCTGCAGGTGGTCCAGGTACACCTTCTTTTTCAGCAGATGTGCCTGTTTTGCTTCAAGAAGCTGTATTGTCCCAATTAGATAATTTCAATGCTCAGTTAATGAACCATTTCAAAGACATGTTTGAAAATGGAAGAGAAATATCATTGGATATTAAAGTTTGGGATAATTCTCCTAAGAAATTAAATGACGAAATTAATGATGATGGAGATCAGCTAAAAGATGATATCAAAAAATGGGTTAAAAATAACACCGTAAAAGGCAGATTTACACTTTCTAATAGTTCTCCAAGTTTTATGTCTTTCACTCAGGTGCGTATTCCAATATATGACGAGGATAATGCAGCATTTGACGCAGATGGCTTTGCTACTAAATTAAGAAAATATCTAAGAAAAAATTATCAACTTCAGAGTGAAGCAAGTGCAATTGGTTTAGGAAAAGCAGAAGTTGCTATTGGCGGTAAAAGATAATTATAATAATGATTAAACTATTAAATATGAAAAAACTTTATACAATACTATTTGCGGTAATACTGGCTAGTACAAATTTATTTGCACAGAACACTTTGAAGTCAAGTGATGATTTACAAAGAATCGCATTAGCGCCATATATTCCTGATCAAATTGAAAATTTACCTCCTATTGCGAAAAATCTATTAGAGAATAAATTAAATCAAATAGTGACAACTTATGGGATGTCTGGTAGTTCCTATAATGAAAGATTTATTATCACTTCTAACATTAATGTAATTACAAAGGATATCACACCTACTTCTCCAGCATTAACTGCGTTGACTTTAGAAGTCACTTTTTACATTGGAGATGGAGTCGATGGCAAAAAATTTGCTACATCAAGTATTAATTCAAAAGGAGTTGGAGAGACTGAAACCAAAGCATACATATCAGCTTTGAAAGGGATTAATATAAATAGCCCAGAATTCAAAACAATGATTGAAACTGGTAAAAACAGAATTATTGAATATTATAATTCTAAATGTGATTTTATTATTAGTCAAGCAAAGGCTGTTGCAAATCAAGAAAAATTTGACGAAGCAATTTATCAACTATTTACAGTACCAGAAATTTGTAAAGATTGTTATGTTAAGTGTATGAATGAGGTAGCCCCAATTTATAAAAAACAAATTGATAGAGAGTGTAAAAAAGCATTGACAAAGGCTCAAAGTGTTTGGTCTGCAAATCAAAGTGTTAGTTCGGCAAATGAAGTTTCTGAAATTGTATCAAATATCAATCCAACTGCTGCTTGTTATCCAGAGATAACTAAATTGGTTAATTCTATTTCGGCAAGAGTTTTACAATTAGATAAAAGAGAATGGGGTTTTAAACTTAAGCAATACAGCGATGAGGTTGATATACAAAAAGCAAATATTAAGGCTATAAGAGATATTGGAGTTGCTTTTGGGAATCATCAACCTAAAACAATTTACAATACTAAATTAATTAATGCTTGGTGGTAAATGCCTTAATATAAAATAGGGGTTTCATAATGGATTGGAAGTTCATTAATCTATAAGATTTTACGTTCCTTATCAAATAAATAGACCTCGCATAAAAAAACACCTATGAATAATATCATAGGTGTTTTTTTATGCTCCATAGGGATGCTCTAGGGATTCCCTTATTAGGAAGGTTTCTGGAGGTATTCTAAACCTTTTATTTACAATCAAAAGTATACAAGATTGAAATAGATTTATTTTACTTATAATTCACTTTTCTCCCATTTTATAATAAAAACTATCACAGAATCTGGCCGGAAAATTTCCTTATAACAAAACAACCTCCACATCAAATTCTGTATCTAATTCAAAGTTGTCCAAATAATAGAGGCTAGTGGAACGTGGATCAGAGTGGTCCATGTTTTTACCTAAACGGTTAAGTCCTGTGTTAACGGGTTTGCTAATCGCAGTGTCCCGAAGCGCATTGCCTATTGGATTTGTTGTAAAACGTTAAAATAACATTATTACTAATAAAAGATAAACCACTAAAATTGAGCCCTTAAGGCGCTTTGTTGTTTTTGTCGAATGTGTAGTTTAAACTAGCAAAAATAAAATGAAGTTGAATAAAATTATAACGAGTATTTCCGTTTGCGCCACCTTCAAGCAGTCTATATCCAATGTTCCCTTGAAGGTTTGTAGTGAAACTATATCTTCCAGATAATGCAAGGTCAATCGCTCTGCCTTTACTTGCAGCTAAACCTTCTCCAAAAAAGTCAACACCCATTTTTTGAGATATATCCCAATTGGTGATTAAGTTGATAAGAGGAACGAAACCGATACTAAAATTTTCAATAAAAAGTTCTTTATTCTTCAATGAAACTCCTGCATCTCTAATTTTTACAGACAAACCAAGACCAAATTTAAAATTGTCTTTACTTATAATTCTTCGATTATAGGTAAATCGATAAGAATTAAATTTGTAAATAGCTTCAATTGGATTGTTTGCTTTAAAGTTTTCCCCATCAAATAGGATATCCTTTTCAATTGTCCCAGTTTCTATGATTTTTAAGGGAGCAAAAAGAAATGAGAAGTGATTTTTTCCATTTGATAAATAACCAACGCGCAACCTCAAAAATGGACTTACTGGAGTCTGAAAATCATTTTTTAGAGAAAATAACGTTCCATTAGTGCCATTGCGAATATCATTCATATATGTATAGAATGCTCCTGATTCAAGATTAAAAAAAGCCTGAGCATTCGAAGACAAATTTGAATTCAAACAAATAAAAAGAATCCAAAATTTTAACTGGAGAGCAAGCTTAGAAGTAAAGTGATTCATAGTGAGTTCTTATTTTTCAGAAATGCCAATGTACTTTTTTAATTCAGTTTGGTTTTCTGCTTGCTTTATTAAAAAGTCTGCCACGTCTGCTCTACTGATTTCGCCTATATTAATTCCTTTGAATAATTTGTTTTCAACACGGTATTTTTCTGTCAAATCTTTGTCTAATAGCCTTCCTGGTCTAACAACTGTCCAATTCAGATCTGAATGAGTGATTATTTCTTCCATTTTACTTTTGTCAGCATAAACATCTTTTAACAAGTATTTTAAAAATAATTTTATTAACCAAGAAACATAATTTTTACTTTCTCCAGCTCCAAATCCAGTAACAAAAATAAATGGTATTTCTATTTTGTTCTCCCTATGTATTTCTACTATCAATTTTGCAAAATCTGAAAACAGGGTAGTAGCTTTCATATTCTTAGCAGTCCCTAATGTTACAATTATAGCTTCTGCATTTTGGATTGAATTTAATATGTCTGCTTTATTTGTCGCATCACCATGTATCATTTTTAACGATTTTTTCTCTTCTATTTCAATTTCAGATCGAGAAAGGGTCGTTATTGAATGTTTTCTATTTAATCCTCTTTTTACTGTTTCTAGACCTATTCCACCCGAGGCTCCTATTATAGTTATATTCATTTTGATTTCGGTTTTTTAAAATATGCCCTTAAAAGTAGTTCAAAGATTTTTATAATAAATCTTATGGCTGAAATATGATTTAAGCCTTAATTATCAGTCACAATTTATTCCACCTTCACTTCCATTCACCCCGGTTTTCCCTATTGAAACACAAAACCTGGCCCAAACTTGGCCAGAACTTACCACAAACAAAAAGGGTCTACGCCTTTGACAGCATAAACCCTTGATAATGTTGCCTTTCGGCTGTGGGCCCACCTGGGCATGATCCAGGGACCCCCTGATTATGAGTCAGGTGCTCTAACCAACTGAGCTATAGGCCCGCATCTTTCGATGTAGGCGGCAAAAATAGTAAAATTTGCCTATCTTCTGATGCTTAAATATTGAATATTTTAACCTTTTTTAATGTTATCTACCCTTTTTTTCTACTATTTTTGCCAAATGAAGAAAGTCATTTTTATTACAGCCTCTTTTTTACTTTTTGGATTTTTTGTACAAGCACAAACTCCAAGTACCACAAAAAAAGATTGGTCAAAATCGGATTTAACAGGTCGCGCTGCAGATCATTTTATGATTCAATTTGGTTCGGATAGCTGGCAAAATGCTCCGGATAGTGTTAAAACTAGCGGATTCAGTCGCCATTTTAATATCTACTTTATGTATGATAAGCCTTTTAAATCAAATCCGAGATTTTCAGTGGCATATGGAGCTGGTATTGGAACTTCTAACATTTTTTTTGATGATCATACTCTTGTTGATATAAAATCATCTGCGAGTACATTACCGTTTAAGCACCTTGGTTCAACTGAGAGTCATTTTGAAAAATCAAAAGTGACTACAATTTATTTTCAAGCGCCTGTAGAATTAAGGTATTTTACGAATCCTGAAAATCCGAAAAAATCGTTTAAATATGCTGTAGGATTAAAATTAGGAACGCTGTTAAAAGCTTATACTAAGTCAAAAAATTATATAAACAGCGAGGGCAATTCTATATATGGTAAAACTTTTATTGAAAAGAGATACAGTAACCGGTTTTTTAATCCAGCTAATGTTGAGTTAACAGGTCGTGCAGGTTATGGCTTATTCTCTCTTGACATGGGCTATACCATAACACCAGTTTTAAGAGACGGTTTCGGTGCAAGTTTTAATAAATTTTCAATCGGTCTTACAATTAGCGGATTGTAATAAATCTTTAATTATATTTTAAACCCTCTTTTTAGAGGGTTTTTTCATTACCCTTGGTTTTAGTTTATCTTTGTAAAAACAGATCATTTTGATAGAGAAAAGAAAAATATTTAAGAAAGAAGAAAAGTCGGTATTGGTGAGTGTGATTCAAAAAGATCAGACAGAAGAACAAGTGGACGAATACTTAGATGAGCTTGCTTTTTTAGCAGAAACCGCTGGTGCAAAAACGATGAAGTCCTTTAAGCAAAGATTACCTCATCCTGATAGTCGCACTTTTGTAGGTAAAGGAAAATTGGAAGAAATAAAACAATACGTTGCCTTAAAAGACATTGATGTAGTCATTTTTGATGATGAATTATCTGGTTCTCAAATTACGAATATAGAAAAGGAAGTTGGAGTTAGGGTGATTGACAGAAGTGATTTAATCCTAGATATTTTTGCAGCACGCGCCCGCACAGCACAAGCCAAAGTACAGGTGGAGCTTGCGCAATACCAATATATTTTACCACGCTTAAAGGGCATGTGGACGCATTTGGAGCGGCAAGGAGCAGGAATAGGATCAAGAGGTCCTGGTGAAACAGAAATTGAAACTGACCGTCGTATTGTAAAAGATAAAATTTCACTATTACGAAAAAGATTACTTGAAATTGATAAACAAGCTTTCACACAACGAAAAGAAAGAGGCGAGTTTATTCGTGTTGCACTGGTAGGATATACCAATGTGGGCAAATCAACTATTATGAATTTAATTAGCAAAAGTGATGTGTTTGCCGAAAATAAATTGTTTGCCACATTAGATACAACTACTCGAAAAGTAGTTTTTGAGAACACACCTTTTTTATTAAGTGACACGGTTGGTTTTATTCGTAAACTACCGCATCATTTAGTAGAAAGTTTTAAAAGTACTTTAGATGAGGTTCGCGAGGCAGATGTATTATTGCATGTAGTAGATATTTCACATAAAAATTATGAAGATCAAATAGGTGTGGTGAATAAAACTTTACAAGAACTTAAAGCTTTTGATAAGCCCATCATCACCATTTTTAATAAAATGGATTTGTATCAACAAAAATATTTTGACGAATGGATTTCAGATGAGGTTAAACAAGATTTGTTATTGGAATTAAAAGACAGATGGAACGGCATCACAAACAACCAAGCAGTATTTATAAGTGCCATAGAAAAACAAAATATAGAAGAATTAAGAACTGTCATTTTACATAAGGTAAGAGATATGTATCAAATTAGATTTCCCTATAAAACTGTTTATTATACCTAATGAGTAGTATTCAATGGACCTTAATTACTAGTGACCCTTTGACACTAATATGGCCTTCCAATAATTTGCTAAATTTGGAGATAGAGGGCCTAAATTTTACCTTGGGTAAATGGCAGGATCTTTATTACGCTTTTGCCAGTAAATGTCCACATGCCAGCGGCAAGATGGATGAGGGCTATATTAATCCCTTGGGGCAGGTAGTTTGTCCTTTACATAAATACTGTTTTGACATGGCGAATGGTAGGAATTCAAGTGGCGAAGGCTATTTCCTAAAAACCTACCCCGTTGAACTAAGGGAAAACGGACTTTTTATTGGAATAAAGCCCAATTATTTGGTTTAATGTTTTGTTCTTAGCTAAAATTTATTATTTTTGCCACCCTTAAAAGGAACACTCCTCCTTAGCTCAGTTGGTTAGAGCACATCACTGTTAATGATGGGGTCCTCCGTTCAAGTCGGAGAGGGGGAGCAAGAGTGCACAAGGCGACAGAAATGTCGCCTTTTTCTTTGTCTTTCAGTGAGTTAGGCTAGTTGCATCTTTTTTTTTATTTTTAATAAAAAATTGAATGAGGTCAGCGCCTAAAGGGTTATTTATTGTTTTTTTTATTGTTGACATTGCCTTTATAATGTATTGGGCAATCACTTATTTGCATTTATTGCCCCCTTTATTTCTTTATAAAGACTATACAAATTCAATATTAGTTGATTGGAATTGGTCTTTCTTTCCAATAGATATGTTAATCTCAATATCTGGCCTAAATACAATTTGGCTATATAGGAATAATTCAAACCGCTGGGTATTTTTTGCTTTAGTGTCTTTGTTGCTGACTTTGTGTTCAGGACTAATGGCCATTTCATTTTGGATATATCACAACGATTTTGATTTGGGCTGGTGGATACCCAATTTATTCTTACTTTTTTATCCAATGTTTTATCTGAATAAATTATATAAGATTTTAACCCTTTAATTTACTTATGGTGAAATAATCAATCATCGCATTATAGTTGCATCTTTCGTCTGTAAGGGGAGCCACACTGGACAATCCATCAGAAATGATGGCTTTTTCTTTGTCTACCAGTGAGTTAGGCTAGTTGTATCTTTTTGTTTTTAAACATTTTCCGTTTTTTGTATTTTTGGTAATACGATTGTATTAAATGGTATAATTGAAGGGAAATATGCATGATTAAATTGAAAACCTAATCAGGAGAACAAAATGACAAAGAAGAAAAGTTGGCTTGATAAATTGAATGAAAATAAAGAGCCAAAAATTAAACGAAT
>CAIJXU010000027.1 GCA_903824725.1 uncultured Bacteroidota bacterium | reverse complement strand
ATTAATATTAAAATCTCCTACCCTATGGCAGTTTCGAAATTAGAGTACATTTGGCTTGATGGATACAAGCCAACTCAATCACTAAGAAGTAAAACAAAAGTTGAAAAAGATTTCAGTGGCAAATTAGCCGATTGTGATGTATGGTGTTTTGATGGATCTTCGACAGAGCAAGCACCAGGTGGATCTAGTGATTGTTTGTTAAAACCTGTATTTATTTGCAAGGATCCACAACGCAAAAATGCTTACTTAGTCATGTGTGAAGTATTAAGTTCAGATGGAACACCACATCCAAGCAATGGTAGAGCTACCATCGAAGATGATGATAATGATTTTTGGTTTGGTTTTGAACAAGAATATTTTTTATGGAATCCAGCAACCAATAAACCAGTAGGTTTTCCAGAAGGTGGTTACCCAGGACCTCAAGGACCTTACTATTGTTCAGTAGGCGCCAACAATGCATACGGAAGAAATATTGTAGAAGAACACCTAGACGCTTGTATTGATGCGGGTTTGAACATTGAAGGTATCAATGCAGAAGTAGCTGCAGGACAATGGGAATTTCAAATATTTTCAAAAGGTGCTAAGGAAGCAGGTGACCAAATTTGGATTGCTCGTTACTTATTAGAAAGAATTGGTGAGACCTATGGTGTATCAATCAACTGGCATTGTAAACCATTAGGTACTTTAGATTGGAATGGTTCTGGTATGCATGCTAACTTCTCTAATACTACTTTAAGAACTTGTGGTAAAAAAGAAACTTACGATATCATTTGTGAATCTTTCCGTCCATTTGTAAAAGAACATATTGAAGTATATGGTGCTGATAACCATTTAAGATTAACTGGTAAACATGAAACTGCATCTATCCACGATTTCTCTTTCGGTGTATCTGATAGAGGAGCAAGTATCCGTATCCCAATTGGTGCGGTAGAAAAAGGTTGGAAAGGTTGGTTAGAAGATCGTCGTCCTAACTCTGCAGCAGATCCTTATAAGGTTGCTGCCAGAATTATTAAAACGGTTAAAACAGCAAAAGTTTAAATTTTACATACAAAGTCCCCTACTTTGAATAAAAATCCCCCAAATTGGGGGATTTTTTGTTGATTACTCCTACACAAATGACCATAACTTTGTTCAATTGCTAATATAAAATTTAATCATATATGTCACTAAGAACCGAGGCCGTAAAACATGTAAGTCATGTTTCAACACCCACACCCAATGTAAATGCGCACAAAATCACAACCCTATTTAATGAAAGTGTTTTTACATTAAAAACTGCAAGAGAATATTTAAGCGATGAAGCTTATAAAAGTTTAATGAATAGTAATAAGGGCGCGAAAAAAATTGATCGTGCTGTGGCCAACCAAATTGCGACTGGTTTAAGATCATGGGCAGAAAGCAAAGGAGTAACTCACTTTACACACTGGTTTCAACCTTTGAGTGGAGCGACTGCTGAAAAACATGATTCTTTTTTTACTTTAAAATCTGATGGCACTGCTATTGAAGAATTTGATGGCGCTGCATTAATTCAACAAGAGCCTGATGCATCTTCATTCCCGAATGGTGGATTAAGAGCCACTTTTGAAGCAAGAGGTTATTCTGCATGGGATCCAAGTTCACCCGCATTTATTATTGAAATTGGAAGTGGTAAAACTTTATGTATACCAACTATTTTTATTGCATACACTGGTGAATCTTTGGACTACAAAGCGCCATTGATGAAAGCAGTGGAAGCAGTGAACAAAGCGGCTGTTACTGTTTGTAATTACTTTGATAAAAATATTTCCAAAGTAGTACCTACATTAGGTTGGGAGCAAGAATATTTTGTGATTGATGAAGCCTTGGTAAATGCACGTCCCGATTTAGTGCAATGCGGTCGCACTGTCTTTGGTTCAGCCCCAGCAAAAGGACAACAATTGGAAGATCATTATTTTGGATCTATCCCTGAAAGAATTTATGCATTCATGCGTGACTATGAAAATGAAGCATACAAATTAGGTATCCCTTTAAGAACAAGACATAATGAAGTAGCACCTGCACAATTTGAGTGTGCCCCTATTTTTGAAGAATGTAATATTGCGGTTGATCATAATATTTTATTAATGGACGTGATGACAAGAGTCGCAAAGCGTCACCGCTTGGTGGTATTGTTACATGAAAAACCATTTGCTGGCATCAACGGAAGTGGTAAGCACAACAACTGGAGTATGGCTACCGATACAGGAATTAATTTATTAGCGCCTGGTAAAACACCTAAGACCAATTTAATGTTCTTAACTTTCTTTGTCAACACCATCAAAGCAGTACATGATTATGCAGATATTTTAAGAGCTTCTATTGCTTCAGCTTCTAACGATTTTCGTTTGGGTGCCAACGAAGCCCCTCCTGCTATCATTTCAGTTTTTATTGGTGAATACTTAACTAAAGTGTTGAACGATGTGGAAACAAGAGTAGGTGGAAAATTTGACGAACAAGATGAAGCCATTTTGAAATTAGATTTGCACAGAAGCATCCCTGAATTAATGATTGACAACACCGATCGTAACAGAACTTCTCCATTTGCTTTCACCGGAAATAAATTCGAATTCCGCGCAGTAGGATCCACAGCCAACTGTGGTCATCCAATGACGGTGTTAAATACGATTATTGCTGATACATTAGTCAAATTTGCTGCAGAAGTGGACGCTTTAATTGAGAAAGGCGATAAAAAGGAAATTGCTATTATGCAAGTGATTCAAAAATATATTGTATCCAGTAAAAAGATTTTATTTGAAGGCGATGGATATAGCGAAGAGTGGCATAAGGAAGCAGAAAAAAGAGGCTTACCTAATTTAAAAACAACTCCAGTTGCTTTAGATGCAATGGTGACCGAAAAATCCAAGAAATTATTTAAGGACAATGGTATTTACACCCATGCTGAATTAGAAGCACGTTACGAAATTGAATTAGAAACCTACATTAAAAAAGTTCAAATTGAAGCACGTGTAATGGGTGATTTGGCAACCAACCATATTATTCCAGCCGCTATTAAATATCAGAATGAGTTGTTGAAAAATGTAAGCTTGCTTCGCGAAGCTGCTTTGCCTGAAAAGTTATATAAAGGTCAGTTGACTTTATTAAAAGATGTAAGTACGCATATTCAACAAGTATATGAAAATACTTACGCGATGGTGGAAGAAAGAAAAATAGCCAATAACCTTACAGATTCAAGAGAAAAAGCAATTGCTTATGAAGCAAAAGTTAAGGCACAATACTTTGATAAAATCCGCTATCACGTTGATAAATTAGAGCAATTGGTAGATGATGAATTATGGACTTTGCCTAAGTACAGAGAAATGTTGTTTTTACGCTAGTAGCAATTCAAAAAGTGTTCTAACAAAAAAGGAGCCCCATTTCGGAGGCTCCTTTTTTTATTATTAGCTTTTAGTTTATTTAAATCAAAGAAATAAATCCCCCCCCTTCTCTCTCAATCGCTTCGCTCAAATGTTCGTTCAGGATAGTATTTATTTCTATCCCCCAATGTATCAATATCACATTTTTATTTTAAAAGAATTACTTTCATTCTCTCTCAATCGCTTCGCTCAAATGTTCGTTCAGGAAAGTAATTCTTTCTTTACACTCTAGCTTTCTATAAATAAATAGGGGGCTCCTTTACGGGGCCCCCTATTTATTTTCTTAAGATAATTTTTCGAGCTTTTATATTTCTAAAAAAGCGAAGAAGAATTAAAATTACTTCATCGTAAAAGTTTCTAAAAATTTAGTGGTGAAATTTCCCTTTCTAAAATCTTCATTTTGCATTAACTGTAAATGGAAAGGGATGGTTGTTTTCACGCCTTCAATAACATATTCGCTTAAAGCACGATACATTGTATTGATCGCTTCCTCACGCGTTTGCGCCACCGTAATTAATTTTCCAATCATAGAATCATAATAGGGAGGAATCACATAGCCTGCATATACATGACTATCTACACGAACACCATGTCCACCCGGCGTGTGCAATACAGTGATTTTTCCTGGTGATGGTCTAAAATCATTATAAGGATCTTCTGCATTAATACGACATTCAATGGCATGCAATTGAGGTTCGTAATTACGGCCCGAAATTTTTTCACCTGCTGCTATTTTTATTTGTTCCTTGATTAAATCATAGCTCACTACTTCTTCCGTAACACAATGTTCCACTTGAATACGCGTATTCATTTCCATGAAATAAAAGTTACGGTTCTTGTCTACTAAAAACTCAACCGTACCAACGCTTTCGTAATTAATGGCCGACGCCGCTTTAATGGCTGCGTCACCCATTCTTTGCCTTAATTCAGAAGTCATAAATGGCGAAGGAGATTCCTCCACTAATTTTTGATGCCTTCTTTGAATGGAACAATCTCTTTCACTCAAATGACACACATTACCATATTGATCTCCGGCTACTTGTATTTCGATATGTCTTGGTTCTTCTACAAATTTTTCCATGTACAAACCATCATTCTTAAAACTTGCTGCGGCTTCCATCTTAGCATCACTAAATGCTTTTTCAATTTCTGATTCATTCCAAACCACACGCATTCCTTTACCACCGCCCCCTGCAGTCGCTTTAATAATAACTGGATATACAATTTCTTTTGCTAATTTTTTTGCTGCCTCTACACTTTCTAATAAACCTTCGCCACCCGGAACTACAGGAACGCCGGCTTTAATCATGGTCTCTTTCGCTGTGATTTTGTCCCCCATTTTATTAATCATCTCAGGAGTAGGTCCAATAAATTTAATTCCATGATCGGCACAAATTTGTGCAAACTTTGCATTCTCTGCTAAAAATCCATATCCAGGATGCACGGCATCTGCATTTGTGATTTCACAAGCTGCCATGATGTGTGGAATATTTAAATAGGACTCCTGCCCTTTCGGACCACCAATACAAACCGCTTCATCTGCAAATTTTACATGTAAACTATCTTTATCAGCTGTCGAATAAACTGCAACGGTTTTAATTCCCATCTCACGACAGGTTCTAATAATACGCAAAGCAATTTCGCCACGATTGGCTATCAATATCTTTTTAAACATTTTTTTAATTTAAATTAGAAAATGGGAGTAAGCCTACGCTGGTTCAACCAAGAATAATGGTTGATCGTATTCTACTGGACTTGCATCTTCAACCAATATTTTAACGATGGTACCTTTTACCTCACTTTCAATTTCGTTAAATAATTTCATGGCTTCAATAATACAAACCACTTTACCAGGGCTTACTTCTGTTCCTTCTTCGGCCATTAATGGCTTATCAGGAGCAGCTCGTCTATAAAATGTGCCAATCATTGGACTTTTAATTGTAATTAAATTACTTGCCACGGGTGACGCCGATGGGGTTGCTTCTGAAGGTGGCGCTGCAACGGCTGTCGCTGGTGCTGTATTGTAAACTTGAGCAGGTACTGATGTGACAGTTACTTTTTCCTCTTTTTGTTTAATGGTGACTTTACCATCCTTGTCTTCAATGCTTATTTCTCCGATATTACTCTTGTTAACTACTTTGATTAAATCGTGAATTTGTTTCAAGTCCATATTTGGCAATTTTTGGGTAAAATTGGGGTTTTTTTATTGATTTTAGCAAAAAAAAGGCCTTTTTTTATAAAAAACGGGCATTTTTGGCAAAATAAAAACCCCTGAAATTAGGGGTTTTTAAGGCTATTTTAGACGTAAAAATGGGCCGTCATCCTCTTACTTCACTCTTTCTACATATTCCCCATTCTTTGTGTTAATTCTGATTTTTTCACCTTCATTTACAAATAAAGGCACCATGACCGTCGCTCCCGATTGTATTGTTGCAGATTTTAAAGCACGAGTTGCGGTATCTCCTTTCACGCCATTCTCGCAATAAGTAATCACTACTTCAATTTTTTCAGGTAATTCAGCGCCAATAGGCATTTCGGTTTCAGTGTTCATAAACACAAAAACCTCTGCCCCTTCAATCAAGAATTCAGGTGCATCGATCATTTCTTCTGCTAAAGCAATTTGCTCAAAAGTCTCATTGTTCATTAAGTTATAACCGCTATCGTCCTTATATAGGAACTGAAATGCTTTTTTCTCAACACGAACAGGATGAATGTTTTCACCACTATTCCATGTTTTTTCGATGGATCTCTTATTGTCCACTCCTTTTAACTTTGCCCAGATTTTTGCTGCTGCACGTGCAGTTTTATTCTCCCCAAACTCAACCACAGAGTATAAGTTATTGTCTAATTTTAGAATCATTCCACGTGTAATGTCTGATGTTGTTGCCATAATTTATTTTTTAAATTGTCTGATCGAACGGCAAAAGTACTACTTGCAAGCCATTTATAAAAAAACCTCTAAATTTTGTTGGTAAATAAGGGTAAAAAAACCTTGTTTAGCCTATTTTTGCGCCACAAATAACAAATATCACTCGATGTCAGTATTAATTAATAAAAATTCAAAGGTAATTGTACAAGGGTTTACAGGTACCGAAGGTAGTTTTCATGCAACTCAAATGATCGAATATGGGACGCAATTAGTGGGTGGCGTTACTCCTGGCAAAGGGGGTACAACTCATCTAGATCGCCCTGTATTTAATACAGTTGCAGATGCTGTAAAAAATACGGGTGCTGATGTTAGTATCATTTTTGTTCCACCTGCATTTGCTGCAGATGCCATCATGGAAGCTTCTGATGCAAATATTGCATTAGTCGTTTGTATTACCGAAGGTATCCCTGTTCAAGACATGATTAAAGTAAAAAACTATTTATTAGGAAAAACAACAAGATTAATAGGACCTAATTGTCCGGGTGTGATTACTGCAGAAGAATGTAAAGTGGGTATTATGCCAGGTTTTATATTTAAGAAAGGTACCATTGGTATTGTATCAAAAAGCGGCACACTTACTTATGAAGCAGCTGATCAAGCGGTGAAAGCGGGACTTGGTGTTTCCACTGCTATTGGAATTGGTGGCGACCCTATCATTGGAACCACTACTAAAGAAGCGGTAGAATTACTAATGAACGATCCCGAAACAGAAGGCATCATTATGATTGGAGAAATTGGTGGAAGTATGGAAGCCGATGCAGCCAATTGGATAAAAGATAATTTAAGAAAACCAGTTGTTGGTTTTATCGCTGGCCAAACAGCCCCTCCAGGAAGACGCATGGGACATGCGGGTGCCATTGTAGGAGGCGCAGATGATACTGCCGCAGCTAAAATGAAAATCATGACTGCTTGCGGTATTCATGTGGTAGCAAGCCCTGCAGATATTGGAATTACCATGGCTGCTGCTTTAAAAAAATAAATCAATTTAAATTGCTTTACATATCTATCCCTTATCCTAAAAAGATAAGGGATTTTTTATTGTAAGTTTGTTGTATGAAGCTTTCCTTAATCCTCATATCATTCACTCTCTTTTGCTTGAATAGCAATGGGCAGTTAAATAAAAATCATACCAGTCAAACTAGTATAAAAATTCATTGCACTCCCCCTAAGTTTTTAACAATGGGCAGTTCTATTAAATTAAAAGTGCAGGTAAGTCATCAATTAGTACAAGAAAAAATAGGACAACTTACTTTATCAATTACAAATCCTATTAACCACCAATCTGTGGATGGCTGGTTTACTAATATTTTTCCTTTTCAATATTTCACAACTATTAAAAATGAAAAGTTTGAAACCGAATTTCCAATCACAGTGCCTTATGATTATAAAGGAGATATCGCTATTGATATTGTGGCAAGGGTGAATGAATTTAAAGACAGTGTTCATATTAGCCTCCCCATCAAAAAACAAAAATAACCTTGCAAGAAAAAGTAAAATATTTAATCATTGGGCAAGGTATAGTAGGTACATGGCTGAGTTACTTTTTACAAGAAAAAGGAATTTCCTATAAAGTCGTAAACGACGAAAAAATAAGCTCTGCAAGCAGCGTTGCAAGCGGTGTGATGAATCCAGTAACGGGTCGCAGAATAGTGCAAACCTGGATGATAGAAAGCGTATTACCCTTTGCTGTTGACTCCTATCAAGCATTTCAAAAAAACGAAAGTGTCGAAATTATTAAAGAAGCCCCCATCGTTTTAATTCACCCATCGGAACAGATGTATGAAAGTTTTGAATACCGGCTTACACATGACAATGTTTACTTAAGTAAAAATAATTCGGAGCAATGGAATACAATGTTCAACACCCCATATAATTCAGGCCAAATTAATTCTTGTTATTGGATTGACTTAGTTGCGTTTTTAAAATTAGGTCGTCTTAAAATGAAAGCCCATTATATAAACGCCCATTTTGATTACAAGGATATGACCTTATTAGAAAAAGGGATACAATGGAAAAATATTATTGCCGATCATATCATTTTTTGTGATGGCATCAATAGTATGCAAAATCCTTATTTTAAAACACTTCCCTTTGCACCCAATAAAGGAGAAGCATTAATTTTAAAAATTGAAGGACTCCCCGCAAAAAATATATATAAAAACAATGTGGCTATTGTTCCATGGGAAAAAGATTTATTTTGGGTGGGTTCTACTTTTGAATGGAGTTACTCCGATAGCCTACCAAGTATTGCCTTTAAGGAAAAAATGATATCCTCTTTAGAACAATTTTTAAAATTACCTTATACCATTGTTGATCACTTAGTTGGTATTAGACCAGCAAATACAGAAAGAAGGCCCTTTGTTGGCCTGCACCCAAAGTACCCTCAAGTAGGCATCTGCAATGGCATGGGCACCAAGGGCTGCTCCTTAGCCCCTTATTTTACAGATCAATTAATTGCTCATATCGAACAAGGCACCCCAATAGAAAAAGAAGCAGATATAAATAGATTTGCCGCCCTTTTATCCTGAGAATAAATTAAAAAAACTATATTTTTAACTCCTATTATTTCAACACTCATTAAATTGTAAAAGCATGAGCACACAAGAAATCGAATCATACAAAATACCTATTACTTATCGTAAGATGGAAAACTTACATATTGTATTTTGGTTGTTTAAAGATATTGCATGGTGCATGTTTTGGAAACCACTTGGAATTGCAATGATCTTCCCTACATTAATTATTTCTATTGTTATTGCATACCGAACAAAACATATTTTTTCTGAATTAGCGCACAACTTGGCTATTACCGTTTGGATCATGGCCAACTCTTTTTGGATGTGCAGCGAATTTTTTGGAATGGATACCCATATTATATGGGGCAGCTTTACCATAAAACATTTAGCTATGATTCCTTTTTTAACAGGAATTTTATTGCTTGCTTATTATTATATCATTTACAAGCCCAAACATAAAACGGATGGTCTTACTTTATAAATGATATATTAATTCAAATGTTTTCTTAAAAGATAAGATTGAATAAAAGTAGCCATCCCTAGTAAGGAGATACTTAAAAAGGCCCAACGTAAACCAATAGCGTGTGATAAAAATCCAATAATTGGAGGCCCTATTAAAAATCCAAAAAAACCAATAGAGGATACCGATGCTAATGCTATACTCGTTTGGCCTGGTGCAGCGGCCCTTCCGACGGTTCCATAAATTGTGGGTATGACCGAGGATACCCCAAACCCTACTAACATAAAGCCCATCGTACTTAATAAAATACCGGGTAAAGCGACTGCGACTAATAATCCTATCGTAACCAATAATCCACTAAACATGAGTTGTTTTCGTGCACCCCAATAATTAATTAATATATCTGAAAACATGCGCCCGATGGTCATGCATGCCATAAAACTGATATAACCCAAGGTTCTAAATTCATCAGATACGACCACTACTTTTTGAAAAAAGATACCACTCCAGTCAAACATCATCCCCTCGCAAATCATATTGCCTAATGCAATAAAACCAAATTGTAAAATAAGTGGACTTGGCTTATTCCACATTTTCAGTAAGGGTTGTTTGTTTTTTTCACTAGGCAATAAATAGGAATGCGCAATTAATAAATAACAAATTGATATAAAAGCCACCACCATAAATTGATGTAGGGGTTGAATTTGCTTAGCCACAAACATGCCTCCCACTAATCCTCCCACAAAACCTGCCAAGCTCCAAAATCCATGAAAAGTAGAAATAATACTTTTTTCATACAATTTTGACAGCACCGCTGCTTGCGTATTCACCGAAACATTATATAAATTACCTGCCATGCCAAATATAAATAAACAACAAGCCAATTGCCATGTATTTGAAATAGTTCCTATCAATATTAAGGAAAGGGGGTAAACCACGGCGGCTATTTTAAGAATTCTATTGCTGCCATAAATGGAGGTAATACTGCCCGAAATGGGGATACCTAAAAAGGTTCCAATTGGTAAAAATAAAAGCAAAGCCCCTAATTCTGCATCATTTAACCCTAATTGCATTTTAATATCTGGGATCCGGCTGGCCCAGCTTGCAAAACAGATACCTGTAAAAAAGAAAAAGCCGGACAATGCGATACGCCTCACATTATTGGAAATTGGTGATTGGGTCATGGTGCAAAGATGATGAATTTATAGGAATTGGGCTATATTTGCACACCAAACCTACTTCAATAGTTTTATATGTATCGAACGCACCATTGTGGAGAATTAAATAGCCAGTTTGTTGATCAAAATGTAACCCTAGCAGGCTGGGTACAAACCATTCGTAAATTTGGAGCGATTACATTTGTTGATTTGAGAGATCGATACGGTATTACACAACTATTAATTGGAGAAGAACTTCAAACTGAATTGGAAAAGCATCCACTTGGCCGAGAATTTGTCATACAAGTAAAAGGATCTGTCATTGAAAGATCTAATAAAAATGCGAACATCCCGACAGGCGATATTGAGATCAAAGTAGTTGAATTTAAAATTTTAAATTCTTCCATTGTGCCTCCTTTCACTATACAAGACGATACAGACGGCGGGGATGATATTAGAATGAAATACCGCTTCTTAGATTTACGAAGAGGCGCTGTAAAAAAGAATTTAGAATTAAGATATAGTGTTAATCGTGCGACTCGAAATTATTTACACGAAAAAGGATTCATGGATATTGAAACTCCTTTTTTAATAAAATCTACGCCAGAGGGTGCGCGTGACTTTGTAGTTCCAAGCAGAATGAATCCAGGTGAGTTTTATGCTTTACCACAATCACCACAAACTTTTAAGCAATTATTGATGGTGAGTGGATACGATCGTTACTATCAAATTGTAAAATGTTTTAGAGATGAGGATTTAAGAGCAGACAGGCAACCTGAATTTACTCAGATAGATTGTGAAATGAGCTTTGTAGAACAAGAAGACATTTTAAATATGTTTGAAGGTTTAATCAAAAGTATTTTTAAGGAAGTAAAAAATATTGATTACACGGAAACAGTACAAAGAATGTCATGGGAAAATGCGATGTGGCAATATGGAAATGATAAGCCAGATATTCGTTTTGGTATGGAGTTATGCAATATCAAAAAGCCAGTACATGTATTTTCAGATAAAAAAGATCAGGCTGCTTTAATTAATGGTGTTGATTTTAAAGTATTTGATGAAGCTGAAACGGTTATTGCCATTGCGGTGCCGGGATGCAGCGAATATTCACGTAAGCAAACAGATGAATTGACCGAATGGGTGAAGCGTCCGCAAATTGGCATGAAAGGCATGGTCTTTATTAAGTGCAATACCGATGGCAGTTTTAAAAGTAGTGTAGATAAATTTTATAGTGAGGATAAATTAAAAGCCATTGCAGTAGCAGCCAATGCAAAAGCAGGTGATTTGATATTAATATTAGCTGGCGCGGAAGAAAGAACAAGAAAGGCAGTCAGCGAACTTCGTTTAGAGTTAGGAAAACAATTAGGTTTTAGAAAGGAAGATGAATTTAAATTATTGTGGGTATTGGATTTCCCTTTATTTGAATACGACGAGGAAGGCAATCGTTGGGTTGCTCGACACCATCCCTTTACTTCTCCTAAACCAGATCATATTGATATAATGATCAACAATGCTCCAGAAATTACTGACGCAGCTAAATACTTAGAGCATCCTTATGCAGGCATTAAAGCCAACGCGTATGATATGGTATTGAATGGTAATGAAATTGGAGGTGGATCTATCAGAATTTTTCAACGCGCGCTTCAAGAAAAAATGTTTGCTGCTTTAGGAATGTCACCAGAGGAAGCACAACATAAATTTGGATTTTTATTAGGCGCATTTGAATATGGTGCACCGCCTCATGGAGGTATTGCATTTGGATTTGACCGTTTATGTGCTTTATTAGGCGGCAGTGAAAGCATTCGTGATTTTATTGCATTCCCTAAAAACAACAGTGGACGCGATGTCATGCTTGACGCGCCAAGCACCATCGACGATAAGCAGTTTGAAGAATTACAGATCAAGCTGAATTTGAAATAATTGAATTTTAATATTTACACATTATGTCGAATCAATTGAAATGGTACACAGTGCTCTCCTATTGTTTAATTCCTATTGCATTATTTTTTGCATTTTTAGATACCCTTATTTTATTAAGTTCACTCGCGAATCCAAGTGTACTCATTATGGTGTTTATAGTTGCTTGTTTGGTCATTTATACATTTACAAGCTTTAAATTTTTAAAAAAAGGCATTGAACGTGAACAGGCACAAACAAAAAAGTTAAAAGAATGGATTAAAGTAAACGCTTTTGTTAGTTTATTTTTATGTAGCTTATTTTTCATCAATTCAATCAGTATTCTCATTTCAACAAATGATGTTTTAATGGGTTATATTAATGATTTTATACAACAGCAATCAGGGTTCCCTGCACAGGTGACGAGCAAAATGATTCTTTCTATCTTAAAAGGAGTATCGGTGTTTTTATTAATTACAAGCATTATCGGTATTGTACATATCCGAACCACTTTACGATTAGTAAAACAATACGATTATCTATTCGAGTAAGCGTTTATCTCCCGATATTTAAAAAAAGCTGTTCGTTTCAGTGTGCTAATTTTGTACCTTTATTACAATGAACAATGCCATTCCTTTAGCCGAAAGATGCAGGCCTCAAACCCTATCTGAGTTAGTTGGACAAGAACACCTTTCTAGTCAGGACAGCGTATTGCAAAAAGCAATAACCAAAGGGAAAGTGCCTTCGATGATTTTATGGGGGCCTCCTGGGGTGGGCAAAACTACTTTGGCAAATATCATAGCGACTACTTTTGATAGTGCCTATTATCAATTAAGTGCTATTAGTAGTGGCGTAAAGGAGTTGAGGGAAGTGATAGAAGAAGCAAAAAATAAACCGGGTGCCATTTTGTTTATAGATGAGATACACCGCTTCAATAAAGGGCAACAAGATGCATTATTAGGCGCCGTTGAAAAAGGTATCATTACCTTAATTGGAGCCACAACCGAAAACCCAAGTTTCGAAGTGAACAGCGCTTTACTAAGTAGATGTCAGGTATTTATTTTAAAAGCCTTGGACGAAAATGCTTTACTTAAACTAATTCAACAAACCATTGAAAGGGACGATTTATTTAAGGGACAAAACATTGAGATTAAAGAAACAGAAGCCTTATTTCAATTATCCGGAGGGGATGGACGAAAATTATTAAACTTATTAGAATTGTCAGTGGAAGCTTTAATAGACATAGACAAATCTGGCAAACCCTTAGTACTGACTAATGATTGGGTAATGGAAGTAGCGCAAACCAATATTGCACTCTATGATAAAAACGGAGAGCAACATTATGATATCATTTCAGCATTTATTAAAAGCATGAGGGGATCGGATCCGAATGCAGCTGTATATTGGTTGTCAAGAATGATTGCAGGAGGAGAGGATGTAAAATTTATTGCACGTCGTATGCTTATTTTTTCGAGTGAAGATATTGGCAATGCTAATCCGAATGCTTTTTTATTAGCCAATGCCTGTTTTGATGCAGTGAATAAAATTGGATATCCAGAAAGTAGAATCATATTATCACAATGTGCTATTTATTTAGCAAGTTCGCCTAAAAGTAACGCCTCCTATGAAGCTATTAATAATGGATTAGCATTGGTTGATAAAACAGGCAACTTACCAGTCCCGCTTCATTTGCGTAATGCCCCAACTAAATTAATGAAGGATTTATCTTATGGGAAAAATTATCAGTATTCCCATATGGGTGATCATAATTTTATAGAGCAGGAATATATGCCAGATGATATCAAAAATACAGCCCTGTATCAACCACAAAAAAATACAAGAGAACAAGAAATTAAAAAGTTTTTGAATGACCGATGGAAAGGCAAATACGGTTATTAGGCAATCCAATAAATTTTATCTATTTTTATTTTATGAGTAATTCGAATGACCTGCTTTTAGTGACCAAACACTTTTCAGAGTTGACCACAAATGAACTTTATGCTATACTTCATTTAAGAAGCAATGTTTTTGTAGTGGAGCAGCATTGTATTTTTTTAGACCCGGATAACAATGACCAAAAAGCCTATCATACCTTAGGCTGGATGGGGGATGAATTGGTGGCTACTACCAGACTATTTAATAAAGACATCATTTATGAAGGGTATCAAAGTATTGGCAGAGTGGCCAATAGTGCAAAATTTAGAGGCCTTGGCGTAGGAAAAGCATTAATGAATTACTCCATTCAAGAATGTGAACGATTATTTGGTAAAGGCCAAATAAAAATAGGTGCTCAATTATATCTTAAAAAATTTTATAGCGATTTAGGTTTTGAGCAATCAGGTGATATTTATCTTGAAGATGAAATTGATCATATCCCTATGATATATCATTAAAACAACTTAATCGAAAATTTAACTCCGCTTGCATTAGGGCTATTTTGTAAATAACTATTTATAAAATCAATTCTTGCAATTTTGAAAATATTTTCAATAGCAAATAGGGTTTCATAATAATTGGGCTTCCCTTGAATATTGAGTGTATTTGCGCCTACAACAAAAAACCAATTCCATTTATTAAACAAAGGGATTTTATTGGAAATAAAGCCATTTAAATGGTATTCCACATGTGATTCAGTATATAAAGAAGCATGATTACTAAATTCATAGTAAGGCAACATTTGAAATCCTGTCATATAACTTTGACTTAAAACAATTTGGTTTCCTAAATAATGTTGGAAATCGGGTGAAAATAATTTTTTATCATTTAAAAATCCACCTACAATAAATCGAGCGTTCAATTTTCCTAATAATTGAAGATTTATATTATGAGAAACTGTAAATTTCCATTTTGCAAAATCTACATCACTACCTAATACCCCGTCTATCCCTTGCGTATACATTAAATTAAGTGTAGGGTATTTAGATCTTAAACCAATGAGTCGATTGGGTAATTCTAAATACTTAGTGCCAGGTCGCCAAGTAACACTCAGGCTTGTAATGAAAGATTGATGTGGGTCTATATTTTTAGTCATTACAGCACTAGGAAAATTGGGTTTAAATACATGGCCATTTAACTCATTTACTAAATTTTCTAAGGGAGCGCGATCCTGATATTGTACATCAAAATTAATATTCACACCTTGCCCAAAATTACGTGCATAATTAAGTTTGAAAAATTCTGCTTCATAGGTTTTCATGAAATTATTACCGTCACTTAAGGAATAGGCGGTATTTTCTATTTCCGAAATAGGGTTATTATTATTAAATTGAAACACATTGCTTCCAAAACTTGCACTAATCACCGACCTGGCTTTGGTAGGAAATCCATAAGCACTCAATAAGCTAGAATAAAACTTCTTTTTTTCTAGCCCGTATCTAAATGAGGGCGAAAAAATAATATTATTTTTCTGAGCAAGTTGTTTATTCCATGTGGCTTTAAAATTCATTACATACCCTTCTGCAGGATTAAAATTAATAGGGGCAGTGAATATTAAAGGGGTTAAGTTAACTCGTATCTTTTGTGTTTGTTTGCTATAATTATAGCCTCTAAAAAATAAATCAGGAAAATTAATTTTATTTCTTATTTTATCGATGCTATCTAAATAAGCAGGCGTATTTCTTAGCTTTTCTAAGCTGTCTTTTTTGACAAAATCAATAGCTTCTTTTTCCAATAAAGGTAATGGCCTTGCACTATCCCAATATTGTAATGATTTTTTATTAGAGCTATCCAAAAACTTAATTACAACATTTGTAAAATATTTTTTATCGAATTTTTTATCTAACTCATATTCATTATACACCTGAACAATACTACCCTCAAATTTAAAACTAAAAAATTTACCCGATAAATTACTTACCTGTTGCTTAATGACCCATTGCGAGCCAATAGGCATATAAATTTGTTCATAACTAATTGAATCTATAATTTGTAATTGCTGATCCTTTGTAATTTGTAATTGAGTGCTGTATAAACGCCATTGTCCTTCGATGATATTGATAAAACCAGCAAACAATGGCTCTTGTTTGCGGCGGGGCGTTACCCTAATCCTGGTTACTTCAAGCCCATTTTCATAAAAAGATCCCATGTATTTGTATTTATAAAAAGACATAGCATTATCTGCTATGGGCGAAACATATCCCCTTGGATTCAAAGCCTCCCCTATGCTAATACTATTTTCGTAAAAGGAAATAATATTTGGATTACCCAATCCAAAGCCATCACTACGTCCACTCACTTTGGTCGATTTCACTTCCACCTTTGTTTGATTGTCACGAACAGAATAATCCGCAAAAGTTTCTGATAGAAAAAGAATTTTAGCTTTATTGGTATCGCCATCCTGAAAATCGACCTTATTTCCTAAAAATTTTTTGGGGTAGTCATTTAATTGTATCAATCCCTTTAAATACACCTGACATTTAAAATTATTATACTCTTTTAAATGATCTTCTCTTTTTTTAATGGTGTTGCGAATAATTTCATAAGCAGGATCTTCCGCCTTATTGCTCACGACTACTTCGGTTAAATCGTATTGTTGCTCGGTCATTTCAAAATCAAGTGTAGTGATTTCTTGCTTGATTTTCACCTTCTTTTCGATGGTTTTAAAACTGATACTTTGACAAATAATGACATAATCACCCGGAGACACATTTATACTGTATACCCCTTTGCTATTAGCAGTCGTGCCTTGTTTTGTTTTTTTAATTAAAATAGAAGCGAATGGAATTCCCTTGCCTTGCGCATCTTTAACAGTTCCTTGTAAGACACTTGCATTAACCGAAGCAAAGGATAAAATAGCGCACAAAATAAATACATAAGATTTAGATAAAGTAGCTATATAAATGAGGATTCTCATGTATTGATTGTTTTTCATAAAACGATTAAAATGCAATTTTGTTACTTCCCTATCATTTGCGAATACCCCAAATTAGTACATTTCAATGGCTAAATACTTTGCTGTATGTGTTTTTGATTTTTTTATCATCTCTTCGGGTGTTCCTGTAAACTGAACCAACCCTCCACCACTACCACCCTCAGGTCCTAAATCAATGAGGTGGTCGGCTACTTTGATTACATCCATATTATGTTCAATAACCAAAACAGTATTACCTCTATCCACTAATCTATTTAATACACCTATTAACAATTGAATATCCTGAAAATGTAATCCCGTGGTAGGCTCATCTAAAATATAGAATGTTTTTCCAGTATCTTTTTTACCCAATTCAGTAGCCAACTTTACACGCTGCGCTTCACCACCACTTAAGGTGACAGCCGATTGTCCTAAAGTGATATATCCCAAACCTACTTCATTTAATACTTTTAATTTTCGATAAATAAAAGGTACTGCTTGAAAAAATTCACAAGCTTCTTCGACCGTCATATTCAAGACATCGCTAATCGATTTCCCTTTATACCTTATCTCAAGTGTTTCCCTATTATAACGTTTACCTGCACATTTTTCACAGTGCACATAAACATCAGGTAAAAAATTCATTTCTATAACACGCATCCCGCCACCTTCACACACTTCGCAACGGCCACTTTTAACATTGAAAGAAAAACGACCCGCTTGATACCCTCTAATTTTGGCCTCAGGAACTGAAGCGAATAAGGTTCGAATGTCAGTAAAAAATCCGCAATAAGTCGCAGGATTGCTTCGAGGTGTCCTTCCTATAGGTGATTGATCTATTTCAATTACTTTATCAATATTTTCCAAACCCGTTACTTTTAAAAAAGGTAGGGGCTTTGTTTTACTATGATAGCAAAATTGAGATAAAATTGGATATAAGGTTTCGTTGATTAAAGTAGATTTACCACTTCCACTCACCCCAGTGACAACAGTGAAAGTGCCTAACGGAAAATCGCAATTCACCTTTTGTAAAGTGTTCCCGGTAGCACCCTTGATACTAATGCTATTTCCATTTCCCTTTCGTCTTTGTTCAGGAATCTGAATCTTCTTTTTCCCTGATAAAAATAATGCAGTGTCCGATTTTAATTTGATTATTTCTTGAGGTGTACCTTGCGCAACAATATGCCCACCATGTATTCCAGCTTTGGGCCCAATATCAATTAAATAATCGGCAGCCATCATGATATCCTTGTCATGCTCGACAACTAAAACCGTATTACCAATATCTCTTAATTGTTTTAATGCTTTAATTAATCGCTGGTTGTCTCTTTGATGCAGTCCAATTGAAGGCTCGTCTAAAATATAAGTAATACCCTGAAGTTGAGAACCAATTTGAGTCGCTAAACGAATTCTTTGCGACTCTCCACCACTTAATGACTTTGAAGGACGACTTAATGACAAATAGGATAAACCCACATTCATTAAAAAGGAAATTCGATCATCAATCTCTTTTAATATAGTAGTTGCAATGAGTAACTCTTTTTTATTTAAATGTTTAGGTAGTTGTTTAAACCAATCTTGCAAATGATCTAAATGCATTTCATTTAAAGCAGCAATATTAAGTTCATTCACCTTAAACCATAAGCTTTCCTTTCTTAATCTTGCACCTTCACAAACCGGGCAAGTATTCAATTCCATATAGCCTTCCACCCAAGCTTTTAAATGATCAGTGCTTTGCGAAGAGGTAAACCACCTTTTCATCATGGGCACAATCCCTTCATAACTTCCGGTATACTCATTTGGAATGTTTTCATCATTCAAATCCATATCTAAAGTGGAAGAAATATTCTTGTCTCCAAAAAGAATCAAATCAAGTTGTTCTTTAGATAAATCCTGAATGGCCTTATCTAAACTAATTTTATGCTTTTTGGCAAACTGTTTTATTTGATTAAAAACACTCGCTTCCCTTGATTCGCCTAAAGGATGAATTGCCCCTTCATTAATACTTAAGGATTGATCATGTAGCAATAAACTCATATCTATCGCATACACATTTCCCAATCCTTTACAATTAGGACAGGCGCCATAGGGAGAATTGAAAGAAAAACTATTTGGAGATGGCTCCTCATAACTTAAACCGGTGGTCTCACACATCAATTGCTTTGAATACTGCACTACTTTTACTTTGTCCTCTTCTAAAACAAATAGTAAATCCTTTCCCATTTTTAAACATTGGGTAACACTATCTGCTAATCTAGTTTTCATAGCGTCCGTTACAGGCATTCTGTCAACTACAATTTCAATATCATGAATTTTATATCTATCCACTTGAAACTTAGGTCTTAGTTCAATTATTTCACCATCCACCCTAGCTTTGACGAATCCTTTTTTTCTGATTTCTTCAAATAGTTCTCTATAATGTCCCTTACGACCTCTAACAATAGGTGCTAATAAATTAATTTTTTTACCCTTAAACTGAGTGAATATATTTTGAATAATTTCTGCCTCAGAAAACTTTACCATCGGCTTTCCTGTATTGTAGCTATAGGCTTTACCGATTCTGGCAAATAATAATCGCAAAAAATCATATAATTCTGTAACTGTTCCAACAGTAGATCTTGGATTTTTGTTGGTCGTTTTTTGTTCAATAGCAATCACCGGCGACAAGCCCGTAATTTGGTCAACATCGGGCCTTTCCATTTCACCCATAAATTGCCTTGCATAAGCGCTAAAACTTTCCATATACCTGCGCTGACCTTCGTTATAAAGAGTATCAAAAGCCAAGGAAGACTTTCCACTTCCACTGACCCCAGTTAATACCACTAATTCATTTTTAGGAATGACAATGTCAAAATTCTTCAAATTGTGCTCCCTAGCACCAACCACCGTTATATATTCTTTTTCTTTATTCATGGGTTCCCGTAAAGTTATAACAACCCATTAAATAAATAGTTGACTTTCAAGCATAAACATTTAGTAATTTTGTAAAAATAAGCCTATTTGACCGCAAGAGCATTGTATTTTGTGATCTAGGCTATTAGAATACAAATAGAATAACCAGCCGACTCTTATAAAATTAAAATATGAAAAAAATAATTTTGTGCATTTTTAGTCTATTATCCATTTTTTGGGCATTTGGCCAGGACACAACAAAAGCAAACACGCATAACTATGCGATTGCTGAAAAAAATAAACTAGATACTACACAACAAATTATTAGTGGTCGACTCAACAGTCCAGCACAACTAAATAAACCCTATGTTATTTTAATATCTGCAGATGGTTTTAGAAGTGATTTCACAGAATTATATGATGCTAAAAATTTGCAATCTTTATCAAAAAACGGGATACGTGCTAAATTTATGACCCCTTCTTATCCATCGGTTACATTTCCTAATCACTATAGCATTGTAACTGGCTTATACCCTTCTCATCATGGGTTAGTAGATAATAGTTATATAGATGTTCCTTCTGGGGCTTTTTATAATATGGGTAACAAAAAAATGGTTGCTGAAGGAAAATGGTATGGGGGCACCCCATTATGGGTATTAGCAGAGCAACAAAAAATGATTTCAGCTAGTTTTTATTGGGTGGCTTCAGAAGCTGCCATAAAAGGTATCAGACCTACTTATTATTTCAATTACAATGAAAAAATAAGTATTGCTAGTCGTATTAATACAGTAAAAAATTGGTTAAGCTTACCCGAAGATCAACGACCCCATTTGATTACATTCTATTTCCCTGATGTCGATCACTTTGCACATGAATATGGACCAGAGGATCCAAGAGTAAAAAAATCGGTTCAATTTGTGGATAGCAGCATCAATGCATTACAAGCAGCATTAGCCCCCTTACAATTGCCTATCAATTATTTATTTGTATCTGATCATGGCATGACTACAGTCGATAATGAAAATGCCCTAGGATTGCCTAAAGCGGTTGACACTAATTATTTTAAAGTGCCATGGGGAGATGCGCAATTACATTTATACGCAAAAGATGCAACAAAGATCGAAGCTACTTATGCTGCCTTAAAAAAAGACACCAGTGTCACAGTATACAAATTAGATGAAACGCCTGCTTATTGGCATTATAAAAAATCAGATGATTGGAATAATCGTTTAGGCGATTTATTATTAATACCACACCTACCCAAAGTATTTAATTTGTCGCCTTACAAGCCTACCAAAGGCAAACATGGATTTGATAATCATTTAGTACACATGAGGGCAAGCTTTATGGCATGGGGGCCTGCATTTAAAAAGGGAATAACTATCGAAGGATTTGAAAATGTAAATATTTATCCTTTGGTTGCTCATATTTTAGGATTAAAATATGACGAAAAGTCTATTGATGGTAGATTGAAAATATTAAGTCCCATCTTAAAAAAATAAACAATATCCTTATTGTTTTAATTATAGTTGCATTGTTACTAATTTAGTTCTACAAAGCAAGTAAAGTGATTAATTATTAGAGTTAATTCATTGTCCATTATTATTTATGGCGAAATAATAACATTAGTTTTGTCACAGTCTAATAAAACAAAATATTTGCGTGCGTAAGGAGTTGTTGGACAGATTAAATAATAATGAACAAAAATAAAATTCTTATTCTTGAGGATGATATCCATATGGGGCGTGACTTACAGGAAATGCTAATTCACCTTGAATATAATTCGCTTCTAATTCAAGATTATGAAAAAGCATTAAAGCAAGCAAAAAAATTCAATCCCGATTTAGCAATTTGCAATATTCATTTAGGGGGTGATTTAGCAGGCATTCATTTTGTAAAGGAAGTATGTAAAATACATCCACAAATTGAAATTATATACATTACCGAGTTTAGTAGTATTCAAATGATAGAAAAAGCATCTATTACCAATCCATTAAATTATATCATAAAACCATGGAATCAGGATCAAGTAAAAATTAGTGTGAAGTTAGCATTTGATTATATTGAAAAAAAGTATTTGAAGGAAGACAAACTCAGTCACCTAAGCTTAACAGAATATAAAATTATCGACTTAATTGCAAAGCATAAAAAGAGTAAGGAAATTGGAGAAATTTTATTTATTTCAGAGAAAACAGTACGAAATCATCGATATAATATTATAAAAAAATTACAAATCACTAGAGATAATTATAGTTTACTCAAATGGGCTTTAACCTATTTAAAATCGAATTAAAAAGTGATGGCCTTATTCTCTGGTTCATCAAGACAAAGCTTTTCTGATTGGTAGGCTTTAATTTTTTTATCACAGAGCTGCCTTAATTGTTTAAGTATAGGCGCATATTTTGTATTCAATGCTAAATTGATAGTTTCAAGTGGATCATTTTTTAAATCATATAATTCTTCAGGGGCATGTATAAACCGATATCTAAAATATTTCCACCTTTCAGTTCTAATACCCTCACTGGATGGAATGTCTTTTAACTTCCAAAGATGTTCAATTAAAATTGATTTTCTATTAGAAGGCACATTCCCATTTGAAACAAAATTTTCCAAATTTAAGCCTTGGTAATTTTTAGGGGGCTGCACCCCAGCCATTTTAAGAATGGTCTTTGTTACATCTATATTTAATACCATCGCATCTATTTTTGAAGGATGCTGCTTCCTTGGATCATAGATAATGAGAGGTACACGAATAGATGTTTCATACATTAACCATTTATCTGCTAATTGCCTATCTCCAGTGAAATATCCATTGTCTCCAAGAATGATAAAAATGGTGTTATCAGACAATCCCCTTTCCTTTAATAATTGGCGTATTGATCCAATTTCATTGTCTATCTCTGTAATCATTCTATAATACCCTTTGATACTATTTTGATATTTTTCGGGAGTATCAAATCGCCATTTCCATCTTGTACGATTTAATCCTTGTCTCACTTCAAGTGGCAATTGATTGAAATACTTATCTTCCGATAATAAGGGATTGGGAATTAAAGTATTCTTATAAAGACTATCTGATTTAGATTGCCAAAAATATTGTTGGACCGAAGGGTCATGACCATGAGGCGCACTAAAAAATACAGAAAGGCAAAACGGTTTATCTGTAGGTGCATTTTTTATAAACTCTTGTGCTTGATATCCGCTGTACCTAGTTAGATGAACGGTGTCCTTGTTAATGGTTTTATAAAAATAACCTCTCCTATCTTCCGCATCCCCTCTATCATAAAAATCACTTTCATTAAAATACTGCTTTGCATTATCAATAATCACTCCCAATTTTCCAAAAAACCCAACATGATATCCCTGCTCCTTTAATATTTTTGGAAAAATAATATCGGCATACGGTTTTTGTAATTTTGATTTCTGAAAAGTGTAATCATGTGTTCTTTCATATAAGCCAGTGAGTATGGAAGCCCTGCTAGCGGCACAAATGGGCGTAGTAGCAAAAGCATTTTTAAAATAAGTGCCCGAATTAGCCAATGCATCCATTTCTGGTGTTTGTATAATGGTATTACCTGCAACACCTAAAGCATTCCACCTTTGATCATCCGTAACTATAAAGATAATATTAGGCTTAGTGTTTTGAGCTAAACCTATAAATGGAATGACCAAGCAAAAAAGTTGAACAATCCATTTCATAGACACCATTTAATTGAATAATTATTTATATGCTACCACTTTTTGCTTACTAGTTCCTAGTCCATCAATTCCTAATTCAACCACATCCCCTTCCTTTAAATAAATATTTGGATTAAAGCCTAATCCAACGCCAGCAGGGGTTCCCGTACTAATGACATCGCCTGGAAGTAAGGTCATAAATTGACTGATATATGAAATTAAATGTGGGATATTGAAAATTAAATCATCTGTATTGCTGTCCTGCATCATTTTACCATTTAAGGATAACCATAAACGCAAATCATGAGGGTTTGCTATTTCATCTTTTGTTACTAACCATGGGCCTAAAGGAGCAAAACTGTCACAACCTTTTCCCTTATCCCATGTACCTCCTCTTTCTAATTGAAACGCCCTTTCACTTACATCATTATGCAAAACATATCCAGCAACATAATCCATCGCATCGGCTTCACTAACATAACTAGCTTTTTTACCCATCACCACAGCAAGTTCTACTTCCCAATCTGTCTTTTCAGAATTTTTTGGAATGATGATATGATCGTAAGGCCCAGTTAATGAAGTAGTAGACTTCATAAAAATAATTGGCTCGGCAGGAATAGCCGCCCCTGTTTCCTTAGCGTGCTTTGCATAATTTAAACCAATGCACACAATTTTTGAAGGACGCGCAATAGGAGATCCAATTCTTACGTCCAAAGGAATTTCAGGTAAATTACCTTTTTGAACTAAGTCTGATAATTGTTGTAGACCATCTGCTTTAAAAAAAGATTCATCGTAATCATATATAAATGCACTTACATCGTAATTTTTCCCATTGATATGCACCCCTGGTTTTTCTTGTTCACTAGCACCGAATCTTATTAATTTCATTTTATTAAATTATAATTTTTAAAATATTAACTATTTAGAGTAACAAAACCTCCGTCAATGCTAAAGTCACT
This sequence comes from uncultured Bacteroidota bacterium, assembly GCA_903824725.1. Taxonomy (GTDB): domain Bacteria; phylum Bacteroidota; class Bacteroidia; order Chitinophagales; family Chitinophagaceae; genus Sediminibacterium. The sequence goes on along the minus strand of CAIJXU010000027.1, from coordinate 13,784 downwards.
TCCTGTTATAAAACTAGCTTCTTCACTACATAGATACAATACTTGATGCGCAACTTCAATGGGTAAACCCATACGGCCAATAGGTTGTGTTTTAGATAATTTATCAAACATTTCTGCCTCCTGACCAGGAAAATTTTTCTTCAAAAATCCATCTACAAAGGGAGTATGCACCCTTCCTGGGGAAATACTATTACATCTAATTTTATCTTTAATAAAATCCTTGGCCACACTCATTGTCATCGCATGTACAGCCCCTTTGCTCATGCTATATGCAAACCGATCCGACAATCCCACTTTAGCAGCAATAGAACTAATATTAATAATGGAACCACCACCACTTGATTTCATTAATGGTAATGCCGCATGCAAACAATTATAAACTCCTTTTACATTCACTTTAAAAATTTGATCAAAATCAGTTTCGGTCGTATTGATTGCATTGCCAATATGTGAAATGCCGGCACAATTCACTAAAATATGTAAAGCAGGTATTTTACTAAAGACCTCTAACACTTTTTGTTGATTTGTAACATCCACTTGAATGCTACTCGACTTTCCATTATTGGAAATAATTTCATTGGTTGTTGCTTGCGCAGCCTCTGTATTTAAATCTAATACAATCACTTCGGCACCTTGTTTGGCCAACACATTACAAACTTCCTTTCCAATACCGCTTCCGCCCCCTGTAACCAAGGCTACTTTATTATTTAGTTGAAACATATTAAATGATTTATGATGATTTAAGTTATAAGGACACTCCTCTTTTCCAAGGTATGAAATCGTCTTGATGCAATAGTACGGCTTTAGGAATAATTTCACCGCTCGCTGCCTTTATGCAATACTCTAAAATTTCTTCACCCATTTGTTCAATGGTTTTTAATCCATCGATGATATCGCCTGTATTGATATCAATGATATCTGACATTCGATTAGCTAATTTTGTATTGGTAGAAACTTTGATGACGGGACAAACTGGGTTTCCAGTTGGTGTACCTAAACCTGTCGTAAATAAAATTAAAGTGGCTCCACTCGCCGCTTTACCTGTAGTGGCTTCCACATCATTTCCAGGTGTGCAAACTAAATGTAATCCTGATTTTATGGCAGGCTCGGTATAATCTAATACATCTTCAACAGGTGCAGTACCACCTTTTTTACAAGCGCCTGCACTTTTAATGGCATCGGTAATCAATCCATCCTTTATATTACCTGGCGAAGGATTCATATGAAAACCGCTTCCCACTGCATGTGCCATTTTATTATAATCTTCCATTAAAGTGATAAACTTATTCGCTGTTTTTTCATCCACACATCTGTCTAACAATTCTTGTTCAGCACCACATAATTCAGGAAACTCCGCTAACAAAATTTGACCACCTAATGCAACCAAAATATCTGCAGTATAACCTACTGCCGGGTTAGCCGAAATACCACTAAATCCATCACTGCCGCCACATTTAACCCCTATACATAATTTACTTAAAGGCGCAGGCGTTCGTTCAATTTTATTGGCTTCTACTAAATGAGTTAATGTTTGCTGAATTGCAGATTTGATTAATTGCTCCTCGCTTTGACTTTGTTGTTGTTCAAAAATGATAAGCGGTTTTCTAAATTGAGGATTCCTTTTTTGTAAATCATCTTTAAAATCCTGTATTTGCAAATGCTGACAACCTAAACTTAATAAAGTAACACCAGCCACATTAGGATGATCGGCATAGGCAGCTAATAAATTACTTAGTGTGGAAGCGTCTTGACGAGTTCCGCCACAACCGCCGCTATGATTTAAGAATTTAATGCCATCAATATTTTTAAAAATTCTTTTATGGGTGATCGGCGCCAAAGCGGTTTGTTCATCAATGCCCATATGACCGGTTTGTTGATAGGAACTAATTAGTTGATCTGTAAATTCTCTGTACTTATCGGTAATGGTATAGCCTAAAGCATGATGTAAGGATTCTTTAATCACATCTAGATTTCTATTTTCACAAAATACAGTTGGAATAAATAGCCAATAATTTGCCGTCCCAACTTTTCCATCACTTCGATGATAGCCGTTAAAAGTTTTATTCGCAAATTTGGAAACATTGGGTGCTTGCCAAGTAATTTTTTTTCCACGATACGAATATGGATCCGCTTCGTGTTTGGTATTTTGTGTTGTCATGCGTTGACCTATTTCAACTTTGTCAACAACAATTTTTCCAACCGTAATACCATACATCGTTACGAAAGATCCAACCTCTATATCTTTTATAAAAAATTTATGCTTTTCTTCAATATCCTCTTTTAAAATATAAGTGTCATTTTGATACTGAATTGATTCTCCCTTCACCAAATTAGTTAAGGCTACTAACACATTATCCTTAGGATGAATTTTTATGACTTTGATGATTCCCATAGTTTGTATAATTCATTAAAAATACTACAAAACTATTTGGACTAAGCGACTCCATATCACTATTTTGTAAGGCATAAGCCAAATAGGTATAACTTGATGAAAATCAATGTAATAAGGCAAATTCGCTTCTACTTGAAAACGCTAATTCCCCCCTACAATAATCCAATTAGCGCCATCACTGACTACCGTTACATATTTGTATTGATTAGGTAAACTATAAGTCGTACTTCCATCAATGGTTTGAGACGAGGTAGTACCCACAGTCACCGCATTACCACTAGCGTCAATTTTTTTAATCGTAAATGTTTGACCATCTTTTGATACTGCGGTAGGAAGTGTAATCGTGAATGCTGCAGAAGTAGCATCTCCTGTTACTATTTGATCTGAAGTAAGAATAGTATAAGCTCCAGTTTTAGCAGCAATAGAAAGTTTATTTCCTTGGGTTTGTAATGTTCCAAATATTTTTGCTTTTGTGGTACTTGAAGATCCTATAACAGTACTATTACTACCTAAGCCAGTTGCACTTGCACCTATTACAATTTCGTTACTAGAAGCATCTGCTAAGGCTTTCGCATAATAGCCAATAAAAATACTATTAGTTGCAGAAGTTAAGCCCGTAGAACCATCTGCTATCCATCTACCAGCAGAATGCCCAAAAGCAGTGTTATTAGAAGCAGTTGTAACAGTTGATAAAGTAAAATGGCCAAATGAATTATTTGAACTCCCACTTGTTAGTGCTGTTAAACCCGAAACTCCAAAAGCATTATTACCAGTACCGTTAGTATTTCCATATAAGGCTCTGTATCCAAATGCTATGTTATAAGTACCTGTAGTATTATTATACAAAGTATGATGACCAAATGCGGAGTTAGCTCCATCAACCGTGTTTTTTATTAAGGCATCAGATCCAAATGCAGTATTTGTAGTAAACCCACCACCACCTCTACCAATATTAATATCTTGAACCCTTAATCCAATATACTTAACACCAGAATAAGCTCCCGGATTGGAAAAAGTAGGATTAATGTCCAAACCAACTAAAACATCATTAGCAGCAGCTGCATTCAATGTGGGTGAAACAATTACTCCCTGAGCAATTGCTCCAGAAGCAGTAGTACTTCCATTTATAGTAGTCTGACCTTCTAATTTTGTCGTACCAATTACATTTAGTCTTGCAGAGGGTGTGATCGTATTTATACCCACTTGATTGGAACCATCAAAAAACATAGTGCTTCCAGTTGCAGTAAAATCAGATGATTTATTAAAATTTAAAGTAGTTAATGATGGACTAGAAGCATTTGATTGTTGAATAATCGAATAGCCTCGTCCGCCGCCAGTTCCAGCTAGTGTTAAAACTGATCTTGCATTATTTGCTTTTGAAGATATGGTTACTTGATTATCTGTTAAGGCTTCGAAAAAAGCATTTTGATAGGTGCCAGAATATACATGTAATGGTTGTGTAGGGGTTGCAATTCCGATACCTAATCTTGCATTGGTATTATCCCAAAACAAATTGGCATTATTCTGATTTAATGCACCGCTTATTCCAGTAAATAATAAAGAGCCAGCAGTCATTGTTGAAAAAGTTGGTGTAGATGAAAATGTTTTCGTACCCCCAAAAGTTTGAGTGCCAGTTGTAAGAACACCTCTAGCTGTTGCAGACGCATCTGGAATATTTAAGGTAATAACAGGAGTAGTTGTAGCTGTTGCAACCGTACTTGTAATATCAGAACCATCTGCACCTATAGTTAAAGCAGCCACATTGGTTACTGTTCCGCCTCCTGTATATTGAGGGACATTGATTGTATTACCTACTAAAGTAGCTACACCTGAAGTGCCGGTTGTGGTTAATGTAATTACCCCTTGTTTAGAATTAAAAGTGGACCAATCTGCAGAAGATAAATATCCATTGGCACTCCCCGTTGCTACTGGAATTGAAATGGTATTGGTAGATCTTGATAATGGAGTTGAAAAAGTTAATGCACTTTCCTTTGCATTCCAATTTCCCGAACCTGCAATATAAGTATCTGAAATAGGTGTTGCATTCCAAGATCCATTTGTAATGGTACCTAATGTTGTAATTGAAGATGATCCTGCAACAGGTGAAAAATCGGTGGTGGCACTATTGGCTGCTGTTCCAAAAGTTCGATTTGCTAAAACATCGGTGCCAATCGCCAAACCTAAATTGCTTCTTGCACTAATTGCATCTGTTGCACCTGTCCCTCCATTAGCAATTGAAACCGTACCTGATAAATAAGATCCTGCAACTTGTTTATTGTTAAATGTATTCCAATCAGTTGCATTTAAATATCCATTAGAACTTATTCCCGCTTGACTTATAGAAATTACAGGTGCATTGCCTCCTGTGGATGAAATGGGAAGCGATGCTGTTACGCCCGTCACAGTACCTCCACTACCCGATGCAGTTAAAGTATGAGTACCTGCATCTAAAGTTAATCCTGAACCAATTAAAATTTCATGAATACTTCCTGCATTGGAGGCACTTGAATTTCCTAATAAAGTTTGCAAGCTTACATCTTGCATTTTTGAAAAATTAACTGCTTTAGCTCCAATTTTATTGATGGTAACAGCGCCATCATTTAAAGTGGTCGTTAAATCCCCCACTATATTCGTCACATCACCTAATAAACCTGGGAACCTTGCTGCTGCTAAAGTTCCAGTAACATTTCCACTTGATAAATTAACAGCATTCGCAGTAAGTACTTGATTACTTAAACTAATATAATTTTGTCCTAACAAAGACACATCCCCGGTATTATCTCCGCTAATTGTTGAGGCATCATTTACTGTCAAAGTTTTTGGCGCTGTACCACCGGCAATAGAAAATCCAATAGCTAATGGCGTTAAACTTAATCCATTAATGGTTTTATTGGTGAGTGATTCAGTCCCTGTAATAGATGCATATGATTTAGTATCTAAGGAACCATCTGCTTTTAAGAAATGCGCAGAGGATCCACTTGGAATTTTAAAAGAACTTGCAGATACATATCCACCTAATATACCATTGCCACTAATATTAAAATTAGCTGAGGTTTGTTGTAAAGTTGAGTTGTTAATATATTGACTACTTCCACTTGGTAAATCTTCTGCAACTAAAGATCTAAAACTAGGGGCGGCTGCAGATCCGGAAACTGGCCCAGCAAATACTAAATTAGCATCGGAAAATGCAACACCTGTTCCACCTTGTGCTGTAGTCACTTTTGCATTCGTAGTTAAAATGGCGGCATCCGCATCTGGTAAAATATAATTTTTAATAGAAGTACTTGCTCCTAAAAATTTTATAAAAGCTGATCCCGTTCCTCCATATTGCGATCCTATAACATGAGATAAATTTGCAGTTCCATCAAAATCAACTCCAAAAATACTTCTAGGTGTAAATAACTGTGTTGATGTAGCCGCATTCCCACTTAAAGCTCCAAAAATTGTTCGAGCATAAAAATCGCCACTAGCATCTCTTGCAACAATTGAACTTGGCGTATTTAATGAAGTGGCCGTAGTGGCAGCATTGGAAACCTTACCAGAAGTAGTAATAGTAGCTAGTTTAGAATCTGTTATAGCTGCTGAGCTACTAATATTTGCATTTGCAATATTTTGAATCGTATTAGTTGTAGCCGAAATTGTTTTGTTCGTAAAAATTTCATTTTGGTCTATAGTAGCAATAGTGCCAGTAGTAGGTAATGTAATATCTGTTGTTGCTGTCGATCTAATTGTAGTAGCAAACGCGCCATCTGTTATTAAAGCGCCACCTAATGTAATAGTTTTATTTGCATCATTGGCAACTCCTGTTCCTCCATTTAAAGGTGAAATTACTCCAGTAATTTGTCCTCCTCCAATTGCCCCTCCTGTAATATCTGAAAGTGTTGCTAATGTTCCCGAAACAGGCAATGTCAAATCAGTATTTCCTAATGTTCTAAACTTAGTAGTGTAATTACCCTGAAGTGTTAAGCTTCCACCAAGCGTAATTGTTTTCCCAGTATTATTCACCCCTGTTCCTCCATTCGCACCAGGTAAAATTCCAGTAATGTTTGAAACATTTATAGACCCCACTGCTCTTGTTACATAAGCTGTATTAGCAATAGTTAAATCATTAGAAAGTACTACTGGAGTGGGTACAGTAGGTGCTCCAGAAAAACTTGGACTACCTTCTCTTACCACATAACCAGTTCCAATCGTAGAAATTTCTTCTACATCTCCCGCACCTAGACTAAATCTTCCAAGTAATTTATCAGTAGCACTTATATCTTGAATTTTAGCAAATGTGATGGCCTTATCTAAAACTTTAGAAGTAGTAATTTTATTATTACCAATCGTTGTTTCTCCTAAATTATTTATCGTAACATCGCCACTCATCGTTACTTTAGTGGCTAATCCAGTAGCACCTCCCACAATTATTTTTGCACTCTCCAATGCAGAACCAATCGTAGATACACCAGAAATAGTGGTATTTGAAACGCTTGTAATTCTACCTTTAGCATCGACTGTCAAAACAGGCGTTTGTGTTGCAGCGCCATATGTACCAGATGTAACACCAGTCGCAGATAAATCAATTGGGAATGTGCCATAACCAGATCCTACAACATCACCAGTTAATGTAATTAATTGATCTCCTGTATTTGTACCACTTAGTGTTGCATTATTAGTTAAGGTCAATGTTTTTGAAACATCTCCACCTGAAATAACAAATCCGGTTGGTCTTTTATTTAGTGTAAGTCCATTAATTACTTTGTTGGTGAAACTTTCGGAGCCATCCAAACTGGCTAAAACGCCAGTTGCTGGTAAAGTAATATTAGTAATGCCAGAAGTATTAAAAGTTAATGCATTAGATCCTGCAATAGTAAAATCAGCATCTGTTAAAATATTCCCTCCTAATGTGATGGTTTTACCTGTATTATTAATCCCCGTTCCTCCATGCGCGCCCGTTACAATCCCATTGACATTATCCGCATTACCACTTAATGTGGCAGTAATTACATTCGCGGAAAAATTACCTGAAGCATTTCTTTTAACAATGGCATTATTGGTATTTGCATTAGTGGCAGCATTTGCTAAGATAGTAGCGGAATTAATTTCAGAAGCCGTAGATCCACCGACAGACTGGACTATTGGAGAACCTGCTGAACCAGAAAGATCTCCTGATAACTGTATTTTACCTTTGGATGTAGTTGTTGCATCTGGAGTTGAATTAGCAACTATAGCATCATCTACATAATTTTTAATGGCCTTAACCGAAGGATATTTAATATCAGAACCCCCATCAGTTGCTACATTCGTACTTTTATTATTGACATTTTCTTTTGCATTTAACCGAGATGATAAAGTGGCATTATCATCCATTAAATAGTTTAATCTCGTTCTGTAATTATCCAACATCAAGGCACTATCAGTGAAATTTATTTTAGTACTTTTTAAATTATTTAAACTGGTTAAATAGTTCAATAACATAGCTGCAGTATCTGTATAATTTACTTTTTTAGCTTTTAAGTCAATCATACCCGATAAATAATTATTTAACATAGCTGCCGTATCTGCTTTATTTAATTTCCAAGCTGCCAAATTAGCCGTATCAACCGAATTGAGCTTAGTACTTCTTAAATTATTTAAACTAGCCAAATAATTAATCAACATACTTGAAGTATCTGTATAATTTACTTTGGTGCTTCTTAAATCATTTAAACTAGTTAAATAATTGGACAACATATTACTCGTATCCGAATATTTTAATGAATTAATTACTGAACTTAAATAATTGCTCAACATGGCAGAGGTATCTGTTTTATTGAGCTTATTAATTCCTAGCGCTATCAACTCAGTTAAATAATGACTCAGCATTAAAGAAGTGTCAGTATACTTTACCGATCCAAGTATTGCATTAAAATAAGGATTCAACATGGAACTAGTATCCGTATAATTTATTTTAGTTGCATTCAATCCTATTATAGAAGTTAAATAACTTCGTAACATTGAACTTGTATCCGATATTTTTAATTTTTCTGCGGAAACAATACCACTGCTTAGAGCAAGCGCATCAATACGATTAGATAAAGTGATTGTATCAGTTTTTTGTAACAAATTTGAAGTATCAGCCGTATTAAATTTTTTGTTTGTCAAGTTGACCACATCACTAAACCTAGCTGCTAAGGTGGAAGTGTCGGCATTTAATGCAATAATCCCAGACTTATAACTTGCTAACATTGCTGCAGTATCAGCAAAACTTACACCATTCATTTTTGTCAAGTAAGGTGCAATCATTAAATGAAAATCCGAAGTGTCTAATTTAAGATTAATTCTATTAGATAATAAAACGGTATCTTTTGTATTCAATTTCCATCTTGAAAGATTGGCCGTATCTATACTATTTAATTTTGTATTTGTCAAATTGACCACATTATTAAATCTAGCAACTAAAGTAGTGGTATCTGCATTTAATGCAATAATCCCAGCCTTATAGCTTGCTAACATAGTAGAAGTATCTAGCTTATTTAACTTACTATCCTTCACATCTATAATAGAGGTTAAATAACTATTAAGCATAGCGGCAGTATCAGTATAATTAACCTTTGTAGCGTTTAAATTAATGATAGCAGCTAAATAACTACTTAACATAGCTGAAGTATCAGCAAAACTTACACCATTCATCTTTGTTAAGTAAGGTGCAACCATTAAATGAAAATCAGAAGTATCTAGTTTAAGATTAATTCTATTAGATAATATTAGAGTATCTACAATATTTAACTTAGTAGCAATGGTGCTGTCAATAAGATTGATTGAATTAATTAATTTATCATTTAATTTTGAACTATTTTTTCCCATTTCTTGATTCAATAATGAGCTAACAAATAATGTTGTAGCAATAGTACTATCATGGCTATTTAATGAAGAAGTAGGCGCAATTGGAATACCCGTTAACGTTGGTGATATTAAAGTCTTATTTTCTAATACTTCGTTTCCAATTAAAGTAGATAATGTTCCTGTATATGGTAAAGTTATATTGCTGTTCCTAGTAGTATTAATGACTAAATCACCAGATCCCAAAATAGAAAGGTTGTTTTTTAATTCAAATAATTTCCCTTTATTATCAACCCCTGTACCCCCTTTGTTGCTGGGTAAAATAGTAGATATTGTTTTGGCCACATCTGTATAAGCAGCATTTGTAGAATAAAAAGCATATGGAACAGTCCAAAATTGTGAAGTACCTAAATCCACATATTCCTTTTCTTCCTGCCAGATGGTATTCATAATAGTAGGAGCCACAGCAATTTTAACATTAATAAAATAAGCTTTATCCCATGTTATGGCATTAAATGAAGTCAAACCCCCAAGCCTATTGCCTTTGCCAATTACTAATGTAAAAATACCATCCACATTAGAAGTCAAAGAAAATTTTTCAGTATAGACAGCCGAATTGATATTATTAGTAGTTAAGATAGACACAACAGCATAAATAGTTCTTCCATTAGCTGCATTTCCATTATTATCTTTGGCAATAGCTTGAAAAATAATACCATCTGGTATATTTTGAGCCATTAGCCTTAAGGTCATCAAAAAAGAAAATAGAAAAAGGAAAATAATTTTCTTATACATTAGTCTATTTTTAATATTTTATAGAGATGTGATACATTATTTATATTGATATCAAGTACATAACTACCCGAAGCAATAGCATTCGGTTTTATTTGAATTCCTGAAAAAAGCACATGTTGATTAGCGACTGGTAAACTAAAAATTAATTTTCCTTCAACAGCAGTAAATACATTGATTAATATATTATCGGTTGAAGTCAATAAAATCTCAGATTTTATATTAATGACGGATTTAAATGGATTTGGATATACTAAAAAATTAAAATGTTGATTCGGTATTATTGGAATACATTGATTTACAAATTCATTATGACCTACTGTCAAAAATTTTGCTAATCCGTTTGAAACTTGCAAACAATTATTAACGGATAAAGAAATAGAAGAAGAATTATAGTTACTAGCACTAGGACTCGCCAAGCAACTAATATTATATATCATATTTAACTGCGCGTAGGTAGTATTTACGCACAATATCAAAATAAGGATAAAATATATTTTATTCCGAAACCACATATATATATTTAATTTTTTTTGTTGAAATCAAAGTGTACACTAATCGATTGGAACTAATTAGATTGATATGATAATTAAGTGAATCAAAGAGATATCTTCCATTACTGTCATATAATGATTCTTTCAAATTATCTAAAGGAGAAATATCCCATTTACCCGAAATACCATCTTTGTCAAAAAATGTACCATTAGATAGATATGTTTTGGTAAACAACTTTTGTGAATTACTTAAAACGACAATAGAATCATTCACTATTAATGAATCAATTTTCCAAATTCTTTGCGTATTCGAATAGGTACCCTTTCCACCAATTAAAGATTTTTGAAAATCTAATTCATTAATGACATCTGATTTTTTACAACTAAGTATAAATAATAGACAGATTATAATAAAACTGAAATTTTTATATTTAAGATTCATGGAATTAAAATTTATAAGTATAAAAAACGCCAAAAATTAAATACATATCAGAAGGACTTGTCGGATTATTTCTTAATTGGCCAGAGTTAATAGACCTCGAAGTGGGGTTTGAAAAATACACTGCAGCTTCAGGATTCAACTTAGTACTGTTGTATAATTTGGTAGGATTTGGATAAGGGTCCGGGCCTACATCATCTAAATAATCAGAAAAACTTTTATGAATAGAACAATGAATACCAATACTATTGCGTTTAGAAAATTGAAATTTTAATTTTGCATCAACAAAATAGCCTTGCGTGAATAGCGAATATGCTTTATTGGCACTATCTAATAATTGACCACCTGTACCGAGGGGTTGTAAGTTATAGGTAGTTCCTTTATACGAACTAGTAGGATTAAATAATATAAAATCTACTCCAACACCTATAGATGGTCGTAATTTTCGAGCTTTAGTATATAAACGATTGTCAATAAAATCTATATCAATAGACGGTGAAATACTTAGCATAGAAGTACTAAAATTAAGACCCCTAGATATTTGTTCGTTATTATCTGAATGATAATCCGAATTACTCAATGTAAATGAAGCAATATTAATATTGAAACTAAGTTTTGAATAGATTTTATAATTAATATTAAAGGCATTATATATATTAATGTCATTATTTAAATAATTGGAATTACTTATGGTGCCTAAAAAAATGGCACCACCAGAAAATAAACCAAATTCAAATCTACTTTTTACCGGAGTTTCGATTTTTTGAAATACGTTTTTTACTGAATCAATACTAAATGGTTTAAAAGGAACAGTATCAACCTTAGATTTATCTTCAGCTACTAATACAAATGGTTTTCTTTTTTTAAATTCATACTGAAATGGTGAAATACCCATGTTTACATCAGGAACATAGTTACCTTTATCATCTAGTAAATTACTTAATTTATAAGCAACCAATTTGCTATTAAAAATAGGGGTATTAGCAATGGTAATATTTGTAATGAAGTTATTTACAGAAGGTGTAAATAATAATGTATCTGTTTTTAATAATTCAGTACTATCATCTGTAAAATGTGATATTACTAATTGAGCTTTAGCAAAATTGATTGTATTATTACTAGTTACACTAAACTCCCTTATAGGCAGTATAAAGCTTTGTGTATCCTCAATGATTCGTTGGTCAGAATCCTGAATGAGGTAAATATGTGTTGGATTAGAAGAAAGGGGTGCTTGCAAGTATGGTTCAAAATCAATTTTAGGAGAGCTGTAATTAATAGTTTGATCGTAAATCGAGCTTGCAATCTTGTATTTATTACTACTATTAATATAATTATTTTTTAGATTAAACTTTTTATCGCTCCCATAGATACCAAAATTGGCTAAATGCACCAATGAGTCTGTGTAACTGTCAATTAAATAATTTGAAACAAAACTATTTTGTTCAATAACAGCAGCATATTTATTATTAAATTGATCTGATCTTCCGTATAATATATTAGTAGCAATATTATAGTTCTTGAATCCATAAACTTTATTATTTACAAAAGCATTATTAGTAATTCGAATTTTTATATGATCACTATTAAAATCTTCAAAATAGAGGGGCGCATTATTTCCTGAAAAAAGATTAGAGCTAATATTGAAATTAGAATAACTTGAATCATAGCTAACACTAAAAGGCTGGTCAAGCACTTGTATAACAGATACTTTGCCATAATTATTCAAAAATTGGTTATTTGAAATAGTAACCAAATTTCTTTTCCAACCAAAATCAAATAATAAAGGCAATTGTAAATTTCTAAAAATGACATTACTGAACTCAACATTTGAAGAGTCCATATTCTTAATCACTAACCCTACCCCAGGTTGATCCATTTTTCCATAAATTTCGATATTATGATTCAGCCCAATCACACTAACAGATCCTTCACATACAATACGACCATTATCCATCAACTCAATCTGAGTTCCGGACGCTACGGAGAAGAAGCCCTTTACAAATACCACTTCTTTTATAATATAGTGTCCTTTGGATAGATTAAGATTAATAAAATTCCCTGAAATAGTATCCATCTTCAATTCTTGTGCATAAGACTCATGTTGTATGGCCATTAAGAATAATATAGAAATAATGAATCTCATTTATTGTATAATTTTATAGATGATGGGTGAAATTATTCGTGTACTTCCATCAATTAGTGATATATTAAGATTATCAAAAATGAGTATATCATTTTTTTTTAATGAGCCAATTATCTTTTGTGTAGGAGATTGAAACAATTCACCATAATTTATATAAGAATCTTCTTCTTTCCCATTATGAATACGAACTACCTTAAAACTATTAATGCGTCCTGGAAAATAATTGATATTATTAATATCTAATTTTGCTTCTAACATTTCGGCATTTAACAAATCTTTGATATTAATTGAATAGTTATTCAAATTCTCTCCTTTAACCTTAACAACTGGATCTGGAATTCTATTTACATTAATCTTTTTCTCAAAAATTAATTTTCTAAACTTTCTTGTATCATAAAACTTCAACAAATACTCACCTGTTTTATTAAATATGATATTAACATCATTATCAAATTTTATTATCTTAGCCTTTGGTGAAACTTCTAAATCAAAGTCACTACCAATCACATAATTAAAATCATGTAAAATGGAATTAGAAAACCCAACAAAAACATTTTCAGTATTCAAAGAGCGAATGATTTTATTGAAAAAAGGATCGCTATACGCTGAACTGTCTTTTTTAGTAATGGAATCAACCTTTTGTGAAATTTTAATTTGTGTATCCTTTATTGGATTAGATAAATCATACAATTGAGGATTTAATTTAGAATAGTAGGT
>CAIJXU010000026.1 GCA_903824725.1 uncultured Bacteroidota bacterium | reverse complement strand
CTATAAAACAATTACTTGTCTTATCCGTGCGCTCTTACCGCACGTTTTCACCTTTTCCTCTTGCGAGGTAGTTATTTTCTGTGGCACTTTCTCTGTCCCATTGCTGGGACGCCGGCTATTCACCGGTGGGTTACCCTATGCTGTCCGGACTTTCCTTGGTAATTGCTTACCACGATAGCTCGGGTTTGTAGTGGTACAAAGGTAGTAAAATTAAATGGCAAGCACATCTCAGTCGAAAAACACTTCAGTAGCGCCAAATCCATAGAAATCGGAATATTGGTTAACAAAGCTTTTTACTCCTTTTTTAACTTTGAGTAAATCATGAATTTCTGCTTTTAATTTACCCTTACCCACTCCATGTATAATGATCATGGAAGGCAAATGATGTAATTGGGCTAATTCAAACCACTTTTCAAAAGCTTCTAATTGCACTTGTATAATTTCAGCATTGTTTAAATGACTATGCTTGTCCAATAATTTTTCAATATGCAAATCAATCACCGACCTTGCAGCAGGTAAATTTTGTTTTATTTTAGAAGCGTCATACACTTTATACCCAGCATTGCGCAAAGTATCTAATGCAATACGATTGTCCTCTAATTGATCAGGATATACTTCAAATAAAGGATACGAGATGGTCGATTTTTGTTCCTCTTTCAGAGTCTCGATACGTTGAAATAATTGCTTTGGTTTTATTTTAACTTGCGTTTCAAAATGATCGGCCTTTTTTTTATGTGGTTCTGTCAATGAAAAATCTATATTAAAATGCAAACTGTCATTCACCATTGCAAAGGGGACATCATGAACATAAAAGTCGGTATGTGGAGGAATTGATGAGACAATTGAAAAATTTTCGTTGCCTAAACATATTTGAATATAATCAAATTGGTAGCCTACCCTTGTTCGATTTGAAATGTAAATTTTTAAACTTTCAACTATCTCGTCATTAAAATCATCTAAACTAAATTTAGGAATTAAATTAAGCCAAACACCTTCATCTTCCTTACTGTTGTTTTTTTGAATTTTTTCCTTAGGTATTTGATCGACGTAAATTTTAGGAATCGATTGTTTTTCCGGGAATAACTTTTTTTCAGTAAATCTTTTATAATAGGGGAAATCAATTTGATCCATATATGCCGGGAATTTCACCCCCCTTACTTCAATCATGACCATTTCATCATTCATGATTTCAATAATTCGTCCCTCCTCATTACTATGCAATACTAAAATTTCATCCCCTACCTGATACTTCATAATCAAATCAATTTATTGCTCCTTTGCTAACAAACTATTTCGGCGACCATATACAGAATACATAATTAATCCAATCGTCATCCATATAAAAAACCATAACCAACTCACGGGTGGAATTTCAATCATTAAATACATGCAACACATGGCACCCACAATAGGAATCACCGAATATTTACGAATAAAACTAATAATAGCTACAATGATTAATACAAATACAAATATCAAATACAAAAATTCCTGATACCCTTCATTCCCCATACTAGAAAAAGCAGATTGAATTCGACCTTGGCCAAAATAAATAAAAATGATGGCTAAAATTGGAATGATGAATTGTCCATTAATATAAGGTAAATGAAAGGCTTGTTTTTTGATATCAGGCGATAACTTAGGTAAAACCAAAACCCCAAAACAAACCAATACAAATGCAAATAAAGTACCAATACTAGTTAAATCGGTCATACGACTGATACTCATAAATAAGGAAGGAATTCCAACAAATATGCCAGTAATAATAGTTGCAAAAGAAGGTGTACCAAATTTGGGATGTACTGTAGCAAATTTTTTAGGCAGCAAGCCATCTCTACTCATACTCATCCAAATACGAGGTTGCCCTAATTGAAATACTAATAATACGCTTGTGGTTGCGACCACTGCACTAATTGAAATGATATAACCAATTTTATGCATCCCGATTTTTTCAAATACAAATGCCAAAGGATCATCTACTTTTAATAAGGAGTAATTTACCATCCCAGTTAATACTAAAGCAATTAAAATATAAAGTACAGTACAAATGAGTAAGGAATAAATCATCCCCTTTGGTAAATCTCGTTGTGGATTTTTACATTCCTCGGCTGTGGTGGAAATAGCATCAAATCCAATATAGGCATAAAATACAGCTGACACACCTGCTAATACACCTGTAAAGCCATTGGGCATAAAAGGTGTCCAATTGGAAGTGTCTACATAAAAAGAGCCTAATATGATGACAAATATGATGACAATGATTTTAAAAATAACCATCGCATTGGTTGTCTTTTTACTTTCTTTAATCCCACGATACACCAACGCTGTAATTAAAACCACAATAAGTAAAGCCGGAGTATTTAAGATGACTCTCCAACCTCCAATCACAGGCGCATTTGTTATGGCATCATATCCAATACGTGCTATTTTACTAAAGGTTTCGGGAGTGCCACCAGCAGCCAAATGTTTAATTGCTTCATCATAACCTTGCTGTGCTTGTTCAAAATTAGTAGACAACCAACCTGGTAAATGAATATGAAACCCTTCTAGTAAATTGACAAAATAACCACTCCAACTAATAGCGACTACAATGTTACCAATGGCATATTCTAAAATTAAAGCCCAGCCAATGATCCATGCAATTAATTCTCCGAAAGTGACATAAGCATAAGTATAGGCACTCCCTGCAATGGGAACACGGCTTGCAAATTCTGCATAACATAAAGCACTAAATCCACAAGTAATAGCTGTAATAACAAATAACAAAGAAATACCAGGGCCGCCATGATAAGCAGCAGTTCCAATGGTTGAAAATATACCGGCACCCACCACTGCAGCAATCCCCATAAAAGTCAAATCCCTAACACCAAGTACTTTTTTTAATCCACTCGAACTATGTCCATCACTCAAACCCGCATTGGCATCTTTTACAATTTTATCAATTGATTTTTTTCTAAAAACAGACATGGTGATAGGTTTATTTAGTTCGATTCATTAAATAATGCGCCAACTCAATGGTGGGTTGTTTTCTTTTTTCAACGACAGCAATATTTTCCAGATGTGCAAAGGCTTCCTTAACATATTTTACTTTCAAGCTTTCTGCCCATTCATCCACTTTACAAGCTTTAAATATCTCTAATACTTTTTCTACTTTATCGGGCTTATCTGTTTTCATTAATTCAAGTAATTCAGCCTTTTGTTTAGCGGTAGCCACTTCTAATGCATGAATTAATAAAAATGTTTTTTTATTTTGCTTAATATCACCGCCTGGCTCTTTTCCAAATAGAGCAGCATCCCCAAAAGCATCTAAATAATCATCTTGTACTTGAAAGGCAATGCCTAATTTTTTTCCAAATTCATATAGCTGCTTACAGTTACTTTCACTAGCACCCCCAATGATGGCTCCCATTTCCAAACTAGCTGCTAACAAAACGGATGTTTTTAAAGTGATCATATGTATATAATCATCTAAACTCACTTTATCCATTTTTTCAAAATCCATATCCAATTGCTGCCCTTCGCAAACTTCTTTTGCAGTGGTATTGAATAATTGTAAAATTTTAGATAAATGAGAGGACTGAATTTTTTGGATGTATTCATATGCCCTAATCATCATAACATCTCCCACCAACAATGCTGTACTATCTCCATATTTAATGTGAACTGTCGTTTTACCACGACGCAAATGTGCAGCATCCATCATGTCATCATGCACTAAAGTAAAATTATGGAATAACTCAACTGCATTTGCTAATTGATATGCATCGGGATGAATGTCGCTAAACATTTCATTGCCCAATAAACACATGACGGGTCGAATTCTTTTACCCCCTAAATTTAAAAAATAATTACCCGGCTCATATAAGCTTTCAGGGCTTTTGGGGAAATGACGATGGTCGAATTCCTCATTAAATTTTTCAGATAATTCTAGAAAACTATACATGTTACAAACCTAACCATAATTCACAAGAATTCATAACTCCGTTCATCCTTGTTTTTCACTTTTTTAGCAATATTTATACATTTTTAAATACTATTTCCCCTTAAATTTGCTTACCCCAAATAAGGACAATTATGAAATTAGCTCGTTTAATTATAACCCTATTTTATTTACAATTAAGTATTGTCGTATTTAGCCAGTCTGCAAATACAACGACCCCTTCTACAGAATTTATTCAGTCATATAATAAAGCCATTGGTGTAAAGCTTTATCCTGGCGCTATTACCTATAAACAATTTTTTCGAGCCAATAAGGCGGTCGAAGGGGTTGGATTTATTTCGAAAGATGGTTTTCAATTAACCATTTTAAATGAAAAATATACCTCTTTTGAAAATACTGAAAACCTATCTTGGTATGTGGGCTACGGTGGTCATATGGCATTGTGGAATGAAGAATGGAAAAAGTCAAATCCAATGCATAACTCAGGCATTGCAGTAGGTGTTGATGGGATCTTAGGACTAGATTATAAAATAAAAGGAACCCCACTTAATGTATCTGTTGACTGGCAACCTTCCTTTAATTTTGTAGGAGGTAGTTATTTTGAGAGTGGCTGGGGCGGAATTGGAGCTCGTTACACTTTTTAAAAACAACTAAGAAGCTTCCTTATTTAGATTAAATATAGAATCAACGAACTCATTTTTATTAAACAATACAAGATCTTGTATTTGTTCTCCAACCCCTATATATTTTACCGGAATTTTACATTGGTGTGCAATGGCTAATACCACGCCCCCTTTTGCAGTACCATCTAATTTAGTAATCGCCAATGCGTTCACATTAGTCACTGCTAAAAATTGTTTAGCCTGTTCCAATGCATTTTGACCTGTGGAACCATCTAAAACCAATAATACTTCATGAGGTGCGTCTGGTAATTGTTTTTGGACTACCCTTTTAATTTTATTTAACTCATCCATCAAATGCACTTTGTTGTGCAATCTTCCTGCTGTATCAATAATGACCACATCTGCATTTTTTGCAATCGCCGATTGTACTGTATCAAAAGCAACAGCACTTGGATCCGAACCCATATTTTGTTTGACAATCGAAACACCCACTCTCTCACTCCAAATAGTAAGTTGATCGACTGCAGCTGCTCTGAAAGTATCTGCTGCCCCTAATACCACTTGATTGCCTGCTTCTTTATAATGATGCGCTAGTTTTCCAATAGTCGTGGTTTTACCAACCCCATTCACACCCACTACTAAAATGATGTACGGCTTTTTATTAGCAGGTGGTAAAAAGCCCATCTGGTCAGAGGGCGCATCCACTAATAAGCTTACTAATTCGTCGTGTAATAGCTTGTTTAATTCAGAGGTAGAAATGTATTTTTCCTTTTTGACACGCTCTTGAATACGTGCAATCAATGCGAGTGTGGTATCAACACCCACATCTGCCCCAATTAATGCTTCTTCTAATTCATCCAATAAAGCATCATCCACATTGGTTTTACCTATGATGACTTTAGAAATTTTTTCAAAAAAACCTTGTTTTGTTTTTTCTAACCCCTGATCCAAGGTTTCCTTTTCTTTTTTCCCAAATAATTTACCTAAAAAACTCATAATGTAAATTTACATAAAATAGTAGTCCACCTATCTTAAAAAAAAATCCCCTCCCGAATATCGAGAGAGGACTTGTAAAATTTTATTGTAGATGGTTTTGGTCTTTTTTAAAAGATCAAAATAGAACTACTTAGCAGATAAGAATTCTTTCACAAGATCTTTGTGAACAATAGACTCTTTAAAGGTGTACGCGCCTGTTTTTGGGCTACGAATTGCTTTAATTACTTTAGTCCAGTTTTTAGCTTCAGCAGAAGCTTTTAGATCCTTTACTTTTGCGTTTTTAGATGCCGACTTTGCCATAATTATTTAATTTCTTTATGTACTGTTACTTTTTTCAAAATTGAATTATACTTTTTGAACTCCAAACGATCTGGGGTGTTCTTTTTGTTCTTTGTGGTAATATAACGACTTGTTCCTGGTAAACCAGTTGTCTTGTGCTCAGTGCACTCTAATATTACTTGAACCCTGTTTCCTTTCCTTGCCATGATGGTATATTATAAGTTATACTTAATTGTGTTTTTGATTAGATCTTTTCGCCATCAGCTCTAAGACCTTTTACGACAGATGCCAAACCATTTTTATTGATGGTTCTTAAAGCATCAGTAGATACTTTAAGCGTGATCCAACGATCTTCTTCTGCAAAGAAGAAACGCTTCTTTTGCAAATTCGGAAGGAAACGACGCTTTGTCTTAATATTTGAATGCGATACGCTGTTTCCAGTCATCGGTTTCTTTCCAGTTATCTGACATACTCTAGCCATGAGAAATTATTTTTTACGGACGGCAAAGGTAAGTAAATATCAATTACCCTCCCATTTATT
>CAIJXU010000025.1 GCA_903824725.1 uncultured Bacteroidota bacterium | reverse complement strand
TTTTGAATTTTTTGGATTTGAAAATTGAGGATCGTTTATCAAAGAATAGTCTGTAAGTGTTTTTAAAAACACAATGATTTTCTTTTTCTCTAAAAGAGTTAGCGCAATTCCCAATTTGTTCGAATTGTTTAAAATTGGATCTAATGTATTACTCTTTCTAACCTTATTGCTATAATGATCTAAAACTTCTTCTAGCTCATAAAATCTCCCATCATGCATATAAGGACCTGTTAATGCAACATTACGCAAACTAGGCACTTTAAATTTACCACGATCCATGGAATTGAGCGTAATATCTTCCCTGCCCTTGTCATCGACATTATCATTTGATAATCCATTATTTCTGAAGCTGTCATCTGTAAAAAGTGGTGCGGGATGGCAACTTGAGCATTTTTGAGTAAAAATTTGTAAACCAACTAATTCATCTTTGGTTAATTGAACACCTTCCTTCCTTATATACTTATCATATTTGGAATTAGCAGAAATCATGCCATTCATAAATTGAGCGTAAGCTTTTAAAATATGTTCACTAGCGATGGTATCTGTTCCAAAAGCATTCTTAAACAAAGATCGATAAGTGGTAGATGTATTTATTTTTTTCACCACATTGTCCATCTTTTCATCCATTTCTAATTCATTCTCAATAGGATTAACTGGTACAAAATCTAATTTAGGAACACCACCATCCCAAAAAAAACTTTTCCTAAACAATGCATTAAAAACAGGAAGTGCATTTCTTTTTCCAATTCTATCGTCTACCCCATGACTTAAATCATGATCTGCTTGAATAAAAGCAGAGGATTGTTGGTGACAGCTTGCACATGATATTGAACTATCTTTTGAAATATTTACATCATAAAATAGTTTTCTACCTAGCGCAAAGCCTTCTTCGGTGATTGGATTCTTACTTAGGTCATAAGTAGGTACAGGAAAATTACTTGGAATTTTAAGACGCTTTGGCCTAGGTCCTTTATTAAAAAGGGTAAAAGAAAGCGAAATAATAGCCAGCAAACATATAATTTGAAAATGCTTTCTACTCATAACTGATGTTTCCAATTTTGAAAATAGACTCGTAATTATCAGCGATTTTTACAGAAAAATTACCCCACATAACACTTGGGTGTTCTAAAATTTTTATTGGTGTAATCGCATTAAAGAAACGATCAATAGCAACATTCAGTTCAACTGTTGGTTTCTTAGTAGCAGAAACCATTACATTATCAAAAGTGAACTTTTTAACTTTAATATTATTGATTGTTTTTGACTCATAACCACCATAACCCCCAATATGGTATCTAAAGCTCTTTCTTAAAGAATCAATATCATTGATTGTCTTACCTTCTAATTTAAAAAAGATATAACCTGAATTCCATACCCAGTACATCCCTCTAGCCGCTGCACCAACATCCAGGCTTCCAGTACGTTTACTAACATCCATTGTATTACGAATACTATCTACGCCAATAGTGAATTCAATACCTTTATAGACCCCTGCAGGAATATTTTTTAACTGAATAGAGTTGTTTTGATCAGCATGTTTTAATAAAAAATAAGAGCTATCCTGCGGAACTACATAAATGTCTCCATTGTCTTTAGTCAATTTAATATTACTTATAAAGTAATTAAGTGTTGTAAAACTAACAGAATCGCCCAAAGGGGTTAAATAATGTTGACCAAATTCAATGGGTGATCCATTAAAAAGGTTATTGAACTTTATATGTAAGGATTGTGCATTTAATGTACTTATATACATGAAAGCCAATAAAAAACTTAAGAGAATTTTTTTCATATTATTTTATTTTTCTTTTTATTTTTTCACCTGTAATTAAAGGCAACATTAACATATCATACATTTCTTTCATCATGTCTGCAACTAATGGATCTGATTTTTCCGGTGTACCAGCATTATAAGGTGGCTTAGGATCATATTCTAAATCAAGCATGACACTTTCGGTATATTTTCTTCCAAGCAAATCATCGATGATAGCTAATGACATATCAATACCAGCACTTACACCTGCAGATGTCCAATATTTGCCATCATGAATCCAACGACCTTCTTTAAACTTTGCACCATACATTTTCAAAACTTCTTCTGCTCTGTACCAATTTGTAGTAGCAACTTTATCCTTAAGCAATCCAGTAGCACCTAAAATCCACGCGCCTGTACACACGCTTGTAGTGTACTTTGTTGTTTTATCTATTTTTTTAATCCAATTTAGTGTTACAGTATCTTGTGTTTGCATAAAAGTTTCAGCCGCACCTCCTGGAATTACTAAAATATCTAAGGATTCAATGTCTTCGAAAGAGCTATCCACTTTAACCTCCAAGCCTCTCTGGTTTTTTACAAACCCTCTTTGCTTTGCTACAAAAAATGTCTTAGCTCCCATAATTTCTGCCAATGTATGGTATGGCCCCATTGCATCTAATGTATTGTACCCATCGTACAAAAGAATACCAATGGTTTTTATAGGTACTTTAGTAGGTGTAAATAAAATATCCATCATTTCTTGATGACGGTCTTTTGTTCCAATAACTAAACTATCTAGATTCGTTTTTTGACTATAAAGATTTATCGAAAAAGTCAATAACATTAACAAAGGAAAAATATATTTTTTCATGGTTTTGTTTAATTTT
>CAIJXU010000024.1 GCA_903824725.1 uncultured Bacteroidota bacterium | reverse complement strand
TTTTATTTATTAAAGGATTCTTATACTATTGTAAAAGGCTTGAGTGATATGAAAACTCAAAAGACCATGGCACTCATTGAACTATTAGATCATACCAGGTTGTTGAGTCCGGGGGAAGTGGCGAAGCAGGGGAAGTAAAATCGAATAAAATACTAGCGCACTTTAATAGTGCTACATAATTGGTGAAAATATTCACGAGACCAAATATCTAATAATGTAGGACTAGGTATAAAACGAATTATGTCTTCTTTTACTTTACCAATATCCACGCTATTAATCTTATTATTTAGTAATTCTAATAATTGATTTTTATTTATGGTGTCATCTCTCCAATCGCCACTTTCCAAAGCCCTTTGACAAAAATGATTCAAGTTAATTTCAACCCCTGTTTTAAGGTACCATTCCAAATCATACCAGTCTCTCCCCTTTACTCTATTTTTCCATTTTCTAAAAAGCAAAGCATGCATCTTTCCCGCAAACAAATTGGGTAAGGTAAGACAGTTTACATAAAATGAAAACGGCTTTGTTAATAATAAATTTTCTGTTTCAAAATTAAGTGGCGGGTTGGTATCCACTTCTATTTTGATTTTAACAATTGGCTTAATAGACAGATTAATTTGTGGAATAGTATTTTCAAAAATCAATTCACTCCAAACCGTATCAGATTTTAAAAAAGCGGAATCTATAGAAGAAATAGTAGATTTTTGTTTCTGATTTAGGCTAACTTTTATTCCAAGCGCATCAAACTCTTCGATAACAGATTTAAAATAGGGCTCTAAATTAAAATCGATATTTTTTTGTAATAGTGTAAAATCTAAATCTTCCGAGAATCGATCTAACCCATGAAAAATTCTAAGGGCAGTACCACCGTAAAATGCTGCGTGTTTGAAAAAGCTAGCACGATATAATCCAGCAAGTGCAATTTCTTGCATTATTTCTCTTAATGCCTGTTCGGTTTCTTGAACATTTTTGGGTTGATATGATTCTATCCATTGCTTTATCATAATGTTTCTATTGCTTCTATTAAAACTTTAATACTACTTTGTTTAGGGCATGTTGGTAGCCAGTTTTGCATTTCTCTTAAATTTAGTTCTCTAAGTCTATCCTTTTCAATCCTTAATTCTTCGACCAAATATACCATTGCTTGTTTTTTACTTCTCAAATTCACAGCTGCAGTTGTAATAATTTTATCGCAGATACATTTTTCTGGGCTTGCAATTAATATTGTTTGATTAGATGTTATATCCAATGACTGAATACCAATTGCGTAATATGCTGTGGGAAGATGCGTGAAATTATAAGAAATATTTTGCGTATAAATACGTTTTGATACCTTGAAACAGACACTTGTAATTTCATAAACACGTTCAGGAATAAGTCCCCAATGAAATAATGCCGAATCCTGGGAAATGTAACTTGGTCCGTAAAGATGATTCGCAATCGAAAAAGGCTCAGGCATCTTAGCACTCACTTTAGCAGTGGTCATATAAAGTCCTTTCCGAATTTGTAGGAGATAACCTTGTTGAACCATTTCCTGCATCTTATCATAGGGTCTACTATAACCTTTAAGT
>CAIJXU010000023.1 GCA_903824725.1 uncultured Bacteroidota bacterium | reverse complement strand
TAATTTACGTGAAGGCACTTATACCTTTAGGGTAAAAGCCGCCAACAATGATGGTATTTGGAATGAGGAGGGCGCCAGTATGGTGATTCATATTTTACCACCCCCTTGGAGAACCTGGTGGGCTTATTTATTGTATGTAATATTTTCAGGAAGTTTTATTTATCTATTTTCAAAATACAGAGCAAGACTACAAATAAAGAAACTAGAAAATGAGCGTAAAAATTCTGAATTAGCTGCTGCGAAGGATTTACAAGAAAGGTTATTGCCTAAAACATTACCTGTTATTAATAATTTAGACATTGCAGGATACTTAAGAACCTCTACCGAAGTAGGTGGAGATTATTATGACTTTTTTGAACAACCCGATGGTTCCTTATATGCGATTTGTGGAGATGCAACTGGGCATGGTACACCATCAGGGATGTTGGTATCCATTACCAAGGCGGGTCTTATTGGACTTCCACAAATGAGCCCGAAGGATATGTTGCATGAATTAAATAGGGTGGTTAAAAAAGTAGATTTAGGTATTTTAAGAATGAGCTTAAATATTGCACTTGTAAAAGACAATCAAATCACTTTAAGCTCGGCGGGTATGCCACCTTACTTTATCTATAGGGCAGCGACCAATACGGCCGAGGAAATCCAATTATCGGGAGTGCCATTAGGTAGCTTTAACGATGTACACTTTGATCAAACCACTACGCCTTTTAACAAAGGAGATATTTTGGTGATTATTTCGGATGGTTTGCCAGAAGCACCTAACTTATCTGGTGATTTATTTGATTATCAAAAACTACAGGACTTGATTGCTAGTTATGGTAATAGAACCGCACAGGAAGTCATTGATCAATTAATGACAGAGGCAGATGCTTGGTTAGCAGGAAACCACAATCCAGATGATATTACATTAGTAGTTATAAAACATAAATAGTAATTATAAAAAACTTATTTTTAAAAGTATATTAATAAAATTTATTGCAATATGAAAAAAACGATTTTATTGGCAATCGTAATTCTAATGAACCTGTCAATGCCATTCATTGGGCACACGCAAAATTTATCCGACTTTATATTTGAAAAATATTCCATAAAAAATGGAATGTCTCAAAGTTCGGCTAATTGTTTATTTCAGGATAAATTAGGATATATATGGGTTGGAAGCCAAGCCGGTTTAGATCGTTTTGATGGCTATCATTTTAAGCAATACAACCATGATTTAAAAAATGAATTTTCAAGAGCCGCTGGTTGGGTGATTGATATTAAAGAGGACGAAAAAGGAAACATTTGGTCATCGGATACTTATGGTAATATTGCTTATCTAAATCGAATAAATGACCACTGGGAAAATATTTCTATTTATGTAAGAGATACTTTGTTAAAATCTAATAAATCCTTACCGTATCGTTTTGGAGAAGGGGCAAGCTTATTGGTTGACAATAAATCAAAAAGCTTGTGGATTGGATCCAGGGGTACTGGGTTGCTTAATTATGATATTAGTTCCAAAAAATTTAAGCAATATTTAGTGCATCCTGAAAGCCCTATTAAATATGGAAAACAGGAAGTTGTAAATCGTGTATTATCCTTATCTAGTTCTAAGTTATTAGTATCAACTGATATAGGGTTACAATTTTTTGATACCCAGAATCACACATTTACAAAAATATTTAATTCAACCGATTCAATATTTATTACCCAAGTGAATGATGTTAAAATTAATGGAGACAATATTTATGCCGCTACAAAATACGGTGCGTTTATATATAATACTATAACAAAACAATCAACTGTATTTAAAAATAATCCAAATAATCCTAATACCATAGCTTCCAATTTAGTTAGAAACATTCACTATAGCCAAAGCAGTAATTTTTTATGGTTTAATATTGTCAATAAGGGTATTGATGTAATTAATTTAAGCAATAATAAAGTCATTCATATTAATAGCAGTAATGCTCTTGCTTATGGTATTGAAGGAGATAATTATTCGAATATTTTAGAAGACAAGGAAAATAATATTTGGTTGGGCACTACTGGAATTCTTAAATACGATCCAAACAAGCGAAAATTTGGCCTACTTGCAAAAAATTTTCCTAATGATTTTAATTTAGGATTTTCATTTGTTTGGGGCACTTTTGTGGATAGTAAAGGGCATCTATGGCTAGGGGAATACGCCCCTCATATGGGCATTATGGAAATAGATAGGACAAAGAATACAAAAAAGCGTTACTTAGAAGATGCGAGTTTACCTAATATCAGAGTTTGGAAATTTAGTGAAGATTCAAAAGGCAATTTGTTTGCTTTTTGTAACTCACCTACTGGCATCCTTTTTTATAAAAAAGCAAATGGGACAAGTAGCTTTATAAAGCAAGGATTTGTGAAGGATAAAATGAGTATTAATGATAATAGTTCATTAGGTGTTACTTTTTTAAATAATAAAAATGAGCTTATTTATACCGGTCCTAAACCAGTCATAATAAGTACAAGCAATGGGGATACTTCTTATCAACCCATTACACTTCCATCCACTATAAAAAAGGGTATCATTTTAGCAAGACGTAAAAATGCAAATGAAATTTATTTACTCAATGATGATGGTATTTTTCTATGGAATGAACTAAATAATAGTGCAAAGCCCCTTACAAAAAATATTCCATTTTTACGTGAACATGATTTATATCAAAATATGCAAATTATAAATGATCAATTTGCATATATTTCAACTTATGGGAATGGATTAATTAAAGTAGATTTCGAAAAAAACACCAAACAATTTCTAACTTTAGCAGACGGTATTCCAAGTTTGTATTTGTATGATATTTATCACGATAAGAGTAATAACTTATGGTTGAGTTCTAATTTTGGGATCATCCGATACAATCCATTCACAAAGCAATTTCGAAGCTTTGGACCAGCGGAAGGGGTTCAGGATTTTGAGTTTAATACTTTTAGTTCCTTCCAATCTAAAGAGGGAGAATTATTTTTCGGTGGCATGTCGGGCTTGAATTATTTTTTCCCTGATTCTATAAAAGATAATGCGAAACCGCCCGTTGTTATTATTCAAAGATTTTCAAAAAAAGATACCACCTTACTAGTGGAATCAATAAATCCTACTGGTGATTTTACGGTTAAATTTAATGAGAATACTTTATCCTTTGATTTTTTAGCTTTTAATTTTAGAGATGCAGAGCACAATCAATATGCTTATAAAATGGAAGGCTATGATGAGGATTGGATCAATGTGGGCTCAAGACGCTTTGCGAGTTATACTAATTTACGTGAAGGCACTTATACCTTTAGGGTAAAAGCCGCCAACAATGATGGTATTTGGAATGAGGAGGGCGCCAGTATGGTGATTCATATTTTACCACCCCCTTGGAGAACCTGGTGGGCTTATTTATTGTATGTAAT
>CAIJXU010000022.1 GCA_903824725.1 uncultured Bacteroidota bacterium | reverse complement strand
CGGTAAATCCAAGTAGCCAAACTTGATTCCTCTTTAAAACCACTAATAGATTCATACACCTGAATAAAAGTTTCCTGCGCTGTATCTTCTGCCTCGGCCGCATTATGAAGTATATTCAGGACACTATAATATACTCTGTCCTGGTAGTTTTCTACTAGGATCTTGAAAGCGGAGGCTTCACCCTGCTTCAAACTTGCTATGAGCTCTTTTTCAATCAAAATGTACTTATAATAGATGTTTAAGCTATTCAATTCCTTCGGTAATATTAATATATTTTTTCTCCGAAGGATTAGTTCATTTGAAACATCTAATAGCTAAATATCTTCTTATGATCGTAAATACATTCAGAATATTACTAATATCAATGGCTATTATTGCTGTTTCTTGTAATAAGACAAGTACCACAACAAGCCCTACTGACACAAGTAATAGCGGCACTAATTCCACCTATAACGAACTTTTTGTTCCTCCTGCTATCACTGGAACAAATTTTAATTTAACCTTAGATAAAGCCACGAAGCAATTTAAAACTGGTGCAGTAACTGCAACCTATGGATATAATGGAAATAGTTTTTGGGGCCCTACGCTTATTATGAATCAGGGAGATGATGTAAAAATTAATGTAAAAAATAATTTATCAGATCAAACCACAGTGCATTGGCATGGGTTTCATATTCCCGCAGTAATGGATGGCGGCCCCCATCAAATTATTGACGCAGGAGCAACTTGGTCACCCAATTTTAAAATAAAAAACAATGCGGGTACTTATTGGTATCATCCACACCTTCATATGAAAACCTATGAGCAACTTGCGAAAGGAGCGGGTGGGTTCATTATTATAAAGGACCCTGCTGAATCGGCATTGGCTTTACCAAGAACTTATGGTACTGATGATATTCCTTTAGTATTAACTAGTAGGAGGTTTAATACAGACAATTCCTTTAATATTTCAGGTGCTTATGGAGATTATCTTTTAGCCAATGGTACTATGGATGCTCAAATAACTTTACCTAAACAGTATGTACGTTTAAGAATATTGAATGCTGAAATTGAAAGAGGCTATGATTTAGGTTTAAGTGATAACAGGTCATTTAATATTATTGGAAATGATGGTGGTTTATTAAACGCACCCATTACAACTACGAGAGTTAAAATCATGCCTGGTGAGCGTGTTGAAATTTTAATAAACCTTGGCAATGATGCTGTAGCTAGTAGTATTGATTTGAAAGCATATAATACAGGTCAAAAATTTGGTTTTCCTGGGGCTGAACCTGCTAGTGCTGGTGATTTTGGTAGCTTAATTAATAACAAGGATTTTAATGTGTTACATATTAAAGTGGGGGCAAGTACTACTAGTGCAATTACGGCATTACCAAGTAAGCTTGCTAGCAATACTTATTGGACAAATTCGGATGTAACCAATAGTAGAACTATAAATATTACTGGTGGCCAAGCAGGTGCGGCCTTTACTTTTGATAATAATACCTATGGATTTACCACAATTAATCAAAACATTAAATTAGATGCTATTGAAAAATGGACCATTGTAAACAACAATATATTTGGACATTCTTTTCATGTGCATGATGTGCAGTTTAAAATTATTGCAAGAAGCTCTGGTGTAGTAGGTGAACATGAATCGGGTTGGAAAGATACAGTATATGTTCCTTTAGGGGAAACAGTCACGGTGATAGCAAAATTTGATGATTTTTCAGATGCGGTAAACCCATATATGTATCATTGTCATTTCTCCAATCATGAAGATGGCGGAATGATGGGTCAGTTTTTAGTAAAATAATTTAGATTGAAAATTAATTCACCTATTATATTGACGTTTTGGGCTATAGTAACAATAGCATGTAATAGCAACTATGAGCCACCGCAAGTTGAAGTTAAAAACAATGACACGCTTTTATCAAAAACCGATAGTGGTTGGATATACAATAAGCAACCATTTAATGGGTATATGGTACAAGTTGAAAATGATGGAAGGGTGGTGTACAAACTACCAATTATAGATGGTAATGAAGAAGGCTTAGCTATAGGATTTTATAACACTGGTGAAAAATTATTAGAAAGAAAATTCGAGCATGGTCAAAAGCAAGGTGTTTTTAAGCAGTGGTGGCCAAATGGGAACCTAAGGTATTTATTTAATTATAATCATGATAAATACGATGGAAAGCAAATAGTGTATTTTCATTTTGGGAAAATACAAGAAGAAAAGAATTACTATAATGGTAAAGAAGAAGGTGTTCAAAGAATTTGGGATTCAATAGGTAATTTAATTTCCAATTACACTGTGAAAAACAATAAAATATATGGTGCTTTATCTGCGAAGGATTGTATGCCAGTTGCTCGTTAAATTATTTGCAATAGTATTGATTGTATTGAATTTGTTAAGCTGTAATGTCTTTTCAAATAATGAAATGTTACCTTATTATAATTCACAGGACTTAACCCCTAATTGGAATACAAAAAACGAACATCGAATTACTGCATTTAATTTAGTTGATCAAAATGGAAAAAAATTTGGATCCAATTTATTAAATGATAAAATATATATTGCTAATTTCTTTTTTACTACCTGCCCAGGTATTTGTCCTAAGATGACAAAATGCTTTAAGGTTTTACAGGATAGTATTTCTATAATGAATGATGTTGAACTAGTATCTTTTTCTGTAATGCCATGGGTTGATACGGTTAATAAATTAAAAAAATATGGAGAAGAGAATGGCGTTAATCCTGCAAAGTGGCATTTGTTAACAGGAGATAAATCAATAATTTATTCGCTAGGTCGTTCTTCATTTTTTGCTGACAATAATAAGTTAACTGATAGCACTACCTTTCTTCATACAGATAAAATGTATTTAATAGATAAGAACCAACAAATAAGAGGTGTTTATAATGCTACCAATATGGATGATATTTCTAGAGTATTAACGGATATTAAAGCTTTGAAGTAATAAGAAACGGGATGTATAATATTTATTCCACTGCGTGAGGTTTTTTCTTTTTTTCGAAATTAAAAATTAATAATTGGCAGGAATAGTATTGATTAAATTAAACTTAAAAAAACCTGTTGCTCCCAAAACAATTTGCATGTTTCATTAAATTCAGTAATAAATTTTGTTGAAGGCAATGGCAACGCTGCAGGCCCCGGAAACGCAGTGATTAAAAAATTACTGCTTTGTTGTTCTTTTAAAACCAGTGTTAGTAAATTTGTTGTAGGAAGTTTTGAAACTGTTGCATGCAGCAAAAGATGTCCCCTATTTTTTTTCAGAACAGGTTGGCTTGATGTTAATGATTTTAATGACTCCAATGAAATGACTCCTAGTGTTCCAATTCCTTTTAGAAATTTCAATTCTTCAAATTCATAACTAATATGCAAGTAACCGTTTTGCCTTAAAGAGGTTGTTTCTTTAATAGTTGCACATTGGAGCATTAAAGATTTTATATCTGTTGCAAAAAAATCGTGAAATTTAGAACCTGGGATTTGTAAGTTTTCGTCAATCAATACTTTGCTATATCCGCGGTTAATTAAGCATTGTAAGGCATTTTCATTAACTATTGAAAAATGCCGCAATAGGTGAAAAAGTGTTCCGTCATTATATGATATGGGCAAATGATTTGTCATTATTTCAATTCGCTATTAAATAAAATTCAAATTGAAGATACGTTATACTAATTCATTAAATTATTCCCCTAATAAATCTTTTACTTCTGTTTGTAGT
>CAIJXU010000021.1 GCA_903824725.1 uncultured Bacteroidota bacterium | reverse complement strand
AATGGTGCCTTTTCTTTTAATGATAGACGATAAAATGTCTATCCTTTTATCTACTCCATCATAACCTGCAATTTGAGCACTCAATAACTGACCTGTTTTTGTCGAAAATGCAATTTGGATACTCATTTGTTTTGAACCAGGGTAATAACTAGCATGGGAACCATTATGTGTTGTGGAAACCTTATGCTCAATATGGGCAGTGGTTAAATGTTTAGCGGCTGTTCCAGCAGTAGCAATGGTCATATCAAACACTTTTACAATAGCTGTATTAATTGAGCCATGATAGCTTTGTACATTACCTAGCACTATATTATTAGCACAAATGCGACCTTGTTTATTGGCAGGACCTGCCAAATAAGTAATTAAGGCTTGATTCGTAATTGGATTAGTGAATTCAATCGCATCACCAACTGCATAGATATCAGGGTTAGAGGTTTGTAAGAACTCATTTACCCATATGCCTCTAGTTTCCCCTATTTTAAGACCTGCCCCTACTGCTAATTTTGTATCTGGCTTCACTCCAATAGATAATATCACAACATCCGCATCTATCGATTCTCCAGATTTCAAATTGACTTTTAATTGTTTATTTACTTTCTCAAATCCTGTAACTGCTGTATTTAATCTTAGATCTACTCCTTTACTTCGAATATGTTGTTGTACAATGGCTGCAATAGGAAAATCTAATGGCGCTAATATTTGATTACCCATTTCGATGATACTCACTTCCAATCCTAATTCTTGCAAATTTTCGGCCATTTCTAATCCAATAAAACCAGCACCAATCACCACTGCTTTTTTAATAGCTCTATTACTAACATATGACTTAATGTAATCCGTATCATTCACATTTCTTAATGTGAATATCCCTTCACTCATAATTCCAGGTAAAGGCGGCCTCATAGGTTCAGCACCTGGGGACAAAACCAATTTATCATAAGTTTCACTATAAAGCTCTCCTGTTTTCTGATTTCTTGCATTAATGGTTTTAGTAGCTGCATTCACTTCTAATACCTCAGTTTGAACTCGAACATCAATCTTAAATCTTTGATTAAAAGAGGCAGCAGTTTGTACAAATAATTTATTTCTATCTGTGATTACATTTCCTATGTAATAAGGTAAGCCACAATTAGCATAAGAAATATACTCACCTTTTTCAAATAGTACGATTTCAGCATGCTCATCTAAGCGTCTTAACCTTGCTGCAGTGCTTGCTCCGCCTGCCACTGCGCCAACTATTATGTATTTCATTTTAATATTTTAGACCACAAAGTTCAATCAATAATAAAATCTTAATTGTGACATATATCACGCTTGTCTAGTTATGATTTTAATTGGATTTTAAACTATCAATTGTGATATATATCATTACTATTAGCAAATGCTGTAACTACATTTACTGAAACATGAAAACATGGCAAATATTGTTGTATTAGGTGCAGGCGTTGCTGGTCATACGGCTGCAGCATACCTTCAAAAAGGACTCAATAAAAAAGAGCATAAGATAACAGTGATCTCTCCTACTCCAACCTATCAATGGATTCCATCCAATATTTGGGTAGGTGTGGGTAGAATGACCCCTGAAGAAATTAAATTTGATCTAAGGCCATTGTATAAAAAATGGGGGATTGAATTTATTCAAGCAAAGGCACAAAGTTTTTACCCTGAAGGTGATGAGCATATAAATACAGGATTTGTTGAAGTAGAATATACCAACGAAAAAAATAAAGGTGAAAAAATAAAAGTGGCTTACGATTATTTAATTAATGCTACTGGACCAAAATTAAACTTTGAAGCAACAGAAGGTTTAATTCCCGGAAACGGCAATATTGCATCGGTTTGTACTTTTGGTCACGCCAGTCATGCATGGGAACTATTGCAATCGAAATTAGATAAAATGAAAAATGGCAAGAAACAAATTTTTGTCATTGGAACAGGCCATCCCACTGCAACCTGCCAGGGTGCCGCCTTTGAGTATATTTTAAATGTTGATTTTGAAATTAAAAGAAGGGGATTAGAAAAACAAGCCCAAGTCATATGGATTACGAATGAATATGAATTAGGTGACTTTGGAATGGGCGGAGCCTTTATTCCAAAAGGTGGATTTATTTCAAATACTAAGTTGTTTGCAGAATCCTATTTTGTTGAAAGAAATATTACCTGGATTAAAAGAGCGGGTGTGAAAAAATTAGACGATCATACAATTTATTACGAAAATTTAGATGGGGAATATTTAGAACAGCCCTATGATTTCGCGATGCTCATACCTGGTTTTGCAGGACATGGATTTAAAGCCTATGATAAAACAGGTAAAGACATTTCAGATAAATTATTTGCACCTAATGGACTTATGAAAGTAGATGCCGACTATACTCCAAAACCATTTGAAGAGTGGACAATAAAAGATTGGCCTGAAACTTATCAAAATCCAAGTTACCCAAACATCTTTGCACCTGGAATTGCATTTGCACCTCCTCACTCAATCTCTAAACCAATGACAAGTAAAAATGGTACACCCATTTTTGCTTCAGCGCCAAGAACAGGTATGCCTTCAGGAATAATGGGCAAGGTAACAGCAGACAATATCATAAACTGGATTAAAACTAG
Organism: uncultured Bacteroidota bacterium; assembly: GCA_903824725.1. Classification (GTDB taxonomy): domain Bacteria; phylum Bacteroidota; class Bacteroidia; order Chitinophagales; family Chitinophagaceae; genus Sediminibacterium. The sequence continues at coordinate 825 of CAIJXU010000021.1, read as the reverse complement.
CAACCCCACAATGATACACAAGGCATCAATGGGACGTATGGGAGCAGCTTGTATTGTATCAGCAGGATATGGCATGCGAAAAGGAACTGCAGCTACCATGACTGTGAGTCCTGTAGTACCAGATTGGGAAAAATTTCCTCAGTGGGGAAGAGATATTAAAACCACCATGGGCGAACCAGGATTGGCAGGACATTGGTTAAAGTGGTTAATGCATTATATGTTCTTATACAAAGCAAAAGGTTTGCCATTTTGGTGGATGATTCCTGAATAAAAATAAAAAAAATATACATAATGGAAAACAGACTCATCATAACAAAATACTCCGAGCAGTATTATCCTCCTACTCCTAATAATTTTACACTATTCTTAAGGAGATCCATATTCTTTCAATTAATTCGTTTTTTTATACTGAACTATAAAATAATGAAGATTGTAATTAAAGGGCATTCGTAAGAAAATGGAAAACCTCACGCAGAAACAAAAAAGGACCCACGATTTAACGTAAGTCCTTGATTTTCAGGTAGCGAGACCGGGATTTGAACCCGGGACCTCAGGGTTATGAAGAATTTTTGAGAAAATGAAGGCGTTGATTTGTAGTTAGTTATGTTTTCATAAAACCGAAAACAACCGATTTGGACCGATTTGATGGGGTGTTTTCCTCACACAGAGGATATTTCAAAAATTATCTAGCTTTTAGCTAATTAGAGACTTAATTGAATAAGTAGTAAATTTGTATCCAATTAGAAATATGAACACGCTATCTGCATACAAAAATGAAATAAATGCGCTTTGTGCTAACCACAAGGTAAGGAGCTTGTATGCCTT
>CAIJXU010000020.1 GCA_903824725.1 uncultured Bacteroidota bacterium | reverse complement strand
TTCCTGATGAACCACTTGAGGCTAATTAACCACAATAATGCTAGAAGCAAGTCAACTAGAAAAGCGGATGATTGGGTTTTAAAATATTTTGAAGAATATATTACTAGGAGTTTAGCAATGAAAAGAGAAATTGAAATTAAGAAAAAGAAAAGCCGAAAATTTATAGAGCAACTTATTATTAAATAGTTTAAGAATATTAGCGTCCCGAATTTCATTCGGGAAGGTCAGCGGTTCGAACCCGCTATTCTCCACAAGTTCTTTATTGATTTTAAAACAGGAGGGGCTTATGGGTATTTAATTGCAATGTTATTTTGTTTTAAAATAGCATAAAGGTGATTGGCAATTGGAATGGCATTGATGCCCTCGCTTTGTATACAAACGGTATCTGCTTCAATAGGAATATCTTCCTCATGAATGGTGGCTACTTTTTTTTCAAAAATCATTTTCATAACTTGTTCAGATGCTAATTGTGAATCATAAATCATAGCATTGTCTAAATACCTTGGAGTGAGTAGTCCATTATTTTGATAGGTGTGATCTGCAAAAACTTCGTTGGCAAAAGGTTGTCCAAAATTTTTTGCTTGTTGAATGGTATGGCTACCACTTAATCCATAAATGATTAAATCAGGGTTAATCGCCTGTACCGTTTGAATAAATATTTTACTTAGTCCAGCATCCTTTGCACAATCATTATATAAGGCACCATGTAATTTAATATGATGAATAGGAGCGCCCATCGGGATAGCTACTTTTTCAAATAAATATAATTGATCGGAAATGAGTTCGGCTAATTCAAGTAATGAAATTAATTGTGATTGACGACCAAAATTTTCTCGGTCATCATAACTAGGATGTACTCCAATAGCAACATGATGACGCATCGCAAGTTCGATGGTTCGTTTAATGGTATCTGAATCTCCTGCATGAAATCCGCAAGCAATATTTGCACTACTAATCAACGGCATCAGGTCGGCTTCGTTATGAAAGCCTTCGCCCATGTCACAGTTGACATCAATTTGCTTTTTTATATGATTCAAGGACTCGGGCATGATACAATTGATATATTGAATTTAGATTTCAGTAGGTTCATTTATTTGCTGAATATAATAAATAAGTATCCTAAAATTGGTGCATTTTGATTCAGCTAAACCTAAAAATAGCATAAAATAGGCCTGCTTTTGTTAAAATTAGGCCTAGAAGCCGCCTTATTACTTTCGAAACTAAAGTCAAATATTCCCATTTTTTTAATACATGGAACACGGCTAAAAGCATCTAATATGATCAAAATCATGCACTTATATAGATTTTAGACTACTAATAATTGTAAAAAATGTGGAAAAAAGGGGGGTTTATTTTTTGTTAACATAATCATAATGCCGTAATATTAGGTAACGATTGAGTCATTTAAACAAAATTATTTAACCTTAAAAAGGTAGTTTAATTGATTATTGAAATTAAAAATCAGTTTCAACATCATTTAAACTTCATTTTTAAACAGACCAAACAACATCTTATGAAAAGTATGCTTTTAGTTTTTTGTAGTGTTCTGTGCATGTTCTCTGCAACATTTGCGCAAACAAGACAAGTTGCCGGTAAGGTAACAGGCACTGACAATCAGGCTGTAGCTTCTGCTACAATCAAGGTCAAGGGTGGCAACGCTGCTGCTACAACCAAAGCTGATGGAACATTCAGCTTGAAAGTACCAGCTGGTAGCGTAGTATTACAAGTCTCTTCTTTGGGATTTGCAACACAAGAAGTTACTGTAGGTGCATCTCAAGCTACAGTAAATGTATCTTTAGCATCACAAGCAACTGACTTATCTGAAGTAGTTGTAACCGCTTTAGGTATTAAACGCGAAAAGAAATCTTTAACTTATGCGTCACAACAAGTCGCAGGAGAGGAGATTACAAGAGCTGCGGGAACAAACTTTATGGAATCAATTAGCGGTAAAGCTGCTGGTATTGATATTAAAGTAAGTTCATCAGGAGCTGGCGGATCTACTAAAGCTGTCCTAAGAGGTGCTAGATCACTTCTTGGTACAAGTGAAGCACTTTATGTAATTGACGGGGTTCCAATGGTCAATAACAAAGGTAGTCAACCAGGTTCTTATGGTGGAAACGATCGCGGCGATGGTCTATCTTCAATCAACCCTGCGGACATTGAATCAATTAGTGTATTAAGGGGAGCAAACGCATCTATCCTTTATGGTAGCCAAGGTGCGAATGGCGTTATCTTGATTACTACTAAAAAAGGTAAAGCAGGAAAAGTAGCTGTTGATTTTAACTCAAGTACTGTGTTTGATATTGTAACTGGAATACCTGACTTACAGTTCGATTATGGTACTTTGGGTGGTGATAAAAACTGGTCTAAAGTGAAAGGGGATTATCAAAAAAATTATGTTAGAGATTATTTTCAAACAGGGATAACTGCTACAAATTCAGTTTCAGTAAGTGGTGGAAATAATCAAACAACAGCCTATTTTTCTTATTCTAATATTAATTCAAAAGGAAATTTGCCAACAAATACATATGACAAACATACTATAACATTAAACCAATCAACAAAATTGTTTAATGATAAAGTTACTTTGTCTTCAAATGTAATATTTGCAAATGAAAAGTCATACAATCGTCCAGGTGCAGGTTATTACAATAACCCACTTACTGGTTTGTATACTTTTGCACGTGAAAGAGATTTTGCTTCTTATAAAGCAAATTATCAAACTTTTGATGCAGCAAGAAACCTTTACAAACAAAATTGGTATTCAACCTATGAATTTCAAAATAACCCTTATTTTGAAGTATACAACAACTCAAAATTGGCAACAAACAGTCGTGTAATTGCGAATGTGAAATTGTCATATGATATTGCTAAACACTTAAAGTTTGAAACAAGAGGTAATATTGATTATAATGATGTTTTGTTTGACAATAGATATGCTGCTGGTGGAAACTCAGTAAGTGTTAGTCCGAATGGTACTTGGTCATATACAAAATACAAAGATCAATCATTGTATGCGGATGGAATTTTAACGTTCAACAATAATTACGGAGATTTTAGTGTTACAGGGCTATTAGGAGCTAGTTATACAAAAAATACTTTTAATAATGGTATGAATGTGGGTAATGGTACTATTTCATTACAATATCCTAACTTCTTCTCATTTTCGAATTTGCCTTATAATGTAATTTTTAACTCAACGGTAAGTAATACAATAAAGCAAGGTGCATTTGCAAGTGCAAATATTGGATATAAGGAAATGTTGTTTTTAGATGTGTCAGCTCGTAATGACTGGGCATCTACTTTAGCACTTACAGGGAATCAATCTTATTTGTACCCTTCTTATGGTTTGTCTGCAATTATCAGCCAAATGGTTGAATTACCTGAGGTTATTTCTTACATGAAATTAAGAGCTTCTCATTCAGAAACTGGAAATGAGGTTCCATATAACGTAGTAAATCCATGGAACTCAATTGGTGGCGCAGGTGGACCTAGTGGTATTGGTGGAATTAACCGTAATTCTCAAGTTCCGTTCACTAACTTAAAGCCAGAGATTATCACAAGTGATGAGTTAGGTGCTGAAATTAAATTCTTCAAAGGAAGATTAGGATTTGACATGACTTACTATAACTCAGTGAGTACAAATCAATTCTTATCATTAGCAGCTCCTTCTGGTTCTGGTTATTCTACATACTATGTTAATGCTGGTAAAATTGTTAACAAAGGTATTGAAATTACAATTGATGCTGAGCCAATTAGATCTGCTAATTTCAAATGGAAAACCGCTATTAACTTATCTCAAAATAAAAATGAAATTGTTGAGTTGATCGCTTCTAATCCTACCTATCAAGTTGGTGGTAACGATGAAGGTTTTGCTTCTATCATTAAGGCAGGCGGATCATTTAATGATTTGTATATTACTAAATTTTCAAGAGATGAAAGTGGTCGCATTAAATTAAATGCAAATGGTGCTCCAATAGCAGCATCTGCGCAAGTAAAAGTAGGTAATGTGAATCCTGATTTAATCGCAGGATGGAATAACAACTTTACATACAAAGACTTCTTTGCAAGCATACTTATCAATGGTAAATTTGGGGGTGTTGCATTCTCTAAAACTGAAGCATTCCTTGATTCATATGGTGCAAGCCAAAGAACTGCGGATGCAAGAGCAAGTGCTACTATTCCAATCAATGCTGTATCTAGTACAGGAACTGCAGTAACTTCAATTGATCCTGCTATTTATTATTCAGTTATTGGAGATAGAAATGGTATCATGGAGCCTTACGTTTTTTCTAGAACAAACGTTAGATTAGCTCAATTAGCTTTTGGTTATACATTAAAAATCAAAAATGCTAGTTCGCCAATCAAAACCGCTGCTTTTTCTTTAGTGGGAAGAAACTTATTCTTCTTATATAAAGATGCGCCATTTGATCCAGAACAATCAATGAGTACAGGAAATGGTATGCAATCCAATGACGTATTTGGTATGCCTTCTACAAGGTCATTTGGATTTAACATCAAGTTAACTTTCTAAAAAAAACAAAATTATTTTATTATGAAAAAAATATTAATTGCATCACTAATTTTGATTGCTTTTGTATCTTGTACTAAGGATTTTGAAGGTACAAATCAGAATCCAAATCAAATTTCTGATCAGCTACTTAAGCAAGACTTTAACCTAGTAGGTTCGCCTTTTTCAGGCATGTTGTATAACCTTTTCGGAGGTCAAGTAGAAGAGGATCTTTGTTATGATTCTTGGATGGGGTATATGAATACGCCTACAGACTTCGTTGTTAACAGAAATAACACTACTTATTTTATTACATGGAATAACTATTGGGGTCGTATTTATAACAATGTAATGTCTCCTTCAAAGCAAGTAATTAGATTAGCTTCTGAAAACAATTTGCCATTATTCGCAACTTGGGCTAAATTGATTAGGGTTTTAGGTGTATCTAAATTAACTGCAGTTCATGGTCCAGTGATTTATTCAAATTATGGGGCTACTACATCTCAAATCGATTATGATTTGGAGCCTAGTTTGTATAATACATTCTTTTTACAATTAGATTCAATTCAATCTGATTTTGCTGCAAATAAAACATACACAGGTTTTGCTAAGTTTGATCCTAGTTATAAGGGAAGCATTCCTGCTTGGATGAAAGTGGTTAACTCATTAAGATTGAGATTAGCTATTCGTTTGTCAAAAGTGGCACCATCTATTGCTAAAGCACAAGGTGAAAAAGCGATGTCTGATCCAGCTGGTTTAATCACAGCTAACTCTGACAATTTCTGGGTTTCATTAAATGGTAATATAATGCCACTTGCGCAAATTTGTTTCCAATGGGATGATACTCGTATGGGTGGTGTGATGGAATCCTTTTTTATTGGTATGAAAGACAATCGTATTTCAAAGTTTTATTCACCAATATCTGATGCTACATTATATGCTGATCATCCTTCAGATCCTTACAAAGGAATTCGTAATGGTGCATATCTTAAACCTGGAAAGGAAAGAACAACATATTCTAAAGCATCAAATGATTTTAATAATGCTCAAACAAGACGCGCATTCACAGCTTCTGAAGTTGCTTTCTTAAAAGCTGAAGCAGCTTTAAGAGGTTGGGCAGGAGCAGGTGATGCTAAAACCAACTATGAAAATGGTGTTAAATTATCTTTTGCTGATTGGGGAGCAGGTGGAGTCGATGCTTATTTAGCTGACGCAACGAGCACACCAATTGCATATGTAGATCCTAAAGATTCACGTAATAACTTTACACCTTTATCAACTATAACTGTAGCATGGAGCGATGCTGACAATAATGAGTTGAAATTAGAAAAAATAATTACTCAAAAGTATTTTAATACATTTACCAATGCTTTAGAGGCTTGGGTAGATCATAGAAGAACAGGATATCCTAAGATTCCTAGTGTTGCTAAAAATGATTCTGATGCTACATGGGGATCTATTGAAGTAGGGCAATACATTAAAAGAATGCCATTCATTACTGCTGAAAGAACAGGTAACACAGCTGCTGTTGCTGCTGCCGTTGGCAAGATGGGTGGACCAGATAATATTGCGACACGCTTATGGTTTGATACAGGCGTTGCTTCAAACTTCTAGTCTAAGTTTAACATAACTTATATAAAAGCCTCCTTCCGATTCATCGGGGGGAGGCTTTTTAGTTTATGGAATGTGGGTAAGCGTATAAAAATTTTAGCTCTTGTTTATGGCATAAATAAATAAGTGCAGTAACTTTAAAGCACATTAAAAACAATTTTTTATTCATTTTTTATTTTATCATACATGAACAGTAGACGCCGATTTATTCAAAATTCAGTATTGGCCAGTACGGCCCTATTTTACAAAAAACTAATTCCATTAAATATGGAGCAATTGTATATTACAAATCGGCCCGCCCTTACAAAACGAAATTTTACGAGTGTAGGGGTGAATCAATTTATTGAAAAAGCAAAAGCCAAAATAAAGGATCCAGAGTTGGCTTGGTTATTTGAAAATTGTTATCCCAATACATTAGATACCACAGTCGATTTTGAAATGATTAATCAACAACCAGACACATATGTGATTACAGGGGATATTGATGCTATGTGGCTAAGAGATAGTACAGCACAAATAACGCCCTATTTGCCTTTTGTTAAAGAAGATGAAGCATTAGCACAGTTAGTGGAGGGTGTTATTAATAGACAAAAAAAATGCATTTTATTAGATCCTTATGCAAACGCATTTTATAAAGATGTTAAAAAAGTAAGTGAATGGAAAAGTGATTTAACGACGATGCAGCCAGGTATTCATGAGCGCAAATGGGAAATAGACTCTTTGTGTTATCCCATTCGCTTGGCATATAAATATTGGAAGCTTACTAGCAACACAAAAGTATTTGATGACCAGTGGGTGAAAACCATTGAACTCACTTTAAAAACCTTTAAAGAGCAACAACGTAAAAAAGAGAATGGTCCCTATACTTTTCAACGTACTACAGCATGGGCTACCGATGGTGTTCCTTTGGGTGGCTATGGCTATCCCACCAAGCCAGTAGGCTTAATATGTTCTATGTTTAGGCCAAGTGATGATGCTACTATCTTTCCTTTCTTAATACCTTCTAATTGTTTTGCGGTGGTTTCACTGCGACAAGCTGCCGAGTTATTATTGAAGGTTAAAAACAATACAGCCTTAGCAACACAGTGTATTGAATTAGCCAACGAAGTTGATAAAGCCATTCATAAATATGGTATTGTGAATCATCCGGAGCATGGTCAAGTATATGCTTATGAAGTCAATGGATTTGGAAGTTTTAATTTAATGGATGATGCCAATGTGCCCAGTTTATTATCTCTTCCTTATTTAGGATATGTGAAAAACAATGATCCTTTTTATATGAATACTCGAAACCTAGTACTTAGCCCAAGCAATCCTTTTTATTACAAAGGGACAAAAGCAGAAGGCATAGGAGGTCCTCATGCAGGCGTAAATATGATTTGGCCTTTGAGTATTATTATGCGAGGATTAACAACCGATTCAAAAACTGAAATGTTGTATTGCTTAAGTATGCTTAAATCAACACATGCCAATACTGGATTTATGCATGAATCCTTTCATAAAGACGACGCGAATAATTTTACTAGAAAATGGTTTGCTTGGGCCAATACTTTGTTTGGCGAATTTATTCAACATATTTTAAATGTACAACCTTCTATATTAGATCATAAAATATAAATACGATGTCAACTAAAATAAATACATACGATGCCATTGTGATAGGATCCGGAATTAGTGGTGGATGGGCGGCAAAAGAATTATGTGAAAAAGGTTTAAAAACATTAGTACTTGAAAGAGGTCGCGATGTGGTACACCTCAAGGATTATCCTACTGCAACAAAAAATCCTTGGGATTTTGAGCATCGCGGTAAAAAAACAAATGCTTTAACAAAAGATAATCCTGTAGTAAGTAAATGTTATGCATACAATGAAACATCCGCACATTTTTTTGTAAAAGATAATGAGCATCCTTACATACAAGAAAAACCATATGATTGGATTAGAGGATATCAAGTAGGGGGTAAGTCTTTATTATGGGCAAGGCAAACACAACGTTGGAGTAAGTATGATTTTGAAGGTCCTGCGCGTGATGGTTTTGGAAACTGGCCAATTACTTATGATGAATTAGCGCCTTGGTATACCCATGTTGAATTATTTGCAGGCATCAGTGGCAATTATGATAAGTTAGATACGCTACCTGATGGTTCTTTTTTACCCGCTTGGGAAATGAATTGTGTAGAAAAAGAAATGCAGGGTAATATCATGAAAAAATTTAATGATCGCCATGTGATTCAAGGTCGTTGTGCACACTTAACGGTTCCGAATCCCATTCATATTGAACAAGGAAGACAACAATGTCAGGCGCGCTCCTTATGTGAAAGAGGTTGTCCTTTTGGAGGTTATTTTAGCTCCAATGCTTCCACTATTCCATGGGCTCAAAAAACCGGTAACCTTACTTTGCAAACCAATTCGATTGTACATAGTATTATTTATGACGAGGCAAAACAAAAAGCAACGGGTGTAAGGGTCATTGATAGTATGACAAAAAAAGTAACGGAATATTTTGCTAAAATAATATTTTTAAATGCAGCTACTTTAAATACGAATTTGATTTTATTGAATTCAACTTCAAAAAGATTCCCTAATGGATTAGGAAATGATAATGGGTTATTAGGAAAGTATGTAGCATTTCATAATTATCGTGGAGGCTTATCTGCCACCATTGATGGTCCTTTGGATCAATATTATTATGGTCGTCGTCCAACGCAACCCATGATGCCCAATTTTAGAAATGTACACAAACAAGAAATGGATTTTCAAAGAGGCTATATGGTATTTTTTGGCGCAGGCAGAAGTGCTGGCCCTGCAGAGGGAATAGGCGCTGATTTTAAGGAGCAATCAACCGAATTGGGTGGTTGGCATGTTTCAATGATGATGCAAGGGGAGACTGTACCAAAACAAAGTAATCATGTTAGATTAAGTAAGGATCATACAGATGCATGGGGGATACCGCAGCTTATCACTTCTATTGATTATGATGAAAATGATTTATTATTATTAAAGGATTTTTTACAAACGGGTAGTGAATTATTAGATGCAGCTGGTTGTAAAAATATTCATTCATGGGATACCAAACAAGCACCTGGTCTAGATATTCATGAGATGGGTGGAGTGCGTATGGGTAAGGATCCTAGCACTTCTTTATTAAATGAATGGAATCAAATGCATCATTGTAAAAATGTTTTTGTTACAGATGGAGCATGTATGGTAAGCACCGGAACACAGAATCCATCTCTTACATTTATGGCTTTGACAGCTCGAGCTGCTAATTATGCAGTAAAAGCACTAAAAAGCAATAGTCTATAATTTATTTTACTTATATATTTTTTTCTATAATTCATTGGTTTTTTATAC
>CAIJXU010000019.1 GCA_903824725.1 uncultured Bacteroidota bacterium | reverse complement strand
TTTTTAATAATTTATTTTTCTTTTATAATAATCACGCCACCTTTAGTTGGTTCCACCACCATGTTTAAAATTTGATTGTTGACTATGTTGCTACTTCCTTTGGTTTGTAAATGATTAATGGCTGGAAAGTCAACAGTGACTTGACTAGGATCCAATCCTAATTTTTTCCAATCAATCAAAATATTTACTTGTTCGGTTTTATCGGACCAACTTGCAACCGCAATCATAACAGATTTCTTTTTTTGGTATACAGTAGTCAATACCTTTGGGTTGTTTGTAGCAACAGGACAATTGGGGCTCCAATAACCAATCATTTTAGAACCTTTAATACCAAAATCATCCCACAACTTCCAAATAGCGCGCGGGTCGGCCATTCCATCCCAAGGCATACGATTGGTCATTCCATAAATTAAACCGCGATAAGGATTGCCTCCATCTTGTAGCATTTCACCCATTAATCCAAATGGGATACCACTCACTTCCGTTAAATAAAAATCGGGGCTGGCTTTTTGATAATCAAAGTATTCTCCAAACCAAAGCTTATTAATGTAAGGGAAATGCTCCATGTATAAATTAGCACTGTTATTAAATCCATCATTTTTATTAAACTGATTGGCCGAATGTAAATCAATGATACCAGGATGGTTTTGTTGCGTTAAAACACGTTTAACTCTTTTCATGGTGATACGATCAAAAGCAACGTCATCTAAATAAATACCATCAATGCCTATTTTTTTCACTAACCAATTCATGCCTTCGATATAATAGTTGTGCCAACGACTCATGCCACTGTTCACAATAGCCGCATCTTTTATATTAGGTACAAACCAAGCTGCAATATAATCATCCCCTACATGTTCTTGAAGCCAGCTATAACCCCCACCCTTACCGGTCGAATAAATTTCATGCCCTAAACTACGCATTGGGAAGGTTTCATAAGCATGATTAGATAATTCACGAACCGTATTATAAATTTTAACTTTTAATCCCTTGCTGTGTGCTTCATCAATATAGGATTTCATTTTAGCATGTTCAATAAAAGGATAATTAATCCAAGGATTAATTTCATTGGCATGATGAATATTGATAATGCTAGCGCTACTTATTGCTTTGATGGTATCAATGGGTTTGTAAGAATGGAAAAATTTAGCATCCCATTGAAAATCGGTATTGAGTTTATGAAATGGTGTAATAAGAATTGTAAAGTTGTAGTAAAGCGATTCTCCTTTTTTCAATTGTCTAGCACCACTAAAATTATTCACGAGTACTTGGTTTCCTGATTCACTAATTGTAATGCCCCCCTTATTTTGATTGCCCCAAGAACTAGGAAGTAATAAAGGTTTTTGTAAATAAAAATTAGTGTTCAAAGGCCTAACATAATTCTCATCTCTTAATGAAAATTGAAGTCCTGCATTTACATCACCAATCCATGCGCCATCTTGATTTTTAGTAGCTACCTCCCATTTCCAATTAAAACTAGCAGGACGATAGCCGCCTTTTTGACCTAAGCCCATCATATAAGTAGCCGACTTTTTATCAAAAGGCATTTGCAATTGAATATCGGTTACATCTAAATTTTGCAAAGCGGTCATTTTCACGGTGTACACCATAAAACCATCAAACTCTAGGGAACCTTTCACCTGCATTTCAAGTTGGTCAGACGAAGTAGTAGCAGTCCATTGCACTGTTCCTTTTTGTTGTTGAGTAAAAGAAAACTGTTTGCGCGCATTTGATTGCAACATAGGAGCGCCATTCACAGTAAACTGCATGGGTTGAGATAAAATATTTTTAGGGGTTGCAGAATACGAGGTCATTTCGGGTGTGAAAAAACTTTGAATTTGAGAAGGCAAACCATCTTTGTTTAAAATTACTTTACGACCTAATAAACTAATCTCCATTCCTTTTACAACTAAAGGAGTATAAGGAGCAATTACTTCATTTTGCTGAGCCAATGTAGAATTTAACCATTTTAAGCGCGTCTGATTCCAAGGCGCATCAGCTCCACTATTAAGAATGGTGTGATTATTTACTTTTAATGAAAATTTGATAATAGAAGATCCCGATTCATTACTGCTTACTTCAATGGTGCCTGTATAAATACCAGGAGCAGCATCGGTAGGTACGTCAACACCACACCATAATGCTTGTACCTGACCGGAAGATACATTTACTGTTTTTTGTATTGGCACTGCATCATAACCTGTGCCTTCTAAATTAATACAAGTCATTTTTTTCGCATCAATGATAGATCCATTCTCAGACTTAAGATTTGAAAATTTAACTTTTACATTATGTGTTGCTTGAATTGCATATAACCCTAACTGAAATGCAAACCATTCTCCTTTGTCGGCAACCCCTTCTGCTTGATGAGAAGCTTGCGTAATCCATCTTTGAGGTAAGTCGGTGGTCATCACAATAGGAAATTCGCGCTTCTCAGGAAATACAATAAAAGGTTTTCCTTTTGCATTCTCAATAATATTTTTTGTTTCCAATGCGGTTGCAATTACTTCCATTGGATAAAAACTATTCAAAGAATCAATGGATTGAAATTCGGTCACCTGTGCCATTGGCAAATTCAAGGATCCAGAATTGGTTAAACTATTATCTTGAATAGGTTTTAAATACACACCTTTAGGATAATTAGATCGGCCTTCATTTTTATAAGGCATGTAATAAATATAATAAACTCCTTTACCTGAAATGGGTTTAAAATTAATTTCCCCCATTTCTCTATTAGATTGAATCACTGAAAATTGACTGACCAATGTTTGGCTTTGTGCATCTTGAATGATGATGCGTTTATTTTGAGGATCCGCATCTCTTCGACGCCAAGGAATCATTACTTTAACAAGTGCTGCATTCTCATTTACTTTTACAACCACACGATGATTACCTAAAGAATCGGCATTCCAGCAATCTTTACAATTGGTATACTGAATAGAAGCATTATTTGATTGAGCATCCATTGGACTATAGATCAAAAAGCACAAAAAAGAAAAAAGAGAAGATAAAATAAACTTAGGCATAAAAAGATTTTAATTGAAAATGCTAAAACAACAGAAGTTAGTTATCAAAAGCACCTGTCTATAAAATTATAAAAAATAGGGCACTAAACTTGCTTTAAATACAACATTAAAGGCAGGGGGATACTATGGTTATGAAAGTGAAAGTATAAATTTAACTAATTGATAATCAATATATTATAAAAATTGATTGATGGGCTTTCATGGGAAAACTTTAGTAACTAGTTATTCATAAGTCGTTGAACTGCAGCACCCCCTACAACAAATATGTAGGTTGGTTTACACCGTTCATAATCATACAAAGCAGTTTATATTTGCAGTATGGGGCAGAAAAAATTAATCAAATTTGCGGCAATCAAGGAATATGAGAATGTCTTGGAATACCCACAGGGCATGCCGGGAAAATGGAGTGCTTTTTTTGAACAATTGGCATTGGGTAGTTCACCCATTTTATTAGAAAATCTGACTATTCAACCTAAAGTTGATTCTGCCACAGACAATAGAGAAAAGCAGCTCACTTTAGAGTTGGCTTGTGGCCGAGGTGAATATGCTGTAGGATTAGCAAGAATGTTTCCCAATCAAAATTTTTTAGGTTTAGATATCAAAGGGAATCGTATTTGGAAAGGTGCCAGTATTGCAAATAAAGAGGCCATTAATAATGTTGCATTTGTAAGAACTCAAATTGAGCAAGTAGCAAGTTATTTTACTTCAGATGAAGTTTCTGACATCTGGATTACTTTTCCTGATCCACAGTTAAGATTATCAAAAGCAAAAAAACGATTAACACATCCACAATTTTTAAGATTATATCAAACATTTTTAAAACCCGGCGGTTCGGTTCATTTAAAAACAGACAGCCCCAATTTGTATCAATTTACCATGGCGGTCATTAATTTATTTGAATTAACCTTGGTCAAACAAAGCGAAGATATTTATAAGGAAACAAATATGGATCCTAGGTGTGCGATCAAAACTTATTATGAAGGATTAAATATTGCAGGCAGCAATCGTATTCATTATATCGAATTTAAAATTGACAAAGTGTTGCCTAAACAAAAAGATGAAATGCTTAAAGAAATAATTGCAGAATTCGAAGTCACAGAGACGCATGATGCAAAAAGAGAAAGAGGAATGAATAAAATGGCAGAATAAGAATGGAAAAAGGAATTGATTATAATATCGACGAGCATGGCAAATGGGTGTTTACAGCAAAGTACCATCAACAAAGAGGTTATTGTTGTGGAGAAGCCTGCAAGCATTGTCCTTTTGACTACGAATCTGTTCCAGAGCCGATTAAAACAAGGGCGACATTAATTAGAAATAACCTCAGCAAGTCAATGCCAAATGCAATACACACCAAAGACAACTGATTTTTTTCAAAATGTATTTGAAGTAGTGCGTCTCGTCCCTAAAGGTCGCGTGACCACTTATGGTGCGATTGCTAAATATTTAGGAACAGGTGGAAGTGCACGAATGGTGGGCTGGGCAATGAATGCATCGCATGGCGTAAAACCAAAAGTGCCAGCACATCGCGTTATAAATCGAAACGGAATGTTAAGCGGGAAAGCTCATTTTGAAACACCCCATCAAATGGAAGCATTGCTAATTAAAGAAAAAATTAAAGTCAAAAACGAAATCGTTGTTGATTTTGAAAAATTATTTTGGGATCCTAGTATAGAAATAGGAATTTAAATAAAAGCGTTTAATTATTTTGTTTCAAAAAATAATAAACGATCATTACTTCTGCTAATAACTAATAATTTTTTATTGTCTTTTGTATTTAACCATTTTGCATCTCTAACTTCCCCGTCTACATTTAATTTAATGGCATTATTTATTTTACTTGACTGCTTTTCAAAACTAAAAGCAGTAGGTTGTAAAGCATCATAACGACCTTCGTAGGGTATCACACCATATAAATTTCCCATTCCAATAAAAGCATGCTGTGCAGGCAAGGTTACAAATGAATAGATAGGTGCTAATTGCATTTCTGCAGGTAAGATCAGTGTTTTAAATCCGCCTTTACCATCATTGATATAGCAAGTCGAAGCCAATTGTTCTGCTTTAAGTTCAACATAGTCCTTGAACAACTCAGAAAATATGAATTGTACTGTTTTCCCAGCTACATCACTATATTTTAAATAGGCTTTCTTTAATACAGGCAGAGGGCGCTCTAATTCATCTTTTGCTAAAAAAGGATATTCACTTCCATCTATCATATAAGTCATGATTTGTTCGATGGAACCATTTTTATCAAAATCTTTTACATATAACTTTAATGGGCTTTGTTTACCAGCAGCCAATTTTGAGTTAAGCCCTAAATTACCTGCAAGAATATCATCTAATCCATCTCCATTCACATCTGTAACTAATAAGGATTGCCATAATCCTGTGGAAGCCTTGATATCCGATGGACTAAATTTTCCATTATGGTTCATGAAAATTTTAATAGGCATCCATTCACCAGTTAATATTAAATCTGGCCAACCATCTTTATTTAAATCTGAAAAGCTCGCCGCAGTCACCATGCCCATGTCAAGTAAATTAATCACGGACGCTGTAGCAGGTTTAAAAATACCCTTGCCATCATTGATTAATAAATAAGACTGTTGAGGGATGCCATATTTAGTAGCATCCGCTAATCCTCCAACAAATAAATCAATATCTCCATCCTTATCTATATCAGCGGCTTTAACACAGGATTTATTTTTGGGTAATGCCGGTATATTTATACTAGCATTACTAAAATGACCCTTGCCATCATTCAAATAAAGTTGATCATTTAAATTAAGACTCCCATCATTATATTCGTTACCTCCACTTACAACATACAAATCATCAAACCCGTCCTTATTCGCATCAAAAAATACGGCATCCACTTCTTCTGCTAATTTATTTTTACTAAACAAATCAGTATCTATTGACACAAAAGTGTTTTGCTTGGTTTGCAACATCAAAGCACCGGATTGTCCCGAAGCACCACAAACATAAAAATCATCTAAACCATCCTTATTAATATCCCCCACTGCTATTTTGGGACCTTGGGTAGACAGTTCATGAGGAATTAAATATTGTTTATTAAAGTCTACGAATTCATTTTCGATATGTTTCCAATTCACTCCTGCATTATTTGTAACAGGCATAAAAATATTCGCATTGCTAGGGAAAAAAGCTTCATAGTCAAATAGCGCAGTTGCCTTGGGTTGATCCAATTTTAATTTTGTACTTGCAGGCGCGCCCTTTATTACTTGATATTGTTGAGTAGGCCATACTACTACAATACTATCCACCTTATCTTGCTCTTTTAAAGCAAAATGCAATACCGGAGCCACTGAGGATTGAAAGCCTCTGGTACCCATCATTTGCTGATATTGCATATTGCCTTTTGAAAATACATATACTTTCGCACCTAAACCAAATGTGTTTTGATCATTTCCTTTTAATGAAATCTGTAAAGTATTTTTAGCAGTAGTGTTGTTTTGTAAAATCAACGCTTTTTGATTAATATTATTGACTACCATATCTAAGTCACCATCATTATCCAAATCGGCGTAAGAAGCGCCATTAAAATAGCCACTCATTTTTTTAGTACCCCAAGCTAAGCTGACATCTTGAAACTGAATTTTTCCATCTCCTTTAAAAAAGAAGGGATGCGAACTACCATCAGGCATAGCGTCAATCGTTTCTTTGTCGTATTGATCGGTATTATTATCGAGTCCTTTTTTATTTTGTAATGCAGATACAAATTTGATATAATCTAGATCGACAGGGCGTTTTACAATCCCACTAGAAATAAATAAATCCTTATTGCCATCATTGTCAAAGTCGGCAAACAAAGGACTCCAGCTCCAGTCGGTAGCGGCTACTCCACTTATTAATGAAGTTTCAGAAAAACTAATGCCTTTGCCATTATTGCGTTGAAGTGCATTTTTTGAGTATTGATTTTGATAACCATTGATTCCTAATTTCACTTTATATATATCCAAATTTTCATCACTACCATATGTTTTAAGAATTTTTTCTTGATCCGGCAACATGTCTACAGTGATTAAATCCATTTGCCCATCGTTGTTATAATCTGCAGCATCATTACCCATACTAAAACGGCTATAATGCTTAAAGTGTTGAGCACCTTGTTCAGTAAAACCGCCTTTACCATTATTCAAATAGTAATAATCATTTTCATGAAAATCATTTCCCACATAAATATCATCCCAACCGTCATTATTAAAATCAGCTATCGCTAATCCTAATCCATATCCTAAATTACTTTGATAAATTCCAGCTGTTTTAGATACATCAGTAAATTTACCTGTAGTAGAAAGATCATTTCGGTATAATCTGTCTCCTGCTAAAGAATCATAGCCTTGACGTTTGCTTGTATCCACAATATTGGCATGTGGATGGTGCGATTGATTTAAAATATAACAATCTAAATCGCCATCATGATCATAATCAAAGAAGGCCGATTGTGTTGTTGAACAAGAAGTATTTAAACCATATTGAGCCGACTTTTCCGAAAAGGTATTATCCTTATTGTTGATGTATAATTCATTATGACCTGTAAGACCATAAAGACCACTAACGGTTGATACGTAAATATCTAAATAACCGTCCCCATTGACATCTGCCATCGTTACACCGGATGCCCAATCTGAAATTCCTTGCACACCTGCTTTATCCGTAATATCTTCAAATTCGAAATTACCTTTGTTTAAATATAATTTATTACTCCCCTTACTATTTGCTGTAAAATAAATATCAGCTAACCCATCATTATTGATATCTCCGGTCGAAACACCTCCCCCATTATAAAAGTAGAGATAGTATAATATACTCAAACCTGGTTTTTCGACTAATTTATTGTTAAAATCAATATTCGTTTTAGATGATGATAATTGAGTGAATAAGGTATCCTGTTTAAATAATTGACAGCTAGATAACAAAACACAAATACTAAATAGTAAAAAAAATAAACGATTTAACATTTGTAATAAATTTAAATAAAAGTAACTCGGTTAATAAAAAAGGGTTTAACAAATTTAATTGTTCGCTACTAATATTCAATGTTTTATCTAATATAAATAAACACTATTGCTTATATTTACCTATCGCGTAAATTAGATGTTTAAACTTATAAATTGAAAATGGCAAAATTGTACTTTAAAATCATTACTATGAAAAAAAACATAGCCTATTTATTCATTGTCATACTATTTTTCGCATGTAATACTGCAACCGATTATAAAACCATTACACATAATCCCAATTTATATGCCAATACAGTGCATGCATTAAATGAAGTGGTTATGGGGAATAATTTTAGCCCCATTATTGCTTCGCGCAATTATGCCTATGCAGCCATCGCAGGCTACGAGGTAACAGCAGCGGGCAATTCAGCAAAATACCAAAGTTTATCTGGACAATTGAAAGGCTTCACTGGAATACCCGCCCCCAAGGATACGCTTCATATTGATTTTCCTTTTGCTGCTATTTTGGCCTATTGCATGGTTGGAGAAGCGGTCACTTTTCCAAAAGGAAGTTTACAAACCTATACGGATAGTTTAAAAAAATTAGTGTTAGCACATGGCATGACAACAGATATGCTAAAAGCAACCGACTCATTTGCAAAACAGGCAAGTGCAGCAGTAATTGCATGGAGTAAAAAAGACAATTACCCGCAAACTAGAACAGCCGAAAAATATACTGTAAAAAATATACCAGGAAGATGGATACCTACGCCCCCTATGTATGCGCCTGCGGCAGAGCCGCATTGGGCTGAAATTAGAACGATGATATTGGATAGTGCTAGTCAGTTTAGACCCATTGCGCCCCCTACTTTTAATGTTATTGATAAAAAAAGTGAGTATTATATGAATGTGATGATGGTAAAAAATGCTGGGGACAGTTTGACCGAGGAGCAAAAACATATTGCCAATTTTTGGGACGACAATCCTTTTAAAATAAACGTAGCGGGTCATGTCATGACCAGCACTAAAAAGTTTTCACCTCCAGGGCATTGGATGAGCATTGTGGGCATTGCAAATAAAACGGCCAATGCAAATTTTGAAACCATTAGTTATGCTTATGCCATCACTGCTATTTCATTGTTTGACGCTTTTATTCATTGTTGGGATGCTAAATATACATTCAACACTGTTCGTCCCGAAACAGTAATCAATAAATATATAGATGCGAATTGGAGGCCACTTTTACAAACTCCGGCATTCCCCGAATACACTTGTGGACATTCAACCATATCATCTGCTGCTGCAGAGGTATTAACAAGTGTCTATGGTGATCATTTTTCTTATACCGATTCAACTGAACTAGAATTTGGTATTGCGAACCGAAAGTTTACCTCATTTAGACAAGCTGCCGATGAAAATAATTGGGCAAGATTTTATGGTGGGCTTCATTTCCATAACTCATGTATTACAAGTACCCAACAAGGTAAACTGGTTGGAAATTGGGTGGTTCAACATTTGAAAATGAAAAAATAAATCCCTTCTTCAGATGCAAGCTAGTTCTAATGGTAGTAAGGCTTAATCATAAAGTACACCAATGGACCAGTGACTGCAACATAAAACCACAAAGGCCAAGTTCGTTTTGCAATTTTTTTATGTGCTTCAAATTCACCAGTAAGTGCGCGGTAAGTAGTAAATAAAATAAAAGGTAAAATAACCGCTGCCAAAATAATATGCGTGGTTAATAAAAGTAAATAAAAGGAGCGCAGATTCCCTACCGCCGCTTTTTCCTCATCACTTACAATGCCATCAAAATTAGCATCGCCAAAACGAGCTTCGCCTGCTAATAAATGGTGCGCGATATAAGATACTAAAAATAACAAGGACAGTATTAACGCTGTGATCATTAAATTTTTATGAAATTGGTATTTTTTTTGCTTCACTGCTACAAGGGCGACCACTAGGATTATGGCTACTGCTGTGTTTAAAAGCGAATTGATGAAAGCAAAAAGATGTTTATCAAAAGTAAGTTCCACTTGTAAAGTAAACTTACTTAAAAAAGTAACGGCAACAAAAACGATAACGGAAAAAATACCAATCAATACATTGGCTTGTTTATCATTTTTTTTAATAACAGGAGCTAACATAAAATTTTATTTAAAATTAATTTTTTGTGTGTTTATTAAATTTGGAATTAAAATAGTAAACAAAACCGCTTACTAAAACTGCAATGACTAGCCATAACCAACTCAAATCAATAATATCTTGAAATACTTTGCTTTTTACTTTTTTATCTTTTTCTAGCATTAAATAACCTACATCCTTGGCCATCTTTAAAATAGAAGCAGAATCTAGTCCATTATAATAACCACGGATTTGCATTTTTTTATCAATCAAAATAAAACGGCTCGTATGAACAAAGTCGGGGCTAATAGGTTCATCGCTAAATTGATCCACTTTTAATTCCTCAAATGCAAACTTGTAAATAGAATCACGATTACCTGTAAGCAACCACCAATTATCAGAAATCACCCCCATTTTATTAGCGTAGTCAAGTAACACCGAAGTACTATCCCTGATAGGATCTACCGTAACCGACATAAAATGAACAACCGAAGTATCCACTTTTTTACGAACATCCCCTGCTTTTGAAAAGGACTGCTGCAGCCTGCTCATATTGCGCGTTAGCTTAGGGCAAATACTTCCACAGCTGGTAAAAAATAAATCAAGGATAATAATTTTACCTTTCTCATCATACAAATTCACCGAATCGCCAAGCTGGTTGACCAATCGAATATTTTTAGTAGTATGCCAAACAGAATCTGATTTTTGTTTGCCATCCACTATTGATTCCATTACCGTATCCAATATATAATGCCTAGGCATAATTACTGCTGTATCACTAGCCGATTTTAACCACAGGTAACAAAACACAGGTATTGCCAATGCGACTAATAGAGCGTAAATGGATTTTTTAGACATTCTTGTAATTGATTAATACAAAGTTACATTGGAAAGTTATATAAATAAAGGATTGGAGGGGTAACTTAGGTAAAAGGGGGTAACAAAAAACCACCCTAAAACAGGATGGTTTGATATATTTTTAGAAAAAACTAATTTAGTGCTTTTCTGCAGCAGGAGCCACTTCATGTGTAGTACCACCATGTTTAGATTCCTTTTTTTCTACTTTAATAGTTGATTGTGCTTTAAAATATGGATCATAGTTATTACGCAAATTTCTGAATGAACCGCCGTCCCATAAAAATGCGGCGATAAACCAAACAAATAATAACAATGGAACAATAATGGTCATAATTAAGTTTTTTACTTCATGCTTTAAGTGCATAAAATAAGCAACAATATAAAAAGCCTTCGCCATCATTAAAATAACAATTACGCCCTTGATAGCCAAGCGAAGTGATTCGCTAGCAATACCCATCATCCAAAATCCTAAAACTAATTCAATCAGTGTAAGCACCGATAAAATGATGGTTACTTTTTTAATCTCAGAAATAGCTGCTGCATTATTTGCTTCGTGATTTGCATCAGCGTTGTGTGAATGTGACATATAAAATCTTAATTTATAATAGATAAAAAATTGTAAATACAAATACCCAAACTAAATCTACAAAGTGCCAATACAAGCCTGCTTTTTCAATCATTAAGTAATGGCCTCTTTGTTCAAATTTATCCATTAAAGTCATAATGAGCATAATGATATTAATGACCACACCACTAAATACGTGGAAACCGTGGAAACCAGTGATGGTGAAAAAGAAGTTTGTGAAATTAGTAGAAGAAGCTGTACCATCTGCATTTAAAAATGGATTGCGTCCCCACCAAGCACCCTCATGAAATAAATGATTCCACTCCCAAGCTTGACAACTTAAAAATGCAATACCACCGATGATGGTTAAAATCATATTGCGAACCACTCCTTTTTTATCCATATTATGACCCGCATGCACCGCTAACACCATGGTTACCGAACTCACAATCAAAATAAAAGTCATGACACTTACAAACACCAATGGCGCGTGCACTCCTTCTGGCGCAAATGGAAAACTACGGAACACTTCATTTGAGTTAGGCCATCCGTTGGTTGAAAAACGGACTGTACCATAAGAGATCAAAAAAGCGCCGAAAGTAAATGCGTCACTCATTAAAAAGTACCACATCATTACTTTTCCGTACTCAAGGTTAAAAGGGCTCTTTCCTCC
>CAIJXU010000018.1 GCA_903824725.1 uncultured Bacteroidota bacterium | reverse complement strand
CTTTCGCAAAGATCAGCGGCTAAAGCATTGTAATTTTTTGGTTCAAGTAATACTTGCCTTAACAAAATATCTTTGTCAAT
This sequence comes from uncultured Bacteroidota bacterium, assembly GCA_903824725.1. Lineage (GTDB taxonomy): Bacteria > Bacteroidota > Bacteroidia > Chitinophagales > Chitinophagaceae > Sediminibacterium. Next base: position 5,580 of record CAIJXU010000018.1, on the reverse strand, counting down.
TCCATAAATATTATTTGTTTTATCTACAGGAGTGCTGTCTACTTGGTACCAGTCATTACCTTGAAATTGGATTGAAATAGGGTTGAAATCTTCACTAGATCGTAAAAAAGTACTTGTTAGTTCTATTGTCTTTTTTTCTTTATTTTTTTCAACTTTTAAAACTGATTGGCTTTTGCGATCTAAAAAGCTTCCTATATGACCAATTGATAAATTATCCTTTTTGCCTAAATGCAAAACGCAAAGTATTAAAAGATCATATTTTTTAGTAATTTTTTTAAGCCATTGCACAAGGTTAAAGCTTTCTGCAACATTGTTAAAATCTTGAATTAAATCTAAAATTCCGTCCAAAACTAAAATGCTACAGTCTGGGTTAAATTCTAAATAATATTCTAACAATTTTTGTATGTCTGTTGGGCTTTCTTCCCTAACGCTTAAAGCATCAAAATTGTGTGGTAATTCATCCAGTAACGTTTGCCGCCTGATCCTTTCTAAAGTTCGATAAAAGTCAAAATCGCTGCTTTCTGTATCTACATAACATAAACGCTTTCTGTTGTCTTGAAAATTAATTTTCATTCCAAAAATGTCCCATGTTGTAAAAGCGCTGGCAATTGCTGAAGTAATAAAAAGTGACTTCCCATTTTTGGGCATCCCTTGAAAACAAACAAACGATTGACTACAGCCAATAGTTTTACCCGAAATGGAAAAAATTACTTTCTCCGTTTCGGGTATGTGTTTTCTTTTGAATTTTTTAGACTCAATTAATTTTAAAATTTCTTCGTTTGTCATAAAGAAATTTACGAAATAATTTTGCTTTCGTGTTCTGTTTTAGCTTCTATATAATTACAAAAATGTTCTGCCTGTTCATAAGACCATTTAATGTAGAATTTTTCTTCCTCAGGACTAGAATAACAAAAATCTTTATTTGTATATTGGGCTTTTAAAAGTTCCATAGCAACTAATTCTAGTTTTGTCATGCCGCCTAAAATTACTAATTGCCCAAATTGATCATTAAATTTAATTGGAAACGCTGGTAGATCCCTGTTTTTTTGGTTCATTGTTGTTTGTTTTATAGTTAAAAATATTTGTTACGCTTTCAAAATAATTAATGTTTAAATTTTCTTCCAGTGCAAACATTTGCGCCTGTAACTTGATTAATTCCAAAGATATTTTAACATCTTTATTATCTTCAAGCCATTCAATTAATCTGTTTATTCCAGTCATTATAAGCTGTTTTTAAGTTTTTGAATTTGTTCTTTGTAGCCTTCCATTGTGGAAGCTGCTAGCATTTTTACCATTGCGTCCAAGCTTAAATAAGTGTCACGTTGATAAATGCTGGTAAATACTTTGTTATTAAAAAAATGTATCTGAATGTTGTCTAAATCACCATCAACAATTTTTTGCAGCTTTGCTATTTCGGCTTCATGAAATAAAATTGCCTTATAAATAGCGCTAAAATCTTCATAATTTTCGTCGTACATAATTGAAAAGAAATTTAATTGTAAAAAATAGGTAAGCAATACCATAAACGGTAATACCTACAGGAATTGAAATAAAAATGTAAAAAATAACGGCTAAGAACCAGCCAAAAGCCCTGATCATGATTAATAATTGAACCAGCTATCAGCTGTACAAAGGATCAGGCAAAGAAGCACAAAAGCAATGATTTGAAAAGTTGATTTTTTCATTTTTGATTAATTTTAAAGTTTTAAATACGTTTGTCATGACAATATTAACAAACTAAATCAATAAAAAAATCAAATTTTAAATATTTATTTTAAAAAAGTGCATAAAAAAAGGGAATGTAGAAACATTCCCCGCCTTTAAACTATAATCTAACCTATGCGTACACTATTTTAAAAACAATTCCCTTTCTTTTGACCTTCGATTAGTTAAACCTTGATTAACTACCCCTTTCACCTTATTCCAGCGCAAAAATTCATCTGCAACTTGAATTTTTGGGTAATTAGCATTTAAACGCTTTAACAATGTTGATTTTTTAAATGCTGATAGCCCTATATTATAAGCTAAACTTGTTAAACTGTCAAGTTGATTTTGGTTAACAGCTACAGTAATTACTTTTTTTATTTGATTTTGAAGATCACCGGTAATAGTGTGAAGCCATCTTAACGCTGTAGTTTCGTCTATTGTATCACCTTCTTGTACTGGGCGCTTTTCATCAATGTTATAAGTTGATCCAAACCCAATAGTCCAAACCCCGCCTTGATCCTTATAAGCTTTTAGCTTTTTGCCTTCAAATATGGCAATTATACCAGCAGCATTTGATGTTGTAGACATAAAAATAAGTATTACAATAGCGCCAATAATGGCATATTTTTTAAAATTGGGAGTCATGATCTTTGGCAAAAAATCCAACTAATAAGGTACCAATACCGCCCAAAATCTTTGCAATGTCTTTTGATGCAATACCATCAATAAGCAATGGCAAACCAGCAACAGCGCCAAACATTGTGGTTTTTATGTTGTTAAAAAATCTTTTCATTTTTTTAAGTTTTTTATTTTTTTATAAGTATAAACACAAGTAAACAAACAGGTAAGTGTACTGGCACCCATAAAAACAATTTTGCTTATTAAATCGATTTCGGTTAAACCTACAATTGAAATAAGTACTGTTGCTACAGATCCAAAAACGCTATTATCCAAGTTCATTAATTGTGCTTTCATCAATTACTTTTTTTGCAATAGTATCAAAAGCCAAAACTATTGTGTAAACATCATTTAAGGTACCAAAAACACCTTCTTTTGTTGCTTTGTCTAGTGCAGCCTTTAAAATGTCTAGCGCTTGTTTTTCAGTTAATTTTTGCATAAAGTAAAATTAAGGAATTAAAACAATATTAAGTTGATCAGCTGCCCATTGATAAATCCAAGCGTTTGCGTCTATTTCAGCATCCCATTGGGCATAATCGGCGCCATTAATGCCAAGTTGTCCAGACACAAGAGTTTGACTACTTTGTTCATCTGGTGAAATAATAATTAATTCAATTAGTTGATATTGAAATGTTGCGCTGTCAATTAAGTTGTCACCAGTGCTGTACAAACTAAAAACATTTGCTTCATGTGTTGCGCCTTGGTACCACGTTGAAATTGGTTGAATTTTTGCCATAATTAAAAAATTGTATAAAATGTATTTGTGTTGCTAACTATTCCTGTCCTATTAACTAATTGGCTATTAGTATAAATAATAATTTCTTGTAGAGGGCAAAATCTAGTTCTTCCTCCAAAACCTAATCCCCCAATTATATTTATATTTACAATAGTGCTTGCAGTAGTGGTGTTTAATGTTAACGATAAATTATTATTATTCCAAAAAGAATTTATAACATTAGTGGTTGAAAAACCTTGTAATATTGAATAAACATTTGAGCCTCCAATTGAACTATATCTTAACGTATTTGTACCATTAGGTTTACTTATATAAAAAAACCCATCATTCCATTGTGTAAAATATCTTAAATCATTAGTTGAATTTCCTAACAAAATACCATTCCAACCATTAGTTTTTTGAGATGTTACAAAATAAGAAAAATCGTTTAAAATATTTATGTTTGATATATTATAAAATCCATTTTCAAAATAAATAGAACTTTTTGTACCTAAAGTATATAAGCTGCCTAAATTAACAATTTTATTTTGGTCTATAGCATTTGTTTGTGTTGCGTTATTTGCATTTACACTTTGGTCATACCATATAGTTACAAAACCATTACTTGAACCACAAAAAGACAACAATGCAGCAGTGTCAATATATCCAGCACCAGTAAAATTTATATCACTTTCCGCATTATCGCTAGACCTTCTTACACGAACGCATGCACCAGTATAACCATTTCGTAATTTACGCAATGAATAAGCAACAGCAGCCCCAGGGTAAGTATCTAATAAACCAACAAATGAACTTGTTGCCGCTGCTGTCAATATTCCTACAGGTATCATTTGTTATTTATTAAAAGTGAAAAGAAAGTATTTATGCTGATAATTGACCAAAACAATACCATTCATTTGTTCCAATTTTTATAAGAGAAACAGCGACGTATTGAGCAGCAATTTTTAAATTTCCTGATGCAGATCTAACAGTAACGCCACTAACTCCCACTATTGTAGTTTGGCCAGCGCCGTATTGACTTACTTCAATCTGAGTACCTATTGCAAATGGAACGGTTACGTCTAAGGGAATTGTAAGGTTATTAGCTGTCGCCACATTCATTTCAACCATTTTTGACCTGTCAGCATCAACTAAAGTATAACTAGCTGTTTGTCTGTTAAACTTTACTGTTAAAATTGTTTTACCAGCAAAATAGTTATTATCATTTATACCAGCGTTATAAAAAGCCCATCTGTTAGTATAAGTATGTCCTGCGCTATATTCGTCTAAATCATTAACTAAATAACCGTATCTATTTGTAAAAATAAATCTAGCTGTTGAGTCCGCATAATCACCATAGACAGCACTGTTTGCATAATGCGTATAGGTACCGTTATTTGTGCCATTAATGCGTAGCTGTAAAATTTGATTAGCCCAAGCACGTATGCCGCCGCTTGCTTGCGTGCTAGTAATTGTTGATCCAGCAGCTAAAAATTCAATGCTAGATAAGTTTAAATTATTGGCAGTGTAAGAACTATTTCCAAAAGTTGCAGATCCTGACCAATTGTTATTTTGTAAGCTAGATGTGTTAAAACAAGCTAATAAGGCTGTCCAAGTAATACCAGCATTAAATGTATTAGTGACTGAAACCTGTTCGCCGTATGGGTTACTAGCACCAGCTAAAGCAGTATGTGTATGTGAAATATTTAAAGCAGTTGTAAAAGTGCTTAAATTATAATCTATTATTAATACGTCTTTATTTGCACCAGAAGAAACAGCTTCGTAATGAAATCTGTAACGCTGTCCAGCTGGGTTAAAGCTGCTTCCATTGTCGGCAAGTTCAAAAACAAGCTCGCCGCGATCAATTGCAACGGCATTGCCATAAATACCCCAGCTGTCATCTGTTGCCATTACCTGTTGAATAGCGTATGTTGTACCGCCTACAGTATTGTTTGCTGGTAAATTTATGTCGCCGTTGGTAACATATACGTTTGCATCAATTGTAATATCAGAAGCTAATTGCGTTATTTTACTGTCACCTACAGCTGTCCCTGTTGGGGTAAACATTGCAATTGTGTTAATAGTGCCGCCGCCTGTTATTGTGCCAGTTCCAGCTGTACCAACAGCAATTTGAACCCATGCACTACCAGTGTCACGATATATGCCATAAGGGCTAGCAATATCAATAAAGATCCTTCCAGCAATCCCAAAAGCTGGGCGAAGCGCTAAAGTATCAGAATAGAACATGGGAGTTCCTTTCTGATTAAGTATTGAAAGATCTAAAGTAATCATTATCTAAAAAGTTTACGAATTACTGTACATAAGTTACCTGTACTTACTAAAGTGTCAAAAGTAAGTGTGTATGTTGTTGTATCAATTTCACCAGCATTTCCTGTAATTCTTAACGATTGATTTGGCAAAATCAAAACGTCCATAATTGTAAAATTTGTAGTGCCTTGATTAATAAAAGTAATATCATT
>CAIJXU010000017.1 GCA_903824725.1 uncultured Bacteroidota bacterium | reverse complement strand
GGAAAAGCAAGGAAAGTATTATAATTTTTTAGGCAAAGATGAAATTGAAAAACAGTTACCAGCACTTATAAGAAAGAAGTTTTTTAATTACGCAGATATGGCAGGTAAGAATATGGATGAAATATTTGGAAAACAATTAGCGCAGGCGATTCAATTTAAAGTAAATACCTTATCCTCTTCTGTTTTGATGCATACTGCTAAAGATATTTTTAGCATTAGTAAATTACCTTATGAATTGCAGTGGTACCCCATTTATAGTTTTGCTGTTCAAGATTATGACAAAGATCATATTTTGGATGTTGTGGCAGGAGGAAATTTATATGGGGTATTGCCTTATGAAGGCAGGTATGATGCGGGTTATAGCAGTTTATTAATGGGAAAAGCAGCCAATCAATTTCAAGTGGCCAATGCCGATAAATCAGGATTATTAATTAGTGGAGAAGTAAGAAATATTAAAAACATTAAACTTATTTCTGGCAAGAATTGTCTTATTTTTGCGAGGAATAACGATTCAGTCTTGTTTAAAAGCTGGTAATTTTTTCAAATGTTTTTATAATAATTTTTACTAGTTTTTTATTAAGCGTATCGCCTTTAATTTTTCAACCACTTAGACATTTCATTTTATGAAAAATAGCAAATTTTTATTTATCCTTTTCTTATTTCAATATGCATGTAATACGGCATCTGATTATAAAACTATAACGCACAATCCGGATTTATATGCTAATACGGTGCATGAGCTCAATCAAGTAGTGATGGGTAATAATTTTAGCCCAATAGTTGCTTCACGTAATTATGCTTATGCAGCCATTGCAGGCTATGAAGTAACTGCTGCAGGCTCACCTGGTCAATACCAAAGTCTTGTAGGGCAATTGAAAAATTTAGAAGCGATACCTCAACCAGAAGACACTTCCAATATCGATTTTCCATACGCGTCCATTGTTGCTTATTGTATGGTGGGAGAAGCGGTAACTTTTCCAGAAGGAAGTATGAAAGCATATACTGATAGTTTGCATCAATTAGTGAAAGCGCATGGTATGTCCAGTAAAATGATTGAAGCTTCTGAAGCCTATGCTAAAAAAGTAGGTGCAGCCATTATGGCTTGGAGTAAAAAAGATCATTATGCACAAACAAGAAGTGCAGAAAAATATACCGTCAAAGATATTCCTGGTAGATGGGTACCCACACCCCCTATGTACGCTTCTGCTGCAGAGCCTCATTGGATGGAAATAAGAACCATGGTATTGGATAGCGCCAATCAATTTAGACCTGTTGCGCCCCCTACATTTAATGTGACTGACAAGAATAGTGAATATTATAAAAATGTGATGATGGTCAAAAATGCAGTAGATAGTTTAACAGAAGAACAAAAACATATTGCTAATTTTTGGGATGATAATCCATTTAAAATGAATATTGCTGGACATGCTATGTTTAGCACAAAAAAATTCTCTCCTCCTGGTCATTGGATGAGTGTAGTGGGTATTGCCAATAAAACAGCAGGTCAGGATTTTAATACAGCCACTTATGCATTTGCTAAAACAGCTATTGCTTTATTTGATGCCTTTATACATTGTTGGGATGCGAAGTATGCTTTTAATACTATTCGTCCCGAAACCGTTATCAATAAATATTTTGATCCCAATTGGAGGCCACTTTTGCAAACACCAGCTTTCCCAGAATATACATGCGGACATTCTACCATTTCTTCCTCTGCTGCAGAAGCTTTAACCAGTGTATATGGCGATAATTTTTCATATACCGATTCTACTGAATTAGAATTTGGAATTGCTAATAGAAAATTCACTTCATTTAGACAAGCTGCAGATGAAAATAATTGGGCTCGTTTTTATGGAGGCTTACACTTTCACAATTCATGTATTACGAGTACCGCCCAAGGCAAGCTGGTAGGCAATTGGGTGGTGTCACATTTAAATATGAAGAAATAACGAATTTGGGAATTTCTCATAATTTCTCATAATTTCTCATAATTTCTCATAATTTCTCATTTATTTTGCCATTGAAATAGATCAAAACCTATTTTTTAAATTGGCATGTCAAAATATTTAGTTTTCACTCTTATTGTATTAACCTTTTACGCGCAAGCGGGTGCGCAAGGTTGTGTAGCCATTAGAACCGTTGGAGGATTAAATACCATGCAACATGCAGGTATGATGCATGATGGAATGCAACATGATGGAATGACAGC
>CAIJXU010000016.1 GCA_903824725.1 uncultured Bacteroidota bacterium | reverse complement strand
TTCAAATTCATTAATAATTTTATCTACTGTAATTGGATTGAAATTTTGGGGTTTGTATAATATCTCGCTGTTGGTTAAATACAAACAGGTCCTCATTATAAATTCAGAATCAATATTTTTGAAGCCTAGCAATGCAATTTCTCTAAGCAAATCGTCAATTTTTTCTCGCCCTATTTCCCACCTTGAAATAACGGTTGAAAATAAAAAATCTACCATAGAAAGCTTTGTGCCTCCACTATTTATTCTAATAAATATTTCAGAAACTGTTTTTAAATTTACTCCATTCGAAATAGTATAATAGCTAATGATTTGGTCAGTATGAATTCGATTAATGTATCTAGAAATATGTTCAATCAATTCAAGCTTTCTGTCTGAGTCATTTAAAATATCTCGAATTATTAAATTGTTATTTTTTGGAATAATGAAATTTTCAAAAATTGTTTTATTTGTAATCCTATCTGAACAGTAATCTGCCCATTCTTGAGATACAAATTCATTAGCTCTTACCCACAATACATTCTGATTTGAATTGGCAATTATCTGTTCTGATTCTGACATCATTCTGAAAATATTACTTCTTTCGCCTATATTAACATTTACATTAAGACCTAAAAGATTGAAATACAAAAATCGAGTAATGAAAATAGTAGATGCATTTTTTTTTGTCGAAGTTCTTGAACCATAGAGCCCGAGATACAAGGAGGTCATTCTTTGTTGACCATCTAGAACAGCAGTTTTTTCTGAATTGGGGGCTGGTTGTGGTATTATATCATTAAAGATTCTATCTCTTGAGTGATAATCTCTCAGAAAATAGTAAAATCTGTATTCGTCCAATTTATTGCTTGCAACTTTCCAGAACAAAAATGTACCAATAGGAAAGTTGTTGTATATAGAATCAAAAAGATATTCGACTTGTTTTTCCTCCCATATATATTTCCTTTGTATAGAAGGGAGGCACAAATTATTTGATTCAATTTGTGATGTGATATCTTTGATTGTTGTTGTTTGGTAACTCATGAAATTTTAAGTTGAGTGTTTAATGATTCTATGAATATATAAATAATGATTCAAAAAGAACAGGTTTGTAACACATTATTCTAAGAAGCCTTCCTTCTAAATGCCTTGAATATTTGGGCATTGTTGCTTTTTCGATTAATCATGCTATCTGGAAATTCTGCCATTTTAATTTCCCGCATGTCTTCATAATGTAAGTTCAAGTAATAAGTGTATTTTTTTGTTGTAGCACTTGATTAGGTGTTGAATAGTTAAATTTTATTCATCACTTAAATCTATCCCCAAGAACGGAAATATTGTTCCTTTGGGCTTTGTTCTTGGTCCCGGTCCTGGCTGAAACGGGCTTCTAAGTTTGCCCGTTTTGGTTGTTCCTGTTTTTCCTTGTACTAGCTTATGCTCAATAGCTACCCGATCTTTGATTTGTGCAAGGTATATTCTGCCATCAGGAAATGAAACGCTTACTTGGCCGTCTAAGTAACCATGCTTGAAGCTTCCTTCTGCAATTATTCCTTTTGAACTGGTAAATTTTCCTTTGCCGTGAAATTTACCATTGAGTACTTGTCCTTCGTAAAAGTCTAATTTTTCCATTATTCTAATTGAGTTTTTTTAATAAATAACGTGAACTCGATATAATTTTTAAAATAACCGCATAGAAACATAGCATTTTATAGTTTCTAAGCTACAGATTAGATACAGATAGCCTTGAAGCTTCGCTTCAACCTATGTGATTCACAATCTATGTTTCCTTTAAGGCATTAGAAAAGCCATTCTATGTGGTTCAATCTGAATATTTAGATAGTTTAATATTTGAACTCATGTTAAATAGGTCGGTTTGGGTTAACTAATTCCTTTAATGTGATGAAAAAGTTTTGAGTTTTGAATTTCACTGGGTTAGTGCTAATCTTGAAGAATGAGTTTTGAATTTTTAATTCAATTTCATTATCTTAATCATACCCTTGCGAGCTTTGGTATCACACTAATTGAAAAAATTAATCCCTCACCGACCAGTATCTTAAATCTGGGTTTTATGGTTATAAAGTTCTATCTCATTTTGAATCTCATCAATCTCATTTTCTAAGTCTTTAATTATTTTATCTCTTTCTAATAAAGATATACTTGAAACCTCCACGGTTATGTTTGAATAACTTTCTGTTATTTTTTCACCCTCAATACAACTCAAAGCTTTTAAGCTTTCTACGGTATCTTTACGTTCTGAGAGTCTAAAAATCATTTCCTGGATGCCTTGATTGGCTCTGTTGATTTTAGATTTCAAAAGGATCAACTCCTCTTTAAGATTTAACCAAATCTGGTAGGTTTCTTTTGCCTCATAAGGCACTGTAGAACCAACCGTATAAATGTTCCACTTGTAGAGACGACTACTTTCTCTTTGGATGTCTCTAATAATTCTCGATTTCTGTTTTAACGCCTGACTAATATTCATCTTTCCTAAATTTTAATTTAAACCTTTTATTTATTGCACTGCAAAGGTAATTCAAGAATTTAGGGATTGGTTTTGATTTGCAAGCTTGTATTTTTGGTGAGTATTTAGTTATCGTTTTAAAAGGTAGTTTAAAGTGGCGGTTGAATTATTTTTTGTATTAATAATTATGTAATGAATAAATCAGTGATTTAGATACCGGTCATATATACTTTATCAATTATAACGCGGCCCCTCCATTAGTGTAACTT
>CAIJXU010000015.1 GCA_903824725.1 uncultured Bacteroidota bacterium | reverse complement strand
TTTTTAATCTGTATAAATCAAATAATGTAAACATAATACATTCATATAGATTTCAACCTAATATAATTAATGTACTTTCAAATTTATTTACCAAAAATCAAGTTGTTCTACATATAACTGGCTTGGGTTCTGCTTTTTCGGGTACTACTATTAAATCCAAAATTTTAAAATATATCAGTCTTGTTATATATTATTTTATGTTCTTTCGTGCTGATAAAATTGTATTGCAGAATTATGATGATCAAAATGATTTGTATTTGAACCTGTTTTGGAAAAAAAAGACACATGTTATCTTAGGTAGTGGTGTCGATATTAAAGATTTCAATCCTAAACGATTTAATAGAAATGAATTAAGAGCTAAATACAAGTTTGACAATAATTGTATGATTTTTACATGTGTCACTCGGTTGTTAAAGGAAAAGGGAATCGTTGAGTTAGTAAAAGGATTTGAAATATTTAATAAAAAAAATCCTGATTCAATATTAATTATTGTTGGGTGGGTGGATTTTCTCAATCCCAATGCACTTGACCCCCTATTCATTGAAAATTACACAAATTCTGATAAAATTAGGTTCGTGGGAAAATCTATTCTAGTTCATGAATATTTAGCGATATCGGATATTTTTATTTATCCCTCTTATTATCGAGAGGGAATTCCTAGGGCAATATTAGAAGCTATGTCAATGTCTTTACCTATAATAACAACTAATATGCCTGGTTGTAATCTTACTGTAAAATCTAATGGTTTTTTAATTAAACCTAAGTCTATTTCTTCAATAGTAGACGTCTTATATAAAATATCTGAAACAGATAATTTACAGACATTTGGTTCTAATAGCAGATCAATGGTCACTAATATTTTTTCTACTGATATTATCTTTAATAAATTGTATCTTTTATATAATTAAAAATGAAACTTAGAATTTTAGTTACAGGTTCGACTGGTTTTGTTGGTGAAAATTTAATTAATTTCTTTTCAAGTAATTTCCAATTTTATAGGTACAATAGAAAAAGTGAAAATAATTCTGAAACCAACTATAATGTATTTCTAAATTTAGCCGGCAAGTCATTCGACACCATAGGTAGTACTAATTTTAACGAATACTATGAAGCAAATACACGCTTTTCTAACAATCTGTTTGATTTATTTTTGGAATCAGATTCTGAAGTTTTTATAACTTTAAGTTCAGTTAAAGCCGTTTCTGATGAAATAGACGCTGAATTAACAGAAAGTTTTCATAATGATCCTATTACTCACTACGGTAAAAGCAAATTTTTGGCAGAGCAATATATTTTATCCAAAGAAATACCCATTGGGAAAAGGGTTTATATTTTGAGACCATGTATGATTCATGGGCCAGGTAATAAAGGAAATTTGAATTTGCTTTATAAATTTGTTTCTAAAGGTATTCCATGGCCTTTAGGTGCATTTGAAAACAAACGTTCCTACTGTAGTATTCACAATTTGTTGTTTATCATTAGGGAATTAATAGAACGGGTAGATATCTCTTCTGGGGTGTATAATGTATCCGATGATCTAGCACTTTCTACCAATGAAGTAATTTCAATTATGGCGGAATCTCAAAATAAAAAACAAAAGATTTGGAGGATTTCAAAGAAGTTTATTAGGTGTGTTGCATCCTTAGGAGATAAACTTCATTTACCACTGAACACAGAGCGTTTACATAAATTGACTTCATCCTATGTGGTGAGTAATAATAAAATCAAAGCAGCAATAGGAAAACCCTTACCAGTGTCAAGCAGAGAGGGTCTATTAAAGACATTTAAATCTTTCAAAAATTAATGACAAGAATTTTTGACATTTTCTTTTCGTTTTTTGGGCTCTTATTGCTGAGTCCAATTTTGCTTGTTTTAATTACAAGTGGGTACTTTGATACAGGATCGCCTATCTTTCGTCAAGAACGTGTGGGTAAGGGCAAGAAGCCGTTTCGTTTAATGAAGTTTCGTTCAATGCATGTAAACGCCCCATCAGTGGCCACTCATTTGGCTAGCGCTTCATCCATTACACCCTTTGGTAGTTTCTTGCGTAAATCTAAGTTAGATGAACTTCCTCAACTGTGGAATGTTTTTGTGGGAGATATGAGTTTGGTGGGTCCCCGTCCTAATTTATTTAATCAAGAAGAATTGATTAACGAGCGTGATTCTCGTAGAATTTATTCTGTTCGTCCAGGTATTACCGGTTTGGCACAAATCAACAAGATTGACATGTCCACGCCTCAACGCTTGGCAGAAACCGATGCCAAGATGATTCAGGAGTTAAATACACTTGGTTATTTCAAGTACAACTTCCTTACCGTCTTTGGGAAGGGGTTTGGGGATAGAATAAAAGCTTAGTCTT
>CAIJXU010000014.1 GCA_903824725.1 uncultured Bacteroidota bacterium | reverse complement strand
CAAAATCATTATTTCCTGACCGATTAGCATTTTATAGTTATGCCCATGTGCCATGGATTAAAGGCAATGGTCAACGCGGTTTTAATGACGAAGATTTACCTAAAGATGATGAAAAGCGTATGTTGTATGAAGAAGGTAAAAAACAATTAGCTCAAAATGGTTACCACGAAATAGGAATGGATCATTTTGCGTTAGATAAAGACAGCTTATATACTTCTTTCAATGAAGGTAAGTTACATCGTAATTTCATGGGCTACACCGCATCTAAAACACAACTGATGATTGGATTAGGTGTTTCTTCTATAAGTGATAGTTGGTACAGTTTTGCACAAAACGAAAAAACACTAGAAGATTATTATACCCATTTAGAAGATAATCAATTGCCTATTTTTAGAGGACATTTACTTACTCCTGAAGATTTAATTATTAGAAAACATATTTTGAATTTAATGTGTCAATTCACCACTTCATGGAAAGACAACAACTTAGATTTTCCAGAACTTTCAACAGTGCTAAATAGTTTAGAAGAAATGCGAGAAGATGGGTTACTTACCATTCAAAACGACACTATTACAGTAACCGAAAAAGGAAAGCCTTTTGTTCGAAATATTTGCATGGCTTTTGATTTACGTCTTATTAGAAATGCACCAGAAACCAAGCTGTTTTCAATGACGATATAATCAAACCTGAAATAAAAAACTATTCATAACGAATATAAGCCGGCTTAGACAACTGAAAATCGTATAAAGTCAAATTATTATTTTCAAAGGAGTTGATTTTCATGATATTGTCGCCTTCGAACGGAATGGTGGGATAATATGAAAATGAAATTTGAAAACTATTGAAAACTAAAAAATCATTATTGATTAAGGCTCCAATACTAAATTTCGAATATACTTTGCTTGAAAGTAACGCATTTTCACCAGCAATAGAGCCCAATGTTGCATTACAATAAGGACTAAAGCGGAAACCATACCAACTTCCAGGAATATACGATTGCGTTTGAAAAGAAACACTCCATTTTTGAACACCATTTAAACGACTATTAAACCCTGGCAAACCATCACTTTCTAATAGATTTAAACGATCTTTAAAAGAAGCATCGCGATTATTTCCACAAATAAAAGTTGGTTTAATAAACTGTCTGAATCGCCAACTTCCAACATGCAAAAGCGGACTAAAATAATTTAATCCTAATTTAAACGTAGTTTGTTCAGTTGAACCTGAATTATAGAAACTTCCCCACTCGGCAACTCCACTAAAGTAACCCATTTTAAATTTTTTACCATACGAAACACTAATACCTGAATACATTCTTGAAGTGCTGTTCTTTTCTTGGTGCCCAATAATCAATGCAATATTTTCTCCATACGGAATATCCTCCTCAATTTCAAAATTGAATAAAAAGGTATCTTGATAGAATTTTTGTTTTGAAAAACCAATCATTCCTACCCAATTTTTCTCCTTTGAAAAATATAAACTTGGGTCTAAAACAACATCAGGTTGGCGTCCAAAATTCTTTTGATTATAGGTTAGTGCCAAAACCAAATTATTAAAATAACGATTAGGATTAGATTTAGAGTTGATCTTAAAAGCTCTTCCATACCAATATTCCTGAAAATCATATGAAATAACTTGTGGATTAAGCAAATCATCCACTGGAAATTGTTCGGTTTGCATACGGTTTTCAAAAAAAACACCGCCCGCATTTTTAGCAATAACAGAGTAAAATGGTCGATTAATATTTATACTTCTTCTACTATCATTATTATATTCATTAGCATAATCTAAATCCTATTTTATATAAGTATTTTTAATGTTATT
>CAIJXU010000013.1 GCA_903824725.1 uncultured Bacteroidota bacterium | reverse complement strand
TATTAATAATATTAAAATATTATATAACCCGGGTCAACTAATTGAATACACAAATAATTTTGCTTATTTTAGTTAGCTCAAACATTAAAAAAATAAAAACCAATATGAAAAAAATCATTTTCGCAGTTGCCTTAATCACTGCATCTTTATCTTTAGTAGCATTTACAAAAAAAGATAAAATGATCGAGGGCGTTACTTATACTGTAAACGCTCAAAAAAGTAAAGTAGATTGGATAGGCTCTAAAAAAAGCGATTTCCACACAGGTTATTTCCCTTTGAAATCTGGCTCACTTCAGGTGAATGCTGGTAAATTGACAGGTGGTAGCTTTGTTATTGATGTTGCTGGATTAAAAGTAACAGATGCAGGTGGTGGTGAAAAATTACAAGGTCATTTATCTTCTGCAGACTTTTTTGATATTGCTAAATTTGGCGAAGCTAATTTTACTATTACTTCTGTTAAATATGTAAGTGAAGGAAAAGTAACCATCACAGGCGATTTAACAATGAAAGGAATTAAAGCACCAGTAAGCTTTCCAGCAGTAATTAGAAGTGCTGATCTTAACGAAAAAGACAAAGGCTTTTTTGCCGAAGCTTTTTTCTCGTTTGACAGAACTGTTTTTGGAGTCAATTATGGTATAGGTATGGTAGATAAGGATGTGCAATTAGCCATTCATATTTATGCAGCTAAATAATTCAATATTGTAATTATATTAAAAAGGCCCCTGAGTAATCGGGGGCCTTTTGTGTATAAAAATGTTGGGTAGTACAATTACTTAAATCTCATAACGTTCCTTCAATATATGTAAATGATGTAGTGCATGCCCGAAAATGATAAATCCAAGTGCATTAACGGACAAGGCATTTTCATTCGCCATACCTTTTTGCTTCATGTCTTCCTCTGTAAAAGAAGAAAATAAGAGGTTGGTAGACTGTCTCACAATTTTCCATTCTACCTGCATTTCCTTCCAATTGCGATGCGAAGCAGTAGCTAATTTAGCATACGCGTTCTCGTCAAAACCAGGAAGATTTATTTTTTCTTGTCTTGCAATGGACAATGCGCGATAAGCCAAAATTCTTTCGGTATCAATGACATGTTGAAACATTTGACGAATGGTCCATTTATCTGGAGCGTAAGCAAAGTTGATTTTTTCAGTAGGGATGGCATTCCAGGATTCAATAATTCGGTCATTGTATTGTTGTACCAAAATGGAGTAATCTTTTCCACTTGTATAATTAATATAAGTTTGATGAAAGGGCGCAAATTCGGTAGCACTAGGTCGGGACATAAGGGTGTTTATTTTGGTAAATATTCAATTTTATTTTTTAATTCTTACTTCTTTTTTTCTTTCATTGGATAAGGGGGCCATTGCTTTGAATGATTTTGCCATAGTAATTGCATTTGCCGCATTCACTATACCGCCAGTCATACTTACTTCTAATAATGTTTTATCAGTTTCCTTATTTGGAATTGCAAATTTTAGAGAGGGGTCATTGGGTCTCCAAGCACTGTTTATAATAATTTGTTTTACTTGGATTGCTGATAATTGTGGAAAGTAAGATCGAATCATAGCAGCGATATGACTTACGATAGGGGAAGACATGCTGGTCCCATTTAAATAACCATAGTTATTTACGCCCGGTAAGGTAGAATATATTTTATCTCCAGGGGATAACACATCCACCGTTTTACTTCCATAATTACTAAAGTCGGTTAATAAAAAATGCTTCAATGAAGGATCGCTGCTTGCGCCAATGGTGATTACATTTTTAGCAGTGTCTTTGAAGCTTGGAGAATAAGTATTGGGATAAACTTGTTTTATATCCAAATTGTAAAATTCATTGCCAGCAGAATGAACCAATAAAACATCTTTTTGGGCAGCATATCTAATGGCACTATCAACCCAAGCTTGTTGAGGGGAATAGGATTTACCAAAACTCATATTTATTATTTTAGCGCCATTGTCAACTGCATATCTAATGGCTAAAGCGACATCCTTATCATATTCGTCACCATCTGGGACACAACGCACAGTCATTATTTTAATAGAAGGATATAATCTATTAAGGTTCCAACTAGAATCTGGAATACTTGCAACTAATCCAGCTACATGCGTTCCGTGTCTTGCGTTAGGGCCTGTTATATCATTGTTGCCATAATATTTATCTGAAAAATCATCGTATCTATCTTTTATGATGTCTTCTCTTATTAGTGGGGGTGCTATTTCTTTAGCGTTGGCTAATTTTTCTTTTGATTCAATATATTCTTCTAAATCTTTTATAATGTCTGGGTAAGTTGTTTCATTTTCAATACCTAAAATTTTCACAGTTCGCAAATATGCCATTTTAGTATCTAGGGTGATTCGTCCTATGGGTTGGTAGGCTTCTAATTTCGGAATCGTAAAATTAGAATCAGGTACTTCCTTTAGCAAAATATTACCCATTTTAATTAAAGCATTCATCGCCATCTTTATATATTGCAAAGTAGCAAGATCGTTTTCTGAAATCTGAATTTCGTTTTGTGTTTGTTTCCAAATTAGATAATCGCTTTTTTCCTTTGAACTCATTCGGTTGGTATCTATTGGCTTTTCTTCATAAATATTTTTATATCGATGATATATTCTGGTCATCTCGGCCGATGCTTTGTCAATATTGCGTCCATCCTTGCCTCCTAAAAAATTCCAACCATGCACATCATCTATATATCCGTTATGATCATCGTCGATATAATTATTGGGAATTTCTTTTGTGTTGGTCCAAAGTAAATTTTTTAATGCGATGTGATTGGTATCTACTCCTCCATCAATAACGGCAATAATGATGGGAGAGGGCTTTTGAGGTAGGGTGGCTAAAACTTGATAAGCTTTTTGTAAACTAATACCGTGAACGGAATCGGAATTTAAATCCTTCCAATGCCAATTTTGACTGCTTTGACCAAAAGTGATAACGCTAGTAAAACTGCATAAAATAATAAAAATAATACGACGCATATCAATTCTTAATTTTGTAATGTGTGGTTAGGTTATCAAAAGAACCCTCTTATTTTTTAATTTTTTCAATCAACTTTGTTGTTGAAAATCCTTCTACGATAGGATTGATAATTACTTTCCCGCCATTTGCAATGACTTCTTTTGCTCCAACTATAGTGTCAATGGTATAGTCGCCCCCTTTCACTAAAATATCTGGCAACAAGTTGGATATTAATTCCAAAGGGGTGTCCTGCTCAAATACAACAACCATGTCAACCAATACTAAATTGGCTAAAATAAGGGCGCGATCATGGGTATTATTAATTGGTCGATCTGGTCCTTTTAATCGTTTAACGCTATCATCACTATTGAGTCCAACAATTAAGTAATCTGCTTCCTTTGCAGTTTGTGATAAGGAGTATAAATGTCCTGGATGAAGTATGTCAAAACAACCATTGGTAAAGGCCACTGTTTTGCCTAAAATTTTCCATGAGGCAATCACCGCTTTAGCTTGGTCTATTGTTTTAATTTTTTGATTGATACTATCCACTAATCGCATATTACTTTGCTTGTTTATTAATAAAAGGGAGTAGGATTAAACTTAATCCGCCAAGAACAATCACGATGATTACTTGTGAAAACCATTGTAAAGTGCCATTGGCTAAACCTAATGTATATTCAATGCCATTTAGCTCTAATACTTTTGCTAAAAAGTAGGCGTAAGCACCAATGCCTCCTGGCGTAATAATCATGCCAATACTAGCATAAGCTAAACAACTGATTGCAGTAGAAAAGGAACTGGCGGTACCTTCTGTTCCATACAATCCTATGTAGGTTGCCAATAAATAAAGGAACCAAATACTGAATGTGTAAAAAAAGAATAAATTATGTTTTTTTAATTTGGTAGCACTAATAACCCCTTCCCAAATTCCTAATAAAACACTTTTGATACTTGCAATAACATTTTCAAATTTATGCTTGAATGCAAAAAATAAAATGGTAGCAATAATAATAAACGTAATAATAATTCCTACTACAATAAATAAACTTTGATTTGAAGTAGAAGCTTGGGTGACCTTTTCGTGATTTAATTGATCCCAACCTGCCTTGATGACACTAAATTGTAAAGTAAGTGCTAATAAAAAAACAACACCTAAACTTAATACATCAAATGCCCTTTCGGCAACAATGGTCCCCACAATCTTATCGGCAGGGACTTTCTCGTATTTTGATAATAATGTACATTTTAAAACTTCACCTAAACGAGGGATGGCTAAATTGGCTAAATAACCAATTAAAACCGCCAAAAAAGTGTTCATGATGGAGGGCTTGTAACCCAAAGGTTCCATAATCAACCTCCAGCGCAGGGCTCTTACAAAATGAGATAAGCCTAAGATAAAAAAAACAGGGATGATGATCCAGAATTTGGACTTGGCAAGGGCCTTGGTGAATTTGTCCCATTCTTGGGGTGGAATTTGATGTAAACTCCACCAAATCAGCAAAATGCCAACCATGAAAAAGAATCCTATTTTTAAAAATTTGGCCATAACTAATGGGGTATTAACCTATGTTGT
This sequence comes from uncultured Bacteroidota bacterium, assembly GCA_903824725.1. Classification (GTDB taxonomy): domain Bacteria; phylum Bacteroidota; class Bacteroidia; order Chitinophagales; family Chitinophagaceae; genus Sediminibacterium. Next base: position 85,142 of record CAIJXU010000013.1, on the reverse strand, counting down.
GCAATTTACGACCATTTGTTAAGATATGCGTTGGGGAAGGTGGTTTTATTAGTGTTTTTTGATGTTTCTTAAAGTCCTTGGTTTTATGTAACTTTGCAGACTCAAAGATGGTTCTGAGATAAATACAAAATGAATGTCTGAAAAAAAACGAATCTTATATATCGCCACAGAAATGTCGCCCTATTTGGAGCTGACCGAGTTTGCGGAGGTAATCAATAAGCTCGCCATCAAAAGCAACGACAGTGGATTAGAAGTGCGTTGTATTATGCCAAGATTTGGCGTAATTAATGAACGCAGACATCGATTGCACGAAGTGGTTCGTCTTTCTGGCATCAATGTTCAAGTGGACGGAGATGACTACCCATTACAAATTAAAGTAGCCTCCTTGCCTAATGCAAGATTACAGGTCTACTTTTTAGAAAACGAGGATTTCTTTAAACGAAAACATATTTTTCACGACGAAAACGAAAAGTGGTTTGATGACAATGTACTTCGTACCATCTTTTTTTGTAGAGGAGCTCTTGAGACGGTGAAAAAATTTGGCTGGCCTCCTGATATCATTCATTGCAGTGGTTGGATGACTGGTTTAATACCTGCCTATATCAAAACCGCTTTTAAAAAGGAGCCCGTTTTTTCCAATGCTAAAGTGGTATTCACTATTGGTCAAAATACATTTGAAGAAAAATTAGCTAAGGATTTTTTAACTAAATCCTTGATTAATACCAATATGAAAGAAAAAGACTTGGAGGCTTTCAAGGACTTAAATAATACAGCTTTATTCAGAGGGGGCGCTACTTATGCAGATGCCATCACTTTCGGAGCTGATGTATTAGATAAAAAATTAGTATCTGAATTTTCAGTAGTAAAGGGTAAAAAAGTGATACCTTTTAATGGCTGGGATTCCGATTTAACAGAGTATTTAGATTTATACAACGATCTTGCAGCAAAGTAATTACAATTAAATTCATGGCATCAATTAACACCCTTAAGAAATTTTCTTTTTTTGTTTTATTAACCGTCCTGTTTTTGGCCTGTACTCGTATTAGTACTTCGGAATTAGGGTTGGGACTTTTACCAGCAATGGATGCCGTTAATACAAAAGATACCATTTTGGATGTAGTAACAGAAACAGTGGATTACCCAGATTCTTTGAGAATTTATGGTTCAAATGAGCATATTGTTGGGAACATTTCTAACGATCCCATCTTTGGTACCACCCATGCAAACATGTTTTTTCAACTTAAACCTGATGCGTTTCCTTTTTATTTCCCAGGGATCAAAGACAGCCTTGTTGTAGACTCTGCAGTATTGATATTAAGTTATCGCGGATTTTATGGAGATTCTTCCAATCCTGTCACCATCAATGTTAACAATATTGACGAAGAGTCTGTAGCGAATCAAAAATACTATGCTAGTAATTATCCTAACGCCTATAATCTTAAAATTGGCACACCCTTAGCTAATCCTTATACATTAGATTTTACAAAAGCCCGTGATTCCATTATTAGTCGTTTTGAACAATCCACTAATCAAATCAGAATTAAGTTATTGCCGTCGGTAGCGAATATGTTAATAAAAGGGTTTGATACTACTGGGGCTTATCGTTCTGATTCTGCTATGCGAACTTATTTTAATGGTTTTTCAGTGACGACGAATATGAATAGTAATGTTTTAATTCGTATTGGAATGACTGATACCAATACCAAGTTAGGACTCTACTTTAAGTCTTATGCAATTGGTGGTACTAAAAGGGATACCTCTGTACTATATTTTAAATACAGCTTAGCAAATAATGCAGATGCTAATTTCATTACAAGAAATCGTACTACTTCTGAGGCATACAAGGCGCTTAATAATAAGTTAAACGATTCGTTGGTATATGTTCAAACCAGTCCTGGTACCATGGTTAAAGTGGTTGTCCCTGGACTTAAAGTATTTAAAAATAAGTTGATTCATCGTGCTGAATTAATTGCAGAACAGGTTCCTGATGATGCACGTTTGAATACCATCGAAAAACAAATGCTTCCTCCTAAATATTTATTCCTTGGCATGTATGATACAGCCACCAAGAGAGTAAGAAATGTGCCGAATGATTATATAGGTACATCTAGTGCTGAAGTCATGAGAAGATTTGGAGGTTGGTTATCCTACAAATCAATCAAAGGTTACGATCAAGTGGCGACTTATAATTTTAATGTAAGTAGATATGTGCAAGGGGTTATTTCTCGAACCGATTCAATATTTGATTTCCGTATTTTAGCTCCAGTAAATGATTCTATTATGTTTGTGCCACCTTATCCAAACAATAAAGCATCTGGGGTGGATTACTTAACCAATAGCTTAGGAAACGAGCCTGCCATGGGAAGGGTTCGATTGGGTGGGGGGAAACATTCAAAGTTCAGAATGAGACTACATATTTATTATTCAGATTTGTAGTATCGATATGATTAAAACTGCTTTTATTTATATATTTGCACCTTAAATACTCATCTATGCCATATTTATTTACTTCAGAAAGTGTTTCTGAAGGACATCCAGACAAATTAGCCGATCAGATTTCTGACGCTTTAATTGACAACTTTTTAGCATTTGACCCACAATCAAAAGTGGCATGTGAAACATTAGTAACAACGGGTCAAGTTATTTTGGCAGGCGAAGTAAAATCTAAAGCCTATTTAGATGTTCAAACCATTGCGCGTAACGTGATCAAAAAAATTGGATATACCAAGAGTGAATATATGTTTGAAGCGGATAGTTGTGGAATTTTATCTGCCATTCATGAACAATCTGCAGATATTAATCAAGGAGTGGATAAGAAGAAAAAAGAAGAGCAAGGTGCTGGTGACCAAGGGATGATGTTTGGTTATGCAACAAACGAAACAGACGACTATATGCCGTTGGCTTTGGACTTAGCACACAAAATTTTAATTGAATTAGCTGCATTAAGAAGAGAGAATAAAGCGATTACCTATTTACGCCCTGATGCAAAATCTCAAGTAACATTAGAGTACAACGATAAAAATCAACCTGTAAGGATTGATGCAATAGTGGTGAGTACGCAACACGATGATTTTGATGCAGAAGGAAAGATGTTAGCTAAAATCAAAAAAGACATCGTTGAAATTTTAATCCCAAGAGTAAAAGCAAAATATAAGAAATACGCTAAGTTGTTTAACAATGACATTAAGTATCATATTAATCCTACAGGCAAGTTTGTAATTGGTGGTCCGCATGGTGACACTGGTTTAACAGGTCGTAAGATTATCGTAGATACTTACGGTGGTAAAGGTGCACACGGTGGTGGTGCTTTCTCTGGTAAAGATCCAAGTAAGGTGGATCGTTCTGCTGCATATGCAACGCGTCATATAGCTAAGAACTTAGTAGCTGCTGGTGTAGCAAGTGAAGTATTAGTACAAGTATCTTATGCGATTGGTGTTGCTAAACCTACTTCAATCAATGTAAATACTTATGGCACTGCTAAAGTAAAATTAACGGATGGTCAAATTGGTAAATTAGTAGAAAGCGTATTTGATATGCGTCCTTACTTTATCGAGCAAAGATTAAAGTTAAGAACACCAATGTATAGTGAGACTGCTGCTTACGGACATATGGGTCGCAAAAATGAGACAGTCACTAAAACATTTACAAGCCCAGATGGAAAAACAAAAACCATGAAAGTGGAATTGTTTACTTGGGAGAAATTAGATTATGTAGCCAAAGTAAAAAAAGCTTTTGGTTTAAAATAAAATAGTTAAAACAATAAAAATCCCTTCCCGAATCTCAGGAGGGGATTTTTAGTTTTATAACAAAATAGATGTTGTATGGAGCATGAAAAAAATCCTTGGGAAACCATCAGTAGTCAATTAGTTTATGATAATCCATGGATAAATTTAACCGAGTATCAGGTAATTACGCCTGCGGGCAAGCCGGGTATTTATGGCAAAGTTCATTTTAAAAATATTGCGATTGGCGTCATTGCATTAGATGATCAAGGGAATACATATTTGGTAGGGCAGCACCGATTTGTATTAGACGCCTATAGTTGGGAAATTACAGAAGGGGGTTGCCCGGAAGGCACCGATTATCTTGAAACTGCTAAAAGAGAATTAAAGGAAGAGACGGGTTTTGAAGCAAACCAATGGACCGAAATTTTAAGAATGCATGTTTCAAATTCAGTTTCGGATGAATATGCTGTGGTGTATGTGGCTCAACAATTAATTGCAGGTAAATCAGAGCCAGAAGACACTGAAAAGTTAGCCATTAAAAAACTACCTTTTACAGAGGCCGTTCAATGGGTGATGGAGGGCAAGATCACAGATTCCATTTCGGTAGCCGCTATTTTAAAATGGCATTTCATTCAATCTAATGCAGGACATAAGTAAATGGATAATCATAATTGAGTAACTTTGAAAAATATGGAAGATAGACAACAAAAATCTGGGAGGCCTTATCAATCAAAGCCTCGTTTTAATAAACCGCGTTCAGCAACCACTGAACGAAAATTTATTATTGGAAGACAGCCTATTTTAGAGTCTTTTGGCACTGATACAAATATTGAAAAAATATTAATTCAAAAAAATGCAGATGGCGAAGGACTAAATGAGATTAAACATTTTGCTAGGGAAAAAAACATTCCCATTCAATTAGTGCCTATTGAAAAATTAAATGGGATGACCAAGGCAAATCACCAAGGGGTATTGGCCTTTATATCTGCAGTTAAATATTTAGATTTACAAGAAGTGATTGACTTTGTTGTTTCCAAAGGAGAGACGCCTTTATTTTTAATGTTAGATGGGGTGACAGATGTAAGAAATATTGGAGCCATTAGTAGAAGTATACATTGCTGTGGTGCGCAAGCTTTAATTATTCCTGATAAGGGAGTGGGCGCACTTAATGAGGAAGCGTTTAAAAGTAGTGCAGGCGCATTAGAGCATATACAAGTAGTTAGAGTGTCTAGTTTATTAAAAGCCATTGATGCGCTTCATTTAAATGGCATACAAGTTTTTACAAGTGAAATGCGCGCCGATAAAAATATTCATGAATTAGATTTAACCATTCCTTCTTGTATTATTATGGGAGATGAGGGCAGAGGCGTTACGCCTTATTTAGCCAAGGCGGCAGATTATTTTTTTAAAATACCGATGGCTACTAATTTTGATTCATTTAATGTATCCGTGGCAGCAGGCATTATTTTATATGAAGCCATGAAGCAAAGAATGTTTCCGATTAATCAATAAAGCATGCCTACAAGTAGGTTAAATTATGAGCCATATAAAATTTAAATTAACCTTAGATTCAAAGCGGTCCGAATATCCAATAGGGTACCGAGATAATCTGTTTTTAATTGGGTCTTGTTTTTCTGAAAACATGGGAGCCAAATTAAATACACATCTCTTTAATGTACTTGAAAATTCACATGGCATTTTATTTAATCCGATCAGTGTTTGCAACGCCATTGAGGATTGTATTATTCAAAAAAAATACACATCCTCCGACTTATTTTATTTAAATGATGTTTGGAATAGCTGGAATCACCACAGCAAGTTATCTGGTATTACTGAGTTAGACGCGCTGAATAAAATAAATGAATCCATTAAGCAAGGCCATGCTTATTTAAAATCGGCCAATCATTTGGTGATCACATTAGGCTCGGCCTGGTTATACCAATTGAATGATAATGCCCCTTCAGCCAAGGGGCAGGTGGTCGCTAATAATCATAAGGCACCTGCTGTTTGGTTTGATAAATATTTAATGAAGTCCGAGATTTTAATTGAATTACTGCAAAATATGGTTAAGCAATTAAAGCAGTTTAACCCTCATATACATATTATTTTTACGATTAGCCCGGTGCGTCATTTAAGAGAAGGCTTGATTGAGAATAATCGTAGTAAGGCAGTTTTGATTCAAGCTGTTCATGAAGTGGTTTCGCAATTTGAGTCTATGGAATATTTCCCTGCTTATGAATATGTAATGGATGATCTTAGAGATTACCGATTTTATGCCGAGGATTTAGTGCACCCTAACTATGCAGCTTCTCAATACGTATGGGAAAAATTAGTAGAAACTTATATGGACAAGGATACCCAATCCATCATGAAACAAGTAGCAGAATTACAATTAGCAATGCAGCATAAACCTTTTTTCCAAGGCTCTGAAAGCCATCAAGCATTTTTGCAAAATTGTATTGTAAAAACAGAAAGATTGTTGACGACCTATCCTTATTTAAATTTATCTTCCCATTTGTCGCATTTTAACGCACAATTAGTTAAATAATATTGTGTAATTTAGTAGTCTAAATACATGTTATGCGATTATTGCCATTGATAGCAAGCGCTATCCTCACCACCGGATTAGTTTTTACTTTAGATACACAACTTAAAATTGGGAACTCAAAAGCACCGAGATTAGGTTATTTTTTATCTCCGCAACATGGATTTTGGAAGAATGCTGAAAAAATAAATACCAATTTTGATGCTACGATCATCGCAAATGAATTAAAAGGAAATGTAGACGTATATGTGGATGATAGATTAGTGCCTCATATTTATGCTGATCATGATGCAGATGCCTATTTTGTACAAGGTTATTTGCATGCAAAGTTTAGGTTATGGCAAATGGATTTTGAAACACGTGTGGCATCGGGTAGGTTAAGTGAAATTGCAGGAGCAGATAAATTACCCATTGATCGTTTTTTTAGAAGATTAGGAATGGTTTATGGAGCAGAACAGACAGAAGCTAATATTAATGCGACCAACCCTCTAATGAAAGCCACTTTGGATGCATATACTGCAGGGGTGAATGCTTATATTAAACAATTGGATCCAACGGATTTGCCTTTTGAATTTAAACTAATGAATTATGTACCTGAGGATTGGACGCCCAAAAAAACATATTTATTTTTGATGTTCATGTCTTATGACTTAACAGGCCGTTCTGCCAACGCTGATTTACAACTAACCAATACAAGGGATTTTTTAGGGTATGATTTATTTGATAAATTATATACCAACAAGCAAGATTCATTAGATCCTATTATACCCAAAGGAACTGATTTTGCAAAACCTTCTATCATTCCAAAAAAGCCATCCAACTCAGATTCCTCTTATTTACATACTACAAATGCATTGGCGATTAATAATGTAGCCATGCCAGAAGCGCCTGATAAAAATAATGGAAGTAATAATTGGGCTGTGTCTGGAAGTAAAACAAAATCAGGAAGGCCTATATTATGTAGTGATCCACATTTGGGTTTAAACCTACCTTCCTTATGGTATGAAATTCAAATTACCACTCCAACACATAGTACTTATGGAGCAAGTTTTCCAGGTTCACCTGCAGTCATTATTGGCTTTAATGATAGTTTAGCTTGGGGCGTAACCAATGCTGGCCGTGATGTGTTTGATTATTATGAAATTAAATTTAAAGACAGTACGCAAAATGAATATTGGTATAATGGTGCTTGGAAGTCGACAACAAAAAGAAAAGAAATCATAAAAGTAAAAGACAGTACCGATGTGATTGAAGATATTGCAATGACAAATTGGGGCCCTACGATGTTTGATGCTCATTATCAAAACCCACAATCCAATGGTCGTAATTTAGCAGTGCAATGGACAGCGCATAGCACATCAACAGGTGTTGAAACGTTTTATCAATTGAATAGAGCAAAAAATTATGAGGATTATTTACATGCTATTTCATTATGGACCTGCCCTGGACAAAATTTTGTTTTAGCAACTAAGACAGGAGATATCGCAATTAAACAACAAGGAAGATTTGTAGCAAGATGGGAAAGGCAAGGTGATTTTATTATGCCAGGAGAGGACTCCAGTTATGCATGGCAGGGTATTATACCTAATGATGAAAATCCAATGATTAAAAATCCAGCTCGAGGATTTGTAAGTAGTGCTAATCAGCCCGCAACCGATCCCACTTATCCCTATTATTTAGGAGCTGCTTCTGCTTTTCCATTGTATCGAGGTATTAGTGTGAATAAACATTTGACGAGTATGAATCAAATTACGGCACAGGATATGCAAGCGTTGCAAACAGATAACTATAATGTATTTGCAGCCACTGCGCGTCCAGCTATGATGAGGTATTTACAATTGGATAAGCTAAGCAACGATGCCAAAAGAATGGTTAATGAAATGACGAATTGGGATTTAAATAATAGTGTAAATTCAAAAGGCATCACCGTATTTAAAATCATTTGGGATAGTGTGGAGCAAGCCGTATGGGGTGATGAATTAGCAGGATCAACAATCCCATTAACCAAACCAGAAGCATTCGTATTGCTAGATCAAATGAACAAAGATTCTAATTGGGTGATTGCTGATGATATAAGAACAAAAGACAAAATTGAAAATTTTAAAGATCAGGTTACTTTAGGTGTTGAAAATGCGACTAAAAAATTATCGGAATTAGAAAAAGAAAATAAATTAGAATGGTCTTTATTTAAAGCAACTCGTATTTTACATTTAACTAAAATGCCAGTATTGAGTAGATTAAATTTACCCATAGGAGGGGGTGTTAATATCATTAATGCAACCACCGAAAATCACGGCCCTAGTTGGAGAATGATTGTTCATTTGACCGACGAGATTGAAGCTTATGGTTTATATCCTGGAGGTCAAAGTGGTAATCCAGGTAGTCCCTATTATGATAGTTTTGTAAACACATGGGCTGCTGGACAATATTATAGATTTTTGTTTTTAGGAAAAGAAAAACTAAAACAAAATGCAAGAACAAAATGGCATCTTCAATTTAAAGCCGCTTAGTTAAATATTAATTATCCTTAAAAAGAATATCATGAAAATATTAATCAGTATTATATTATCAGCCTTGTTAGCTTATGCTGCAGGTATTTATGGCAACCTTCCTTGGTGGAGTTTTGTCATCACTAATTTAATAGTAGCTATGGCCATTCCGCAAAAAGCGTTCTACTCTTTTTTATCTGGCTTTGTTGCAATTGGACTATTATGGTGCGGCTTAGCTATTTTATTAGATCAAGGCAATGACCATATTTTATCGATGAAAGTGGCTACAATATTACCTCTAAAGGGTTCATACATAGCATTAATCGCTGTAACTACTTTTATGGGCGCATTATTAGGAGGATTGGCTTCCCTGACAGGGAGTTTTGCGAGGGCTACAAAGTAATGAGGTTGTAGATAGGAACTTATTTTTTATATTTGCATTGAATTTTCCCAACCTGTAATTGGGATTAAATTTATTTTATGTCAGTATTGCACAATCGTATCTCCAACAAGGAGTTAAAAGAGAAATTATACCAGGAAAATTTTCCTCGTATTACCATTAGTTTTTACCAGTATTTCCCCATCAATGATCCTCTGCAATTTAGAGATGATTTGTATCAAGGATTAAATGCATTGCAAGTATTTGGACGAATCTATGTTGCACAAGAGGGAATCAATGCCCAAATAAGTGTGCCCTCGCATTTGTTTGAACATTTTAAGCAATATTTATATGCTATTCCTGGCTTGAATGAACTAAGATTAAATACAGCGGTGAATGACAATGGAAAAAGTTTCTGGGCGCTTAGAATAAAAACCCGAGAAAAAATTGTCGCAGATGGTATAGATGATCCAAATTTTAGCATGGACAAAAAAGGCAAATATGTAACTGCCCAACAAATGAATTCGATGTTGGAGTCATCTGAAACCATTGTCATAGATATGCGTAATCATTACGAATATGAAGTGGGTCATTTTGAAAAAGCAATTGAAATTCCGTCGGATACTTTTAGGGATCAATTACCTATGGCAGCAGATATGATGAAGGAAAAAAAAGAAGCAAATATAATCATGTATTGCACTGGAGGTATTCGTTGTGAAAAAGCGAGCGCCTATATGTTACACCATGGTTTTAAAAATGTGTTTCATTTGGAAGGAGGTATCATTAATTATGCGAATAAAATTAAAGAAGCTGGATTAGAAAGTAAATTTAAAGGGAAAAACTTTGTATTTGATGATCGTTTGGGGGAGAAGATTACAGATGATATTATCTCTAAATGTCATCAATGCGGTGCGCCTTGCGATACGCATACTAATTGCAAAAACGATGGCTGTCATTTATTATTTATTCAATGTCCAAAATGCGCTGAGACATATGCTGGATGTTGCACACAGAGTTGCACTGACATCGTTCATTTGCCATTAGAAAAACAAATTGAACTGCGAAAAGGGATCGACAAAGGGCAGCAAATTTTTAATAAAAGCAAACAGCGATTGAGACCTAGATTAGGAATAGATATTTAGTTATTCTTACAAGGATCCTAATTTTGTCAAAGAAGCTGACACTAGACTAAAAGTTGCTTCGTCAGATAATTTTTGAGGTACAAATTTTTCGCCAATCACTTGCTCGTAAAGTTCAATGTATCTTTTAGAAATGGTATCAATCCATTCACTAGACATAAAGGGAACCGTTTGACCTTCCTTTCCCATAAAATTATTTTCAATCAACCACTCGCGTACAAATTCCTTGCTAAGTTGTTTTTGTTTTTCTTTATTTTCTTGTCTTTGCTCAAAACCATCTGCATAAAAATAACGCGAAGAATCGGGCGTGTGAATTTCATCCATTAAATAAATGGTGTCGCCAATTTTCCCAAATTCATATTTGGTATCTACTAAAATCAAGCCTTGTTTTGCAGCAATTTCTTTTCCTCTTTGGAATAAAGCAAGTGCATATTTTTCTAAAACTTTCCAATCGGCTTCACTAGCCAATCCTTGTCTAATGATGTCTTCCTTAGAAATGTCTTCATCATGACCCTCACTTGCTTTAGTGGAAGGGGTAATAATGGGCGTAGGGAAAAAGTCATTTTCATTTAATCCTTCGGCTAATTGAATGCCACATAAAATACGACCCCCATTTTGATAGGTGCGCCATGCATGGCCAACTAAATTGCCTCGAACTACCATTTCAATTTTAAAGGGGACACATTTTTTTCCGATGGCTACATTGGGCGCAGGGGTGTCCAATAGCCAATTGGGGCAAATATCCTTTGTTGCCTTTAACATATAGGCAGCTATCTGATTTAATACCTGGCCTTTAAAAGGGATAGGGTTAGGTAAAATAACATCAAATGCGGAGATTCTGTCACTTGCGACCATTACAAGTAGTTCATTTTCAATGTAATAGACATCTCTTACTTTGCCATGGTAAGTATTGATTTGGCCTGGGAAGGGTGTGGATTTCATACCACTAAATTAAAAGTTTTAACACAATTTTGATAATTTTTTCTGAAGTGGGAACAATTCAGTATTTTTAACTACGATTCATCTTAAAAACAATTAAATATGAGAAAATTTTTACGCCATTTTAGTCTTTTAATCATCCTTGCCTCATCGGTAATGTCTTTAAAAGCGCAAAATGCAGGTACTATTAATGGTACTGTTAAAAATTCAAGTTCTGCAGAAGTATTAGCTGCTGTTTCTGTCACAGTGAAAGGAACAACTAATGGTACTTATACAGATGATAAGGGTACATTTAGATTAAATGTGTCTCAAAAAACACCATTTACTTTAGTGTTTTCATCTGTTGGATATACCAATAAAGAAGTTCCAGTTTCGTCTATAAACGCAAAATTAGAAGTGAGCTTATCTCCTTCTTTTGTACTTGGTTCTGAGGTGGTTGTATCTGCTTCAAAAGTAGCAGAGCGTATTTTAGAATCGCCTGTTTCTATCGAAAGAATTAGTAACACAACTATCAAAAACACTCCAGCATCTAGTTATTATGACATCTTAGGTACTCTAAAAGGGGTGGATGTGATTACAGCTAGCTTAACTTTTAAAAGTATCAGTACTAGAGGTTTTAATGTAAGTGGTAACACTCGAGCTAATCAATTAATTGATGGAATGGATAACCAAGCGCCTGGATTAAACTTCTCAGTAGGTAGCGTAATTGGTTTAACTGAATTAGACGTTGACAATATCGAATTATTACCAGGTGCCTCTTCTGCTTTATATGGAGCAGGCGGTATGAATGGTACTGTTTTAATTAATAGTAAAAATCCTTTCAAATATCAAGGATTAAGTTTTCAAGTGAAACAAGGATTCAATCATTATGATAACTACCAACGCTCTTTAGCTCCATATAAGGATTGGACTGTAAGATGGGCTCAAAAAGTAAATGATCGTTTTGCTTATAAATTTGCAGCTCAATTTGTGGAAGCACAAGATTGGGTGGGTACAGATGCTACAAACTATTCTAGAACAACAGGTTCTCAAAATGGTCAAACCATTCCTGGAACTCGTCAATCAGATCCCAACTATGATGGTGTAAATTTTTATGGTGATGAAACGACAACCTCATTGAGTTCAGTATACGGTTCTGTTAAAAACGGAATAATTGGAAGTTTAACTGCTGCTTATGCTCCTTATGGTCCATTAGCCGGAGCCTATGCCAATGCTGCTTTTAACCAATTATATGGTGCAACTGCTATGTTCCCAACATTGTCAACTTATACCGCTTTCTTAAAATCTCAAAACGCTGCTTTAGCACCTTATGCTCCTTTTTTATATGGTAACGCTAAGGGCTTTTTTGGTGGAGATGTATCAAGAACAGGTTATGCTGAAAAAGATGTAATTGATCCAACTACATTAAACGTAAAAATGACTGGATCATTTAACTATAAAATATCTGACAATACAGAAGCATCTTTTAGCTTTTATAATGGAACAGGTAACACGGTGTACACAGGAAGTGATCGTTATTCTTTGAAGGAATTAAGAATGGGTCAATACAAATTAGAGATTAAATCTAAAGATTGGTTGTTAAGAGCATATACGACTAATGAAGATGCGGGTGCTTCTTATAATGCAACTATCGCAGCTCGTTATTTTAATGAAGCATGGAGCCCTAGTACTACTTGGTTCCCTACATATATGTCTGCCTTAACTTCATACAGAGATGCTGGTATGCCAGCTCAGGCAGCTACTGTTGCAGCACGTGCTATTGCTGACGCCAATCGTCCAACAGGAAACATTAGACAAGATCCAAGATTTAAAAGTATTATATCTACACCGATCTCTATGGGTGGTGGTATGTTCTTAGATAAATCTGATTTAAATGTTTTTGAAGGTCAATACAATTTAACGAACGCATTAGGTTTAGATAAAATGGGTGCTGATTTATTGGTGGGCGCTTCAATGAAACAATATGTGTTAAACTCTCAAGGAACTTTATTTGCAGATACTGCAGGTGCTATTAAAATTAATGAAACTGGGGCATATGCTCAATTGTCAAAAAAATTATTTGATGATGTTGTAAAAATTTCTGCATCTGGTCGTTATGATAAGAGCACTTACTTTGATGGTCGTTTTACACCAAGAGTTTCAATGGTAGTGAAAGTGGCTCAAGATAATAACGTTCGTCTTTCATATCAAACAGCCTATCGTTTTCCTTCTTCTCAAAACCAATGGATTAACTTGTTAGTAGGAGGTGGTACTCGTTTAATGGGAGGTTTACCTCAATTGAGAGAGTACTATAATTTCGCAACAAATCCTGCATACACTTTAGCCAGTGTAAATGCTTTTGGTGCAAGCGCAATGGCAGGTGCTCCAAATACAGCATTATTAAAACAACAAGTATTTAATCAATTTAAGCCTGAGTCTATGACCTCAATGGAAATTGGATATAAGGCCTTAATTGCAAAAAAATTATTACTTGATTTTTATTACTATACTGGAAATTATACTAATTTTATTGGTGGTGTAACTGTAATACAATCTCGTAATGCTGCAGCTCCTAGTCCATTAGATGTATTAGATGCAAGCAAGCGTATGGCATACAGCATCTCTACCAATTCTGAAGGAGATGTAAAAACAAGTGGATGGGGATTATCATTAGATTATTTATTGCCTAGAAATTTCAGTATTTCTACGAGCATCTTTAATGATGAAATTGGAACAGTGGCAGATGGTGTAATTCCATATTTCAATACGCCAAAAATTAGAGCAAATATTGCCTTAAACAACAGCGGTTTCTTATTTAAAAATCGTTTAGGATTTAGCGCTAATTTCCATTACCAAGATGGCTTCGATTACGTAAGTACATTTGCTGTTGGAGCAATCAGTTCATATCAAACGATGGATGCGGTGTTAACCTATAAAATACCTTCTTACAAATCTTTGATTAAAGCAGGGGGTACAAACATCTTTAACAAATACTACAAATCTGCTTACGGTAGCCCTGCTATCGGCGCATTGTACTATGTAAGTTTTGCTTATAACATATTTTAATATTTTAGGATGGGTTAGTCCTAAAGGTCCCTTCTCGATTTATCGGGAGGGGACCTTTTTTTATGGGTAAGAATTATATTTTTCCTATATAAAGCTTTATTTTTGCCACTCAAAACAAATTGTACTTCAATGCGATCAATACCATTTAGAGAAGCCCTTAGGGAGGCGATGAGCGAAGAAATGAGAAGAGATGAAAAAGTATTATTAATGGGGGAGGAAGTAGCGGAATACAATGGCGCCTATAAAGTAAGCCAAGGGATGTTGGCTGAGTTTGGTGCAAAACGAATCATTGATACACCTATTTCTGAATTAGGTTTTACTGCAGTCGCCGTAGGGGCCGCACAAAATGGTTTAAGACCCATTGTGGAGTTTATGACATGGAATTTTGCAGTACTTCCTTTGGATCAAATTTTGAATACGGCAAGCAAGATGCTTGCGATGAGTGGCGGCCAAATTGGGTGCCCTATTGTGATGAGAGGCCCTAATGGGAGTGCTGGACAATTAGGGGCACAACATTCTACTGCGTTTGAAAGTTATTTAGCCAATATACCTGGTATTAAAGTTGTTTCTCCTTCTAATGGCTATGATGCAAAGGGTTTATTAAAACAAGCCATTCGTTACGAGGAAGATCCTATCATGTTTTTAGAAAGTGAAGTGATGTATGGCGATAAATGTGATATACCTGATGATGAATATTATATCCCATTAGGTAAGGCGGATGTTAAAAAAATGGGTCGCGATATCACTATTGTGTCCTATAATAAAATGATGAAAGTAGCTTTAGGAGCTGCAGCAGAATTAGAAAAAGAAGGCATTAGTGCTGAAGTAATTGATTTAAGAACCATCAGACCTTTAGATTGGATGACTGTATTGGAAAGCGTTAAAAAAACAAACCGATTGGTTATTATCGAAGAGCAATGGCCTTTTGCTTCCGTTTCATCTGAATTAAGTTATCGTATTCAAAAGGAAGGATTTGATTATCTAGATGCCCCTATACGCCGTATTACAAGTGCCGATGCGCCCATGCACTATGCTCCTAATTTAGCCGCTTTGGCTATCCCGGATGTAGCAAGATCGGTGCAGTTGGTGAAGGAATTGATGCATCAATACAAATAAGATGATCCCTAAAGCGGTATAATCCTTTAAATTGACCACTTATATTAATACTTTGCTACTTTAAAAATATTTTAAACAATATCCCTCACAAAGGGATATTTTTGTTATATATAAATTAACCACAATTTTATGGGATATATTTTATTGATTCTTTATTGGCTAGGTTGGCATATCGGTATTTTTTTAATGCTAAAAAAAGCAGGTGTCTCAAATGCAAAAGCTATCCTCCCCATTTATAATACATGGGAAGTTGTAGAACTTTGTGGAATTTCAAAAATTTGGTTTTGGATTCAATTCATTCCCATCCTTGGTCAATTTGTAAGCTTATGGATTTCGATCATTTTTGTAATGCATTTTAAAAAAGTGGGATTGGTTCATCATAGTTTAGTTGTGTTAATGCCCTTTATTTATTTACCCTATATCGGACTTTCTTCTACTGAAAAATGGCATGGCAAAGATGCTTTACAACATTACCACAAATCGGCTTCAAGGGAGTGGATTGACGCTGCAGTTTTTGCAGTCGTAGCTGCTACCTTAATTCGCACTTTTATTTTTGAAGCATATGTAATTCCTACAGAAAGTATGGAAAAAACATTATTGGTAAATGACTTTTTATTTGTTGATAAAATTACCTACGGTGCACGTATTCCGCAAACACCTTTGAGTTTTCCATTTGTACACAATACTTTGCCAATGGCCCCCACGACACCATCGTATTTAAAGTGGATTCAATTAGATTATAAAAGGTTGCCGCAAATAAGAAATATTAATCGCAACGATGTAGTTGTATTTAATTTCCCAGCAGGGGATACCATTA
This sequence comes from uncultured Bacteroidota bacterium, assembly GCA_903824725.1. Lineage (GTDB taxonomy): Bacteria > Bacteroidota > Bacteroidia > Chitinophagales > Chitinophagaceae > Sediminibacterium. The sequence goes on along the minus strand of CAIJXU010000013.1, from coordinate 68,948 downwards.
TTAATCTACCAGAATTTGGTAGTAAAATTCCTTACTACGATGTATTAAGAAGTCCTGAATATAATAATAATCGAGAAAAATTATTAAACGATTATCCTATTTTAGTGCATCCCGTTGATAAAACAGATAATTACATTAAAAGATGTGTTGGTGTGCCAGGAGATATCATTGAAGTAAAGGGAAGTCATTTATGGGTCAATGGTAAGCCAGGTATGGCGGCTCCTTTTTCTCAAACCGAATTTATTGTCAAAACCAATGGTACGGCTATTTCTGAGGATTATATTCAAGACAGTATCGGAATTAATATTAACGAAGCAGGGTCTGATTTTCAAATCATGGAAGGCGTTTCCAATACATTTAAAATAAACATGACAGCAGCAGCTGCCGAAAAGTTAAAAAAATTACCACAGGTGGTTTCGGTTGAATATTATGATGATAAAGTAGTAGGGAATACTTTTCCTAATGACATCACCCATTTTACTTGGACGGTAGATAATTATGGCCCTATACAAATCCCTAAAAAAGGAGATGTGATTCAATTAAATGATAGTACCATTCAATTATATCGTAGACTTATTTCAAATTACGAGCATAATGCTCTAGATGAAAAGCAAGGGAAGTATTTTATCAATGGAGTTGAAACGAGTACTTACATCGTGAAGCAAAATTATTATTGGATGATGGGAGATAATAGGCATCGTAGTCAAGACAGCAGATATTGGGGCTACGTTCCTGAAACTCATATAGTAGGCCGTGCGGCAATGATTTGGTTTAGCTATAGTAAATCCATTCGATGGAATAGGTTATTTAGCCAAATAAAATAAAGGGTTCATGAAAAAAAAGTTTGAATTTGAATTTGAGTATTTGGAAGAAGTTCATTTACTTTCAAGCGCTGATGCCGCTTTATTAGAAGCTGCAAAAAAAGCAACTCAAACTGCTTTTGCACCCTATTCTAAATTTAAGGTAGGCGCTGCCGCCTTATTGTCTAATGGAAATATTGTCATTGGGTCTAATCAAGAAAGCGCGAGTTATCCTGTAGGTATTTGTGCCGAAAGAGCCCTATTAAATAGCATAGGTAGTCAATATCCAAATGAATCCATCTTATCCATGGCCATTAGCTATTCTACTGACAAAGCAGCCTGTAATGAACCTATTTCGCCTTGCGGTATGTGTAGGCAATCCTTACTTGATTTTGAAAACAGATATCAAGCACCCATAAAAATAATCTTAGCTGGCAAATCAGGCCCTATTATGCTATTAGATACTGCTAAAGATTTACTCCCTTTTGGTTTTGATGGAAGTATTTTAAAGTAATTAAAATAAGGTCTGTACACCTAAGGCCAATCTAAATTCATGTTGTAATAGCCACTTTTTTCGAGCTTTACCCCAGGCGTATCCTGTCAATGACCTGTCGGCTCCAATAATTCTATGGCAGGGAACAATGATGGCAATTTTATTTTTCCCATTGGCTGAGGCAGCTGCTCTTACGACCTTAGGGTCTCCCATTTTATTTGCTAATTCAACATAGCTTAATGTTTTTCCAAAAGGAACTTCATATAATTCTTTCCAAACTTTTTGTTGAAATTCGGTGCCCTCTTGATCAATGGCAACAGTAAAACTACGACGCGTCCCTGCAAAATATTCAATAAGTTCCTCCATACATTGGTGTATCACGGCAGGCATAGATTGATCGGAAGTGACTAACAAATCAGTTACATCGTCCGTAAAGGTTAATGATTGGATGCAAAATTCTGATGATACTATTTTGATGGCTCCAATGGGGCTATGGTAAATATGAATAAAATAATCTTGCATTAACCAATGGGTTGTCCGTTATCTACGGCATGTGTTGGGGTGAGTAAAACAACTTCATGTTGCATATCGTATACGCCTAGCACTAAGCATTCGCTCATAAAGTTAGCGATTTGTTTTGGTGGAAAATTAACGACAGCAATGATCTGCATTCCGACTAATTGATCAGTCGTATAATGAGTTGTAATTTGAGCAGATGATTTTTTGATACCCATAGGGCCAAAGTCAATACTTAGCTGATAGGCAGGTTTTGTTGCATTCGGGAATACTTGTGCAGTTAAAATAGTGCCACATCTGATATCAACTTTGGAAAAATCATCCCATTGTATCATAGCCATATCATTACTTGATAAAAATTAGTCCAATAAATTAGCTAAGTCAGTTAAATCAGCTTGCTTGTATTGCAAAGTGGGGCTTTGAAAACATTTCGAAAATTCAAGCAATAGTTTTTTGATGATTTTTGTATTAGAGAGTCTTTTATAATGCATGTTTTTAGGTTCTAAATTAGACCTTAAAAAATATTGGTCTAAATCCTTTTGTGAAAATGCATGACCTGTGGTGCCTTCTACATAAAATTGAATGTATTCTTGCGGGTTAGGGTACACTTCGGTGGCATCCCAATCGGAAGCATAAAAAGCAATAATACATTGCTTGGGAATATTAATAAATTGGGCATCAATCTCTAATTGCGAACAAAGCTCAGCATATAATATAGTGTTTGCAAATGCGTTTCCTTTTTTGGATTGCAAAGGACCGGTCATTAAAAATTCATCAGGTTTCTCATAATTAATTTCAACCCCTTTAATTTGGTAGTAATTATATAAAATATTACGAATCACATTAGCTTGTTCTAATGGAGTCAAATAGTTATTCAACTCAAGCCAAATATTACGTCTAATTTTTTCTAATTGATGTCTTAGGGTATCTATTGCTAATTCAGGATACTGAAATTGGGTAACCAATAAGGCGCCTTCTAATAGGGAGGGTTCGGGTTTTGATTTCCACTGTGTAAATGCTTCCTTTAAATCATTCAGCCTTAATTTGTAAATCATTCTTTCGATGCGCTCCAATGTAATCTCATCCAAAGTATTTTCCCAAAGATGTTCCAAGTCGGGAATAATAGGAGTGCCATAGTTTAACAGCCGATCTGATATGGTATTAAATACTTCCTCGTCAGGATCGTCAATGAGTTGGAATAAGGCAGTAATTTCGGCGTCATTCGGCATATGTATAAAAATACTTTGTTTAATTAATATTCAAATCAACGCTAATTTGTTCAATATTTATCTTTTAGTTATCCCAAGGGTGTGGATATATTTAACAATAGTTTACATAATAAATAGAATTATTATTCGTTCGAGCAAATAGTCGCATATAAAGCATGGTTCTATTGCTAATTGCCGTTTCTTTGCATATACACTTTTTAACATGCTAAACGAAACAACAGCGACTCCTAAATTCCCGGTAATGCACAAATCATTACATGCCGAATTAAAGCGAAGAGTAAATCAATATTTAGATGATCATGCAGTAAAAAGCACGGGCAATTACAAGCTATTTTCAAAAGCCATAATATTAATTACTTTGTTTGTAGCTACTTATATTCACTTGGTATTTTTTACGCCTCCTACTTTTTATGCCATTTTAGAATGCCTTTTTTTTGGTGGTCTTATTGCAGCAATTGGATTTAATGTAATGCATGATGGTAGTCATGGTAGTTTTAGTAAACATAATTGGTTAAATAAAGTAGCATCCTCTTCTATAAGTGTCTTAGGTGCTAGTAGGTTTATGTGGGCAATGAAGCATGTGACTTTACATCATACTTATACAAATATTGATGGGGTAGATGATGATATCGAAATTGGAGTGTTGATGCGCATGGCACCAACTCAAAAACATTATGTACTGCATCGTTTTCAACATATTTATTTTTGGGTTTTGTATTTGTTATTATATATTTTCTGGATCTTTTTTACAGATTATAAAAAATATTTTTCTGGTAAGATTGGATCAGTTGCTTTAAAGCCGATGTCTATTGGTGACCATATTGAATTTTGGGTTGTTAAATTATACCATGCTGCATTCTTTATCATTATACCAATTTATATGGTAAGTTGGTTAAGCTGGTTGGTAGGCTTTTTCGTAACAGGATGTTTTGCTGGATTTATATTAAGTATTGTATTTCAACTAGCACATACGGTAACAGAAACCGATTTTCCAGTAGCCCTTCAACCTCAAAATGTTATGCCCGATGAATTTGCGGCGCATCAAATACAAACTACTGCTAATTTTGCAACCAAAAGTAGAATAGTGAGTTGGTTAGTAGGGGGATTAAATTTCCAAATTGAACACCACTTGTTCCCTAAAATATCACATGTTCATTACCCTGCAATTTCTAAAATAGTTAAAAAGACATGTGCTGATTTTAAATTAAAGTACAATGAATATCCCACCGTATTGAGTGCGATTAAGTCACATGTATTGTATCTTAAATTAATGAGTAAGCCATCTTTAGCATAACTCATACTTGTATAAAAAAAAGGCCCTCTTAATTAAATAAGAGGGCCTTTTTTTATGGGATAAGTTTATAGTTTAAGAAGCTTTCTTTTTTCTAGCCATCTTACGAGGAGGGTTGGCTTTTAATTCAGCAATGATGGCATTGACTTCCTCAATGGTTAAGGTTTCTACCTTTTCCTGCTGTTCCTTATTTAATTTAAAATTACGCAAACCTTGCTTGATATATGGACCATAAGGACCACGCAATAATTGAATTTTTTCCTTTTCAAATACTTTAATGGTTCTCTCGTCTTTTGCTTTACGCTTTTCCGCGATCATAGGGGTTAATTCCTCTAGGGTAACGGTGTAAGGGTCCATTTCCTTGTTCAATGAATAGAACTTTTTAGCATGGGCTGCATAAGGGCCAAAGCGGCCAATATTAACAGAAACATCTTCGTCTTCAAATTGACCCAACATGCGGGGTAATTTGAATAATTCCATGGCTTCATCAAAGCTGATGGTTTCGATACTTTGAGAGGCTTTTAATTTAGCAAATCTTGGTTTTTCTTCCTCATCCTGATGTCCAATTTGAACCATTGGGCCATATCTTCCCATTCGGGTAATTAATTTTTTTCCACTCACTGGATCAAAACCAAGTTCTCTTTCGCCTTTTGCTCTTTCTGCTGTTTCTAAAGTATGTTCAATGGTCGTATGGAAGGGCTCATAAAAAGCAGTAAGCATATCGCTCCATAATAGTTTTCCTGCTGCAATTTCATCAAATTCACCTTCGATTTTAGCGGTAAAGTTAAAGTCCATCACTTTTGAAAAATGTAATTTCAAAAAGTCGGTTACTACTAAACCTAAATCGGTAGGGGATAACTTATTCTTTTCTGCTCCGGTAATTTCAGAGGATACTTCTGTTTTGATTTCATCCTTATTGTTTAATGAAAGGATTTGGTAATTACGTTTAATACCTTCTTTTTCTCTTTTTTCAACGTAATTACGCTTCATGATCGTTGAAATAGTAGGCGCGTAGGTAGAAGGGCGGCCAATGCCTAATTCCTCTAATTTCTTTACTAAAGAAGCTTCGGTATATCTTGCAGAGGGTCGGCTGAATCGCTCCAAACCGGTCATTTCAATAAAATCTAATACTTGTCCAACTGACAATGGAGGTAATAAGCTTTCTTCTGATTCATCGTTTTCTTCCTCCTCTTCGTCGTTGCTTTCTAAATATACTTTCAAGAAACCATCAAACTTCATGACTTCTCCAGAAGCAGATAAGGTTTCCTTATTTGTAGACACTTCGATTTTTGCAACCGTTTTTTCAAATTGTGCGTCACTCATTTGAGAAGCAATGGTTCGCTTCCAAATTAATTCATACAATCTATTTAAATCAGCATCATCTACTTTACTCTCATTCATATAAGTAGGTCTGATGGCTTCGTGTGCCTCCTGTGCGTTCTCGTTTTTATTTTTAAATTTACGAGGCTGATAATATTTAGCTCCAAAGCTTGAATTAATTTCAGCTTTAATGGCATCCACTGCGGTTTCACTTAAACTAATACTATCTGTTCTCATGTAAGTGATTTTACCACTTTCATATAATTTTTGTGCAAGCAACATTGTTTTACTTACACTATATCCTAATTTTCTTGAAGCTTCTTGTTGTAATGTAGATGTGGTGAAAGGCGCTGATGGCGTACGTTTCCCGTCTTTTACATTAATGTCTTTGACCGTATATTTAGCACCCTTACATTCGGTTAAGAATTTTTCTGCAGCATTTCCAGTAGCTAATTTTTGCGGACCTTCTGCTTTAAATTTTACTTTTTTCTTATTAATATCATTCGCTGAAAATAGGGCTGATATTTTAAAAACACTTTCTGGATTGAATTGGTTAATTTCTCTTTCGCGTTCTGCGATTAATCTTACAGCAACACTTTGAACACGACCTGCGCTCAAACTTCTTTGCATTCCAATTTTACGCCAAAGCACCGGGCTTAATTCAAATCCAACAATACGGTCTAATATTCGACGCGCTTGTTGTGCGTCTACTAAATCCATATTAATGAACCTTGGATTTTCAACAGCCTTTTTTATGGCAGGGGCAGTAATTTCATGAAAAACAATACGCTTGGTTTTTTTAGGATCTAAACCAAGTACTTCCGATAAATGCCAACTGATACTTTCTCCTTCACGGTCCTCATCCGATGCGAGCCAAACTTCCTTGGCTTTCTTAGCCATGGATTTTAATTCCTTCACTACTTTCTCTTTATCTGCAGGAACAGCATATCTAGGTGCAAATTTGTTTTTAAGGTCAATCCCCATCTCACTTTTTTCTAAATCACGGATATGTCCATAACAACTTCTTACTTCAAATTCTTCGCCCAAAATTTTCTCAATGGTCTTTGCCTTTGCAGGGGACTCCACGATTAATAAGTTCTTTGCCATATTACCTTTGGGTATTTATAAATTGAAAATCAACTATTTAGGAACCATGAAAAGGGCATTTGCTACCTATCTCATTTTTGTTTCTCGCGATGCAATATTAGAGCTTTCGCCTAAAAAATAAAAATTACCTATTATTAAGGGGCTAAAAAAGCCATGATTTTATCAATTACCTCCTGTGTTTTATATACTTTATTATGACCTAATCCTTTGGTTATCAGAAACTTAATATTATTGGGGGCTATTTGTTTAAAATTTATTAAATCTTTATAGGGGCAAACCCTGTCTTCCTCGTCATGTACCCACAAAACAGGCCCCTTGTAATTAGCGATGGCCCTATCTGCTTCAAAATGGGTGATGGGGTGCTTCGTTCTACTCAATACGACCTCCATAAAAGCCTTCCTTATTTCAGGACTAAAGTGCATCATATTAAAATAGTTCTCAAAAGTGGTCGAGGTTTTGGTGGCAGGAGCTATCAAAACAAATTTATGTTGTTCGGGATTAGGAATATGCTCCGCTAACATTGCAAGAGTAATAGCACCAAGGGAATGACCAATAAAATGGTCAACTGGACCTACCGAATGGATCAATTCTTGAATGGCATTGGAATAGATGACTATATTAATGTATTTGCCTTCACTTAATCCATGTCCAGGAGCATCAAATAGGAGTACGCGGTATCCCATCTTTAATAAAGGAGCAATGTATTGTTCAAACTTAAATCCAAAACTTGCATAACCATGGCATATTAAAACGGTCTGTTGGTTGGATTTGGGAGGGCTAAATTCAAATCCCTTTAGTTGAATGCCCTCCGATAAGGTAACTGATAGTGCTCGGGCCTGATGAAAGATGGCGGGAGCTTTGCGTTTTTTATATTTAGGATAAGGTGTGCAGAATAGGTCAAAAGCAATTTTTCCTGCTATAGGTGGAGAAACCATTGCCAAGGTTTTGAATTTAGTCCTTAAATATTGTAAGTACATCCTTTCAGAAAACCCAGACTTAGCCATTTTAATAAAAATTTGTGCAAAGATAGGATGGGGATACACAGTAGCCTTATTTTTTTTGTATTTCGCAAATGAAATAGGGACTTTGATTTAAAGCATTGACTGATAACTGCTATTTTTGCAAAAATCTATTTTGGACCTATGTATTCACTAAAAATCAATTTTGAACAAAAGGGATTAGCCTCTGTTACCCTTCAGGATGTTAAAGCAGACGAGAGTTTGCTTGAAGTGTTATTAGATGCAGGTATTGAGTTGCATCATAATTGCGGTGGTGTTTGTGCTTGTAGTACTTGTCATATTTATATAAAATCTGGAGCAGCCCACATTGCTGAATTATCAGATAAGGAAGAAGACTTTATAGATAGGGCAGTGAATCCGCGAATTGAATCAAGATTGGGATGTCAATGTATTTTAGCTAGTGGAACTGGACAATTGGAAATCACAGTACCAGATCAAACGCAATTTTTAGGAGAATAAACAAAAGGTATTTTTATCTATTTTTTAATAGGATCAAAGTTAAATTTAAAAAGATGAGTCAATTTGAACCCCCGATACATTGGAACGATCATGAAGATATCGCTCAAAAACTATACGAAAAATTTGGTGCTGATTATACAGAGTCAAAAATTTACAGGGTCCGATTTACGGATTTATTGGATTGGGTTTTAAGTTTGCCTCATTTTGAGGGTACAAGGGAGCAATCTACAGAGGGGCATTTGGAAATGATCCAAAGTGCATGGGTATATGAGTGGAGGGATAACCAAAAATAGGTTTACATTTGTAATTAAAATGTATTTGTCTTGTTAGCTACTTTAAAAAAAATTACTTGTTTTGTATTTGATGTTGATGGTGTTTTAACCAACGGCACTTTACAAGTGATGCCTAATGGTATATTGGTGAGAACCATGAATATTAGAGATGGGTATGCTTTGCAATTGGCCATCAAAAAAGGGTATAAAGTATGGGTGATTTCGGGTGGTCACTCAGAGGAGGTAACACATCGTTTAAATCAATTAGGAATTACGGAAGTTCACATGAAAGTGGCAAATAAAAAAGAACAACTGAACAACTTGGCATCAGAACATGGTGTTGTGCTAAGCGAAATTTTATTTATGGGAGATGATATGCCCGATTATGAGGCAATGCAAATAGCAGGTATTGCTGCTTGTCCAAATGATGCAGCCACTGACATTAAAGTGATTTCTCAATATAAGGCTTTGGCAAAGGGAGGCGAGGGCTGCGCTCGCGAAGTAATTGAAAAAGTACTTAAGTTGAATAACCATTGGGATGTAGAGGATCATATTAGGGCAAAATAATTAAACCATACTCAATTGAAATTATTCATCTCCTTTTGTCGATTAGTACGATGGACTAATTTATTTTTTATAATATTAGCACAGTGTTTATTTCAGTTTTGTATTTACAATCCCATATATCAAATCCATAGCAACGAAACTCCTGCTTCTTTTTATCTCATTTTATTAGCCTCTCTTTTTATAGCAGCTGCAGGGTATGCCATCAACGATTATTTTGATGTGAATATTGATCAAGTGAATAAACCCAATAAAGTGGTGGTGAGTAATATCATTAGTAGAAGATGGGTCATTTTTTGGCATTTCTTTTTTAGCTTATTGGGTATTTATTTAACGCTTATTGCTTTGCCATTTCAGCCCTATTGGCATATTCATTTAGCAAATTTGCTGGCTATTTTGTTTTTATGGTTTTACTCCACGACACTTAAAAAAAAGTTATTGGTGGGTAATGTATTAATAGCTTTATTAACAGCCTGGGTGATTGCAGTTGTTTATTTTTCAAAATTTTCATTTACTGAATTGATACAGGTCAATGTAAAAACTGCTAGTACATTTAGGTTTTTTAAACTCATGATATTGTATTCGGCATTTGCATTTGTGTTAACCATCATTAGAGAAGCGTTGAAAGATATTGAGGATATGGAAGGAGATCAGAAATTTGGTTGTAGAACCATACCAATAACTTGGGGACTAAAGCCCGCTAAAGTGTATTTGGCGGTATGGTTAGTAGTCGTTATTGCTGTACTTGCAGTGATTCAAATTTATGTTATCCCTTTTGGTTGGTGGTTGAGTATTGCTTTTTGTATTGTTTTTATTATCATACCTTTAATTTGGGTTTTATATAAATTACCTAATGCATTTACGCATCAGGATTTTAATGCACTCAGCAATGCCGTTAAATTGGCAATGTTGGCAGGCGTGTTATCTATGTTATTTTTTTACTTCTTGAAATAATTTATCAATTAGCTATTTGTAATTTGATTTATGGAAATACAACCCCTCATTTTAGCATCACAATCTCCTAGGCGAAAAATGTTACTTGAATGGGCACATGTTCCTTTTCAAGTGTTCGTATCTGATGCTGATGAATCTTACCCAAGTGATTTAGCAATGCAAGAAGTGCCTGTTTATATTGCTGCCAATAAAGCAAAAGCAGTACAAGCAAAAATGGAAGCAAATACGGGAGGACATTTTGATCAATGTATTGTAGCCGCAGATACCATTGTAGTTTTGGAAGGGGCAGTTTTAGGAAAGCCGTCCGATGCCACAGAAGCCATAACCTCTTTACAAGCTTTATCAGGTAAGTCGCATCAAGTAATTACAGGTGTCGTGGTCTTATACCAAGGGCAATCGCATTCATTTAGCGAAACCACTAATGTTACTTTTCACGAATTAACAAAGGAGCAAATTGAATTTTATGTTGAAAATTACAAGCCCTTTGATAAAGCAGGAGGATATGCTATTCAGGAATGGATTGGGGTGGTGGGTATTCAAAGTATCCAAGGCGATTTTTATAATGTCATGGGCTTACCCGTTAGCAAACTATTGCAAAAAATAAAGCAACTAGGCATTATTTAAAAGCTATTGCCAATTAAAACTTATTTCAAGTTCTACTTCAGGATGTAAGGTTTTCACTACGGGGCAGTGATGAGCAGCGCGCTCTAATATTTCTTTTGTTTTTTCATCTAGATTTAATCCAACAGGTATGGTTAGATGGGTAATAATTTTACCAATACGTCTTGGGTCTGAAACCATAACTTTAGTGACCTCCACTTTGGCGCCATCTAATGCAATATTCATTGATTCCGCTTTAATGCCCATCGTAGTAATCATACAAGCACCAAGTCCAGTTGCGATCAAATCGGTGGGCGAAAATCGTTCCCCCTTTCCTTTGTTGTCGGTAGGCGCATCTGTTTCGAAATTAGAGCCACTTTGAAGATGTGTGCAGGTGGTTCTTAAATTAGATTCGTAGGTTACGGTTGCGGTCATTGTAATACTTTATATATGGAGTAATAATTTTTTTATAAATTAAATCGCCTTGTTTTGAAATGTTGCTAGGTTTTGGTTATTTGAGTTTAAGCGAATGGTGACCACTAAGGAAAGTATAAAATACACCACAAGGATTGAGTTAAGTTGGGTAATATGTCTACTTGCTCCAAACCAATCGCCTATAAAATAAATAATACCTAATCCAAATAAACATTTTAATATTTCCCAAACATAAGCATACTTACTGCCATCCATTAGGTCCGTTAGGGCGTATACATATACAAAAATAAATGCACCATAAATAAACATGTTCGGGATTCCAATATTAGCGATGTTACCCAACATAAAAGCGACGCCAATAAAAATGACAATGAGTTGCATCCACATCCACACCACGAAATTAGAATTTTGATTGGTGTTGTACTTATCAAAATGGTATACATCATCAATTTTAAAAACAGGATTTTTTTCTGCAACATCAGTAGGGCGCCAGCCAGTAGGTTTAAGCCAAACATTCATTTTATCTACAAAGCTACTTGCACGCCATGCATCAGTAATCAAAAGCCACATATGAATAAAGTTGATTCTTATGGGGTTCCAAGTTCTCATAGGGCGCGTAATGCCATAGACTGGAGGAATGTCTGCTCTTTCTTCCATGAATGTCCCAAACATTTTATCCCAGATAATAAATATTTGAGCTAAATTCTTATCAAGGTATTCATTGTTAAAAGCATGGTGCACTCTGTGGTGGGAGGGAGTGACTAAAATTTTTTCTAAAAATCCCATGCGATTAATGTACCTAGTATGGTACCAAAACTGTGCAAAAAATTGAATGGGTGTTACCGTTGCCACCACTAGTGGTGAAATACCCAATAAGGCAGCTGGAATCATGAAGAAGGAAAATATTTTTACAAAAGATGAAATAGGTTGGCGAACCGCGCAGGCCAAATCAAATTCCTCACTACTATGATGTACAATATGGCTATTCCAGAAAAAATTATTGGCATGATCAATGCGGTGTACCCAATAATGCGAAAAGTCAAGTGCTACAAATGCAATAACATAAGTTAGCCAAGTGGATGTGATATGGGTTAAAGCAATTCTTTCTTCAATCCAGCTATAACTTATAATGGTAATGCTTAGTCCTAATACATTTTTAGTGATCATGGTGATAGCCGAGGTAAGACTACTTACCGTATCCATATTGTTCACTTTTTCCTTTTTGAAATACCAGCCATACCATTTTTCAATTAATATTAAAGTAAAAAATAGGGGCATCACAATCAATAATATCTTTCCGTACTTTTCCATGGGGCATCAAATTTATTTAAATGAATACTAAATATGTATTCATACAGTATAAAGATAAGATTTAATTTTTGTCATTAATAGTTGAATTTAATCTTCATTTTTAAACACAAGTCATGTATTTTTGTGCCTAGTTATTACAAGATGAATATGCAGTCAACACCTATCCTTTTACCCAACGAAGAACCTCGAATTAAAAAGCCAGATTGGCTAAGGGTAAAACTACCTATAGGGGAAAGCTATAAACATGTCAGGGGGTTAGTGGATAAGCATAAATTACATACTATTTGTGAAAGTGGAAATTGCCCTAATATGGGGGAATGCTGGGGCGAAGGCACTGCTACTTTTATGATCTTAGGGAATATTTGTACTAGAAGTTGTCAATTTTGCGCAGTAGCTACAGGGCGTCCCAAACCAGTAGAATGGGATGAGCCACAAAGAGTAGCTGAAGCCATTTTATTAATGAAAGTGAAGCATGCAGTTTTAACAAGTGTCGATAGGGATGAATTACCCGATGGGGGTTCTATTATTTGGTTTAATACCATTAGAGCCATCAAAGCATTATCACCTGATACGACCTTGGAAACTTTAATACCTGATTTTAGGGGCATCCCTGATCAAATACAACGCATCATTGAAGCAGCCCCTGAAGTGGTGAGTCATAATATGGAAACAGTGGAGCGAAATACACAAAAAGTAAGGGTGCAGGCAAAATATCGACGCAGTTTAAAAGTGTTGGAAACTTTAAAATTAGGGGGGATGCGCACCAAGACCGGAATGATGTTAGGTATTGGCGAAGAAAAATCAGAAGTAATTCAAACCATGAAGGATTTAATAGGAGTAGGATGTGATGTACTCACTTTAGGACAATATTTGCAACCCACTAAAAAACATTTAGCAGTGCAAAGATTTGTACATCCTGATGAATTTGCAGAACTAAGACAGATTGGGTATGAGCTAGGATTTGATTATGTCGAAAGTGGTCCATTAGTAAGGTCATCTTATCATAGTGAAAAGCATGTGATTCAAGGTTGGGGAAAAACAAAGTGGCAGGAAGAGCAGCAACTTAAAAACTTGTAACTTATAAAATAAAAAGGAGTCACTAGCAAGTGACTCCTTTTTATATAGATGGGTAAATAAATTTTTATAATTCCCACATTAATGCGCTAGCACCTAATATGGCGGCATCCGATTCTTTTAAGTGGCTTACTAATATCTTTACTTTATTTTGAAAAATTTCAATCACATTCGCTTCTAGATGTTCGCGTGTAGGTTTTAAAATCAAATCACCTGCCTTGGTTAAACCTCCAAATAATATAATGGCTTCGGGACTTGAGAACATCACAAAATTAGCCAAAGCCATTCCTAAAATTTTTCCTGTAAAATCAAAAACCTCTTTGGCTACTTCGTCCCCTTTGGTAGCAGCTTCAAAAACAGCTTTAGAATTTAATTGTGCTTTAGGAATATCTCTTAATATACTTGGGCGGTCTGTTTTCTCAAGAATTTCAATAGCAGATTCAGCCACACCTGTTGCAGATGCGTAACTTTCAAGTGATCCTCTTTTGCCAGTGCCCGCATGTAATCGACCATTAGGAATAATAGTAGTATGTCCTAATTCGCCAGCAAAACCATCGTGCCCATATATTAATTGTCCATTGGCTACAATACCACTTCCAACGCCCGTTCCCAAAGTAATCATGATAAAATCTTTCATGCCTTGAGCTGCGCCATACATCATCTCACCCACAGCAGCAGCATTGGCATCATTGGTTAATCGCACAGGGATTTTAAATTTATCTTGAATCATTCGAGCCAATGGAATAATTCCTTTCCATGGCAGGTTGGGAGCGTATTCGATATTTCCGGTGTATACATTTCCATTAGGAGCGCCAACACCAATCCCTTTTATTCGACCCACACCACCCACTTTTTCAATGAGTATACTCAGTTCTTGATGTAGCTCATCAATAAAAGTGTGCACTTGTTCGTGTTTTTTGGTAGATATCTCACTAGCAAACAAAACATTGCCCACATTATCAACGATACCAAACTTGGTTCCTGTACCTCCTATATCAACACCAATTACAAAAGAATCCATACTAAAATTTAAAATAGATAATCAATTAATGTCCACCACTTACTTGCGCATCAAAATCAAGTCCTTGTTTTTTTAATACACTCTTTAATTTTAAAGCAAGTAAGGCAAGAATACCAAAACATACTGCTGCTAAAATATAAGATTGGTGCATTCCAACACTTACATTATCTCCTAGTACACCTTGTAATGGAGGTATGATAGCACCACCTAAAATCATCATGATTAAAAAGGCAGAACCTTGACTTGTGTATTTTCCTAATCCACCTACGCCTAATGAGAAAATACAAGGCCACATAACTGAGCAAGCTAAACCGCCCGCCATAAATGCATATACTGAAGTAATGCCTGAGGTAAATACACCAATAAGCATTGCAATAGTTGCAAAAATAGAAACCGCGAATAATGTTTTAACTGGTTTTTCTTGACCATAAAAGAAGGTAGCAACTGCAATCGCAATCCAGATGGCGTATCCGTAAAGATCAGATGTATCATTACCGTATACTTTACTTACACCTAAAACCACAGCGAAAGCAATAAATGGAACTACAATCATCATTAATTTTTTCATGGTGCCTTTTAAGTTAAATACACTTACAGCACCTGTCCAACGACCAATCATTAAACTACCCCAATACAAAGAAATATATTTTGAAATTTGACTTTCATCTAATCCTAATTCAGTAATATATCCAGGCGTTTTTAATAATGCACCAAAATTATTGTCAATGGTCACTTCCACACCTACATAAATAAAGATGGCGATCATACCATAAATCAATTGTTGGTATTTCATCGCACCCCAACCAGCATCATTTTTGATGGCGCTGTTATTAGAATAAAATAAGACAACTACTACTGAAAGTAAAGTCATGATGAGCAAGTTTAATTTAGGAACATCTGTCATTTGGCCTACTACTATAATCGCACCAATCAATAATGTCATCACTAAAAGAGATCCTGCTGCTTTGTTAGCAGATTCAAATTTCTCATCATTTTTGCCGTCAGGTAATTTTTTAGACAAACTAAAAAATATTGCCACAGCAGCAAATACGCTAGCAACAATAATGTATAATAAATTAATATTAGTCACAGTAACAACACTGTTTTTGCTGTCAGGGCTACCAAATAGGAAAAAGCTAACAATTAATGGCCCAATGGTGGTACCAATACTGTTTAAGCTACCCCCTAAATTTAAACGGTGTGAGCCAGTAGCAGGGTCGCCTAATAAAATAGCAAAAGGTTGCGCTGCTGTTTGTTGTAATGAAAAGCCAAGTGCTACTACAAAAAAGGCGGCTAAAATGGCTGGGAAGGAATTGGCATTCGCTGCTGGTATAATTAATAATGCACCCACCACCGAAATCCATAAGCCATAAATAATTCCTTTTTTATAGCCAATCTTATTTAAAATATCATATCCAATTAGATTGGAACATAAAAATAAAATCAAGGACCCAATAAAATAGGCACCATAAAATGCCGAACCAATCAATTGTGATTCAAATTGACTTAGGTTAAAATGGGTTTTGCAAAAAGGGATGAAAATACTATTGGAGGCTGCAATAAATCCCCAAAAGAAGAAAACAAGCACTAATGTACTTAAAGCGCCTGTGTTGGTTGTTTGTTTGGTTTGGCTCATAACATTCGTTAGTTTAATCGTTTATCGTTTTTCGATTGTGTAAAATACTTAAAATAATAATTGAATGTACATTTTAGGGTAAATGAATCCTTAAATATTTTATTGACTTTCAATGACTTTTTAGTAAATTTAAAATCAAATGAAGTAATGAAATGGTAGTAGTTCATGTCAGTGCGGAATGTTATCCAATGGCGAAAGCAGGAGGATTAGGGGATGTAGTGGGAGCACTACCTAAATATCAAAAAAAATTAGGCGATGAAGCAATGGTGGTCATGCCTATGTATGCCACTCCTTTTTTAAAAAATAACGAATGGGATACCCAATTTAAAGGGAAAACGAATCTTGGGGATTGGTTTTTTGAATATACCATCATAAAGGAAAGAACTGGTAAATTAGGCTACTCTTTATATTTAGTAGACATCCATGGATTATTAGACCGACCTCAAATTTATGGATACGATGATGATGCCGATCGATTTCTTGGATTTCAAATAGCAGTTGTCAATTGGTTGTCACATTGGGAAAAATTACCCGATATCATACACTGTCATGATCATCAAGCGGGACTTATTGCTTTTATGATGAGGTACTGTTATGATTATGAAAAATTAAAAGGGATTAAAACACTAATCACTATACATAATGCGCAGTATCATGGGGTGATGAATTGGAGTAAAAGTAATGTCTTACCTAAGTGGGATTCTTGGAAACAAGGATTGTTGGAATGGAATCACCAAATAAATTCATTAGCAACGGGCATTAAATGTGCTGATAAAGTAACCACGGTAAGTGAAACCTATATGCGTCAATTAAAATACCAATCCAATGGGTTGGAATCTTTATTTGAAAATGAACAAGCAAAATGTCAGGGAATATTAAATGGAATAGACAACGAAATTTGGAATCCTGCTAGCGATCCTATGGTTCAATTTCATTATGATAAGGATAGTTTTATGGTAGGAAAGCAAAAAAATAAAGATGCAATTTGTGCTAAGTATCATTTAGATCGTACCAAGCCATTGATTGTTTTTATTGGCAGATTGGTGGGTGAAAAAGCAGCAGATGTTTTACCTGGCGCCATTCAACATGCATTAGATAAAACAAAAGGGGGTGCTAATTTTTTCGTTATTGGAGCCGGAGATACAGCAATAGAATCTGCACTGAATTATTTGACACAATTATTTCCTGGAAATTATAATTGTTGGATGGGCTATGATGAAAAAATTGGACATGAGGCATATGCAGGTGCCGATTTTTTATTAATGCCCAGCAGGGTAGAGCCCTGCGGCCTCAATCAAATGTATGCCTTGCGCTATGGGACTATTCCGATGGTAAGAGATACAGGGGGCTTGCATGATACAGTAATTGACATGGGTGATCCTAATGGGTTTGGAATCAAATTTTTAAATGCGGATGAACAAGACATTGTGTATTCGGTTCAAAGGGCCATTGAATTGTATGAGGATAAAGATAAAATGACTAAATTGATACAACAATGTATGTCGATTGATCATAGTTGGGAATCGGTAGTGCATGAATATAAAAAAGTGTATGAATCATTATAGCAAAATTGTTTATTCATAATAAATTAAATCATCATGGCAGTATTTGCAAAACAAACTGTCTCCATTATTTTAGGTGGAGGTGCAGGATCCAGATTATACCCACTTACTGCAAGTAGATCAAAACCTGCCGTACCTATTGCAGGTAAATACCGATTAGTGGATATTCCCATTAGTAATTGTATTAATAGTAATTTGAATCGCATTTTTGTGTTGACTCAATTTAATTCGGCTTCTTTAAATCAACATATAAAAAACACATACCATTTTAGTGCTTTTAGTTCGGGCTTCGTTGATATTTTAGCTGCTGAACAAACACCAGATAATCCAGGTTGGTTTCAAGGAACCGCTGATGCAGTAAGACAATCCTTAAGGCATTTGGCAAAAATGGATTTTGAATATGTTTTAATTTTAAGTGGGGATCAATTGTATCAAATGGATTTTAGTGATATGATTGAAGCGCATAAAAAAAGTGGCGCTGCTTTAACCATTGCCACTATTCCTGTTACAGATCGAGAAGCCCCAGAGTTTGGCATTTTAAAATCCAACGCAGATCAAGTGATTACTTCCTTTGTTGAAAAACCAAAAAAAGAAATATTGCAAGATTGGGTGAGTGATACAGGTACTGTAATGCAATCGCAGGGCCGAAATTATTTAGCATCCATGGGTATTTATATTTTTAATAAAGAAATATTGTACGAATTTTTAAATGAAGTGCATCCTACCGCAACTGATTTTGGAAAGGAAATTATTCCTGATTCCATCTCAAATTATAAAGTATTAAGCTATCAATACGAAGGGTATTGGACAGATATTGGAAATATATATTCCTTTTTTGAGGCCAATATTTCATTAACAGATGAAATGCCGCAATTTAATTTATTTGATAGTACGCAAACTGTTTATACCAGATCAAGAATGTTGCCACCTGCAAAAATTAGTGGCACTATTATTAAGCATGCGATTGTTGCGGAAGGTTCTATTATACATGCAGCTTCTATCACCAAATCTGTCATCGGGATTCGATCTAGGATTGGCAAGGATACCGTCATTAAGAATACGTATATCATGGGATGTGATTATTATGAAACCATGGATCAAATCAATCAAAAAAATGAAAATGGCCAGCCCATTGTAGGAATAGGAGAGCGATGCGTCATTGAAGATGCCATCATAGATAAAAACTGCTCTATTGGCAATGATGTACAAATTAAAGGGGGCACGCATCTTGAAAAAATAGATCATCCATTGTACACCATTAAAGATGGAATTGTGGTTGTGAAAAAAGGAGCTGTTATCCCCAATGGCTTTATTATTTAAGTAAAAGGGGTTTGTCTATCATAATTTTATTGTATTTTGTAGTGTAAATTTTACACTTTAAACGATTCTATATGCCTCAAGCTAATTTATTGGCAAAGCCAAAGATGTCGGTGATGCAAATCATTTTAATGAGTTTTGGATTTTTAGGAATCCAATTTGGTTTTGCATTACAAAATGGAAACACTTCGCGCATCTTAAGATCATTTGGTGCAGATGTAGATCAATTACCTATGTTTTGGATTGTTGCTCCTTTAGTTGGAATGATTATTCAACCTATTATAGGACATTATAGTGATCGCACCTGGAATAAGTGGGGAAGAAGAAAACCTTATTTTTTAATAGGGGCTATTTTATCTTCCATTGCATTGGTAGTTTTACCCAATTCAGGAATGCTTACTTCGGTGTTACCTACTTTATGGATGGGTGCAGGTATGGTAATGATCATGGATGCATCTTTTAATGTATCAATGGAACCATTCAGAGCATTGGTGGCAGATAATTTACCAGAGAGTCAAAGAACAAGTGGTTTTGCAATACAAACTTTTTTAATTGGAATAGGTGCAGTGGTGGGATCAGCATTGCCATCTATGTTAGCGAAAATGGGATTTTCACAGGAAGCAGGACCAACTGGAGTAGCAGATAATATTCGTTATTCATTTTATATAGGGGCTGTAGTTTTTATGGCTGCCATTTTAGTGACGGTATTTTTTTCAAAAGAATATCCTCCTGAGCAATATGCGCAATACCATGGCCAATCGGATACTGAAGTAAAACAAAAAAGTAGTTTGTTGGATATTTTTAAAGATTTTAAAAATATGCCCCGCACCATGAAGCAATTAGGCTTGGTGCAATTTTTTTCTTGGTTTGCCTTATTTAGTATGTGGGTATTTACAACAGATGCAGTGGCGACACATGTATATGGATTGACAGGAGATTATTCAAAGTCGGTTGAATATAACACAGCAGGCAATGTAGTGAGTTCGGCATTTGGAGTTTACAATTTAGTTGCAGCAGGGTATGCGCTTTGTTTGCCTTTGATTGCAAGGTTTTTGGGTCGTAAAGGGACACATGCTTTTTCATTATTAGCAGGTGGGATTGGATTGTTATCTATTTATTTTATTAAGGATCCCGCCATGTTAACTTATTCTATGATTGGAGTAGGATTGGCTTGGGCAAGTATTTTAGCGATGCCTTATGTTATTTTATCAGGGTCAATTCCTGCAGGTAAATTAGGAATCTATATGGGGATTTTTAATTTCTTTATTACGTTACCACAAATTGTTAATGGGATATGCGGTGGGTTTATTGTAAAACATATTTATAATGGGCAATCTATATATGCTATTGTATTGGCTGGATTTTTATTAATCTGCGCTGCAATAAGTGTGTTATTTGTTTATGACGGTGGATCAGATAGAAAATAATTATAAAAAAGAAAAAATGAAAAATATATTTAGAATTAGCAAATTGATTACTGCATTTACATTGATATTGATTTTATCTTCTTTTTCAAGTAATGCAAAGTCAAATAATAACACTGAGCCTAATATTAAAGCTTATCCAAGTAGTTGGTTTGTACAAATGAAGTGGAATAAAGTGCAAGTATTATTACGAAGTACGAGTGTCAACTTGTCCAACGCTACCATAAAATTAAATTACCCCGGTGTTAAAATTAATAAAGTACATAATTTTAGTAATTCACATTATGTAGCGGTAGATATTGAAATTGCCAACACAGCCAAGCCAGGAATCATTGCTTTTGATATTACGACTGGGGCAGTGTCCAATAAATTGGAATGGCCATTACAATCTCGACGTCCGGGAAAGGGAACACAATTTGCACAAGGAGTAAATCAATCAGATTTCATTTATTTTTTAATGCCTGATCGTTTTAGTAATGGAAACGCAACGAATGATCGTATCGCAGGTTTAAAAGATCAATCCTTAAATAGGGATTCAATTTATGATCGTCATGGTGGCGATTTGCAAGGGGTTCAAAATCATTTAGATTATATTCAAGGAATGGGGGCGACTACCTTATGGATGACGCCTGTGATCGAAAATGATATGCCCAACAGAACGGAACATGGTTATGCATTTACAGATCATTACACGATTGAAAAAAGATTCGGAGGGGATGCTGCTTATTTGCAATTGAGTGATGCGTTACATAAGAGAGGGATGAAGTTGATTCAAGATGCGGTGTATAATCATGTGGGTTTATATCATTTTTTAGTACAAGACGCACCAGATCCTAATTGGGTGCATCAGTGGCCCACCTATACCCAAACCAATTACAAGGAGCAGACTTTTTTTGATCCTTATAAGGCAAGTGTTAATAATAAAAGAATGGAAGCGGGATGGTTTGTGCCGCAAATGCCAGATATGAATCATCAAAGTGAGTTTGTTGCAAAATTTTTAATTCAACATGCTTTATGGTCCATTGAAACATTTGGTATTGATGGATGGCGTATTGATACATATATCTATAATGATGTGAATTTTATGAATCGTTGTAATCAAGCATTAATTGATGAGTATCCTAAGATGACTTCATTTGGTGAATGTTGGGCCAATGGCGTTGCTAATCAAGCTTATTTTGTTGAAAATAATTTCAATATCCCCTTTAAAAGTAATTTACAAGGTGCTGTCGATTTTCAAACACTTTTTAATGGCATTCAGCCGGCACTAAATGAAGGCACAGATGGGGTTAATAAATTATACAATACTTTGTCCAACGATTTCATGTATAAAGATCCTACTCGTAATGTCATCTTCTTAGACAATCATGATATGTCTCGCAGTTTTTCCACTTTTGGAAATAGCATTCCCAAATTAAAAATGGCTATTGCTTGGTTAATGACTTGTCGTGGAATTCCTCAGTTGTATTATGGCACCGAAGTTTTGATGAAAGGATTTTCAAATCCAGATGGACTAGTAAGGTTAGATTTTCCTGGTGGATGGGCAGGGGATCAAAAAAATACTTTTACCGAAATGGGTTTAACCCCTGACGAAAAAGAAATGGTACATTACGTCAAAAAATTAGGAAACTTCCGTAAAACTGCTTCCTCTATTACAGCAGGTAAAATGACGCAATATGTTCCTGAAGATGGAATATATGTTTATTTCAGATATGATCAAAAGCAAACCATCATGTGTGTTATGAATACCTCATCTACTAATAAAAATATTGATTTTGTAAATTATACCGAGCGCACTGCAGGATTTAAAGGCGGAATGGATATTGTTTCTGGAGAAAAAACGGGGACAAAATGTACGGTGCCTGCGCAAACATTAAAATTGATAGAATTAACTAAATAAGAATGTCTAAATACGAGGAAGTTCATTTTGTAGATACGCAACAAACTGTTTGGAATTATTCTCTTTTTTCAGAACAGGATATTGCTAATTTTCAAAATGGCACTCATTATTCTTTATATCAGCTATTTGGAAATAAGCAGATTCAAGTTTTAGACACCAACGGAACATACTTTGCAGTTTGGGCGCCCAATGCCACTGCTGTTTTTGTACAGGGTAATTTTAATGATTGGAATTTACAAACACATCCTTTAAAAGTGAGGTTAGATAATTCAGGTATTTGGGAAGGATTTATTCCTAATATTCCAAAGGGGGAAGTGTATAAGTATCATATCCATGGTTACCAAGGAGTCAAATTGGATAAAGCAGATCCATTCTCGCATTATTGTGAATTGAGGCCATTAACCGCTTCTATCACTTGGCAAACTAATTATGAATGGAAGGATGCTGCCTGGATGGAAAAACGTAAAACGGCCAATCGAATTGATCAACCTTATTCCGTTTATGAAGTGCATTTAGCAAGTTGGATGCGCCCTGATAAAAATAACCAAGATGCTTATAATACTTATTTGCAGATGATTGAGTTATTGGTGCCCTATGTGAAAGACATGGGCTTTACGCATGTGGAGTTCATGCCAGTCATGGAACATCCATTTGATGGAAGTTGGGGTTATCAAGGAACTGGTTTTTTTGCGCCTACTTCACGATTTGGAAACCCGCAACAATTTGCTGAATTAGTGGAAGCCTTTCATGCTGAAAATATTGGCGTCATCTTAGATTGGGTGCCTGCTCATTTTCCATATGATGCACATGGTTTGTATATGTTTGATGGGGCAAATACTTATGAGTATGCAGATATGCGTAAAGGATTTCATCCAGATTGGAATTCATATATATTTAATTATAAGCGCGGTGAGGTAAAATCATTTTTAATCAGCAGTGCTCGATTTTGGTGTGACCAATTTCATATTGATGGATTAAGAGTGGATGCAGTGAGTTCCATGTTGCGTTTGGATTACAGTAGGGAAGAAGGGCAATGGGAGCCTAATGAATTTGGAGGAAATGGCAATATAGAAGCCATTGCATTCATCAAAGATTTAAACGAAACCCTTTACCGAGATTTTCCAGATATTCAGACCATTGCGGAGGAGGCTTCGGATTGGCCAGGCATTAGTAAACCTACTTTTATGGGAGGGTTGGGCTTTGGCATGAAATGGATGATGGGTTGGATGCATGATACCATAAACTATTTTAAATTGGATCCTTTATTTAGATCAAAACAACAGGATCAGTTTTCATTTTCAATGATGTATTATTATGACGAACATTTTATGTTGCCTTTAAGTCATGATGAAGTAGTGCATGGGAAAAGTCCTATGATTTATAAAATGCCAGGGGACGACTGGCAAAAATTTGCCAATTTAAGATTGTTGTATTCTTATATGTTTTTGCATCCCGGTGCCAAATTATTATTCATGGGAAATGAATTTGCTGCTACCAATGAATGGAATTTTACATCCGAATTACAATGGGATTTATTACAATTGCCAAGTCATAAAGGAATGAAAAATTGCGTACAGCAATTAAATGCTTTATATAGAAATAACCCAGCTCTGTATGAATTGCAATTTGATCCTGCTGGCTTTGAATGGGTAGAAACCAATAAACGAAATGAAGGTGTATTGGCATTTAAACGCAAAGGGAAAGATAATAAACAAGAAGTGTTGGTGGTTTTAAATACGACCCCAGTTCCTCGACATCAATTCCCCATTCATGTATATGGGAAAAAAACTTGGACTGAAATTTTTAATAGTGACGCACCCAATTACTGGGGCGTGGGTGATTTATACAATGATAAGATCATAGCGAAAAGCGCACCCGAAAATAAAGAGTGGCAAATACTACATTTAGATTTACCTGCCTTATCTGCGATTGTATTGAAGTAATTTGATAGTATTGATTGGTTAATTACTTGTAAAAGAGCTGCTTAAATAACATTTTCTGTCAAGTTTTCCACATATTTTCATTTTATGATAAAGTTCATAATTAGTTAACATCAAGGGGTGACCTTTGTATAAATAATCAAACTCGACAAAAAAACATTACCCTTATGAAATCAAACAACAAAGCAATGTTATATGAAGCCGTTTCGGAATTCATACAATTGCATGCCTTTGATCATTTACTGGACAATGAATTAGCGCAGTTAAAAGCTTTATTAAATCAATGGGCACAAGCCACCGATTCAAATGAATTGCGTGAGCTCACTGAAAAATTAGTTCCTTTTTTAAGTAAAGCCAACTTTTTTGTAGAATCTATTTCGCCTGCGGCCATTCAATTATGGTTTTATGCATTGTCTTACAATGAGATTCCAATTGGCAACATGATGCAAGGTTTTAGCAACTCAAATGAGTTAGTATAGAAAGAATAATAAATAATAAAAGAGGCCCCTTGCGAAATGCAAGGGGCCTCTTTTATTTATAACGCGTCACCAATTAAAATAATCCTTTTTTAAGTGATGTTTTACCTTCGCCAATTTTAAATCCATTATGGTAAACTTCAACCTTGTATTCGCCTTCGGTGAATTTATTTGATTGCTTAAAATCATAACTCACAGGCAATGCTGCATTTTGTTCATACACCACAGATAGTTTATTGGCATAAGCGCGTGCGCCATCCTCTCTAGTATTAAAGTTACCGCCGTCTCCAATTTCTTTACCATTTGGTCCTGTAATACAAACATATAATTCCTGATTGCCAGAGGGCGTGATTTTATTTTTATCAATCATGAAGGCCAATCGAATAAAGCTGGCTCTTTTTGCATTTTCAGTTGCTTTTTCAGCACCATTACTTTTGACGCGCATAGCTTGAATGCTAAAAGTGGAAGCGTGTAAGGTGGACCCAATATCTTGTAATCTATCTTTTTCTTTTTGTGTGGTGTTTAAGTTATTGGCAAGCGTTGAATTTTTCGAAGTCAAATCCTGATTTTGCGCATTAAGTTGTTTGTTTTCTTCCTGCGCTTTTCCTAGGTCAGCTAATAGGTTATTGACCTTGCCATTTAAATCAGCAATCATTGATTTTGCTTCGCTAAGTTCTTTGTCAGTAGTCGCTTTTTTTCTTAAAATATTACTAATGTTTAACTTAAGTTTTTGGATAGCTGTTGATTTTTCTTGTAAGGCACCTTGTAATCCTGTATTTTCCTGAGTCAATGAATCAACTTTAGCCGAAGCTGCAATAAATTCAGCTTGAATGCTGTTTTTTGTACTATCTAATACTGCTACTTCGGTGGTAAAATTGGTGATGGTTTGTGTTTTGGTGTTGTTGGTATTAATGAAATAAATCCAAGAACCAATTAACGCAATGAGTAAAATTCCGATAAAAATTTTACTAGAATTGCCAGTTGTTTCGTTGCTCATAAAATAGGTTGTTATTTGACCGCAAAGATATATTAATAAATATAAAATAAGTTCAATGTAATTTGTTAAACTTGCTAATAGCTCGTTAAAATAATTTTATATTTGCGTATGCCCACTTCTAAAATAATTGCCAATTGGAAAAACAAGGTCTTTGATGCCGTTTATTGGCTCGAAGGGGAGGAGCCCTATTATATTGATCAAGTGGTCGAATATGCCGAACATCATTTATTACCCGAATCAGAGCAGTCCTTTAATTTGACTGTATTTTATGGGAAGGATGCGGATTGGGCTGATGTGATCAATGCTTGCAAGCGCTATCCTGTATTTGCAGAAAAGCAAGTGGTTATTATAAAAGAAGCGCAACACATGGGACAAATTGAGAAATTGGAGTCCTATATTGAAAAGCCCTTATCTTCTACAATTTTGGTGATTGCCTATAAAGATAAAAATGTGGATGGTCGTAAAACATTTGGGAAATTATTAAAAACAAAATCTATTTTTATTTCGACCAAAAAAATGTACGATAATAAATTACCAGAATGGGTGACTGGTTTTGTATCAGAAAAAGGGTATCAAATTACACCTAAGGCAGTTCAAATTATTGTTGATCATATTGGAAATGATATTAGTCGAATACAAAATGAAATAGATAAATTGGTGGTCAACTTAGGGGATCGTAAAAAAATTACCGATGATGATATTGAAAAGTATATAGGTATTAGTAAGGAATACAATGCGTTTGAATTTCAAGATGCCATTGCGCAACGAAATTTTTCAAAATCAATAAGAATGATTCAATATTTTGAATCAAATAATAAAGCGGCACCGATACAACTGATACTACCCACTTTGTATGCTTTTTTTAGCAAGTTGTATGCCATCTATGGATTAGGAACTAGGGATGAAAAAACAATCATGAGTGAAGTGGGGGTGTCTTTCTATGCAGTTAAAAATTATATAGCAGCTGCTCGTAATTATCCAGTGGGCAAAGTGCAACACATTTTAATTTTAATACAGGAATATAATTTAAGGGTCATAGGTATCAATGACGCTGCTAATTCAGATGCTGATTTGTTAAAGGAGTTGGTCGTTAAAATAATGGATCCTGCTATGATGGATATTGCTGTAAAATAGTAGCTGCAGTAACTTTATCTAAGTATAACTGCTGTTTCAGCGCATCTAAGCCACTGAATTTTTCTTCTCCTCTAATGAATTCATACACTGAAACAATGATATTGTTTTCATATATATCATTATCAAAATTAAAAATATTTACTTCAATTACTTTTTTCTGTCCATCCACTGTGGGGCGAATTCCAATATTCATCATCCCATCAAATATTTTATTTTCCAAACAAGGACCTGTTACACGAACAGCATAAACCCCATTGGCAGGTATTAATTTTTCTTCATTGATAATGCGCAAATTGGCGGTAGGAAATCCGATGGTACGGCCTATTTGATTCCCTCTCACTATAAAGCCTTCGAAAAAATAAGGATAACCTAATAATTGATTGGCTTTGGTAATGTTCTTATCTAATAAATAATTTCTAATTAAAGTGGAACTGATGATTTCGCCATCCACTATTTGTTCGTTTATCTCCTCCACATGAAATTGAAATGATTTACCTAAATCCTTCAGCATCTCAAAATCACCTAATCTGCCCTTACCAAAATGATGATCGTATCCAACAATGATCGTATGGGGATGAAAATGATCAACCAAGAAATCCTTAACATAAGCATGGGCTGATAAATTTGAAAAAGTATAATCAAAGTTCACAACCACCAAATGGTCAATATTGGCTTTTTCAAGTAAGGCAATACGTTCGTCTAAACAGGTTAATTGTTTGATTTCGCCGGGGATAGAGGAGATGATTTTTCGAGGATGTGGATGAAAAGTAATAATAATGCTTTCGCCGGCTACTTTATGGGCTATTTCCTTAATCCTATTGATAATTTGAAGATGTCCGGTATGCACGCCGTCAAAAGCCCCTGTTGTAATAACAGCGTTTTTAAAAGGGGGTAATTGTTTTAAGTCGTAATGAACCTTCATCTATTAATGCTAAATATGGCACAAATGTAAAACAATTGTACCTTTGTGCCATAAACCAATTTAGTTCAATGTCATTGTATGCCCAACGCGGTGTTTCCGCTCAAAAGGAGGAAGTTCATGCAGCCATCCAAAACTTAGATCAAGGATTGTATCCTAACGCTTTTTGTAAGTTATACGCTGACTTTTTAGGGGGTCAATCAGATTATATTAATATCATGCATGCCGACGGAGCAGGTACTAAAAGTATCTTAGCTTATATCTATTGGAAGGAAACCGGGGATGCTAGTGTTTGGAAGGGCATTGCACAGGACGCCATTGCAATGAATTTGGATGATTTATTATGTGTCGGCATTTATGACCAAATTTTATTTTCATCTACCATTGATCGCAATAAATTATTGATTACAGGCGATATTTTAAGTGTTTTAATTAATGGCACACAGGACTTTTTTAATACATTAAAAACTTATGGAGTTCATATTGATTTTTTAGGGGGTGAAACTGCCGACGTAGGAGATGTGGTAAGAACCATTGCAGTGAATGGAACAATGACGGCAAGATGGCCCAAGTCAAAATTAATTACTAATGATTTAATAGCACCAGGACAAGTGATTGTCGGTTTTTCAAGTCATGGACAAGCCACTTATGAATCTGAATACAACAGTGGACTTGGTAGTAATGGATTAACGAGTGCAAGACACGATGTGTTGAGTAAAGAATACGCCACTAAATATCCTGAGACCTTTGAACCCAAACTTAATGATCAAGTAGTTTATATTGGTAAAAATAAAGTGACCGATATGCTTGAAATACCAGGCTATGGCTCCATTGCAGTGGGTAAGTTATTATTAAGTCCTACGCGTACTTATGCGCCATTAGTCAAAGCTATTTTGACACAACATTTTGATGCAGTAAAAGGGATGATACATTGCAGTGGTGGAGGACAAACAAAATGTATGAAATATTTGCCGGGCAATATGCGCATTGTAAAAGATAAGTTGATGGAGCCGCCGCCCATCTTTCAATTAATTCAAAAAAATTCAGGGGCCAATACCAAGGAGATGTATCAAGTATTCAATATGGGTCATCGTTTGGAAATATTTACAGATTCAATAACGGCGACTTCACTTATTGACATTGCTAAAACTTTTAATATTGATGCACAAATCATTGGTCAAGTGGAAGCGTCTGATACAAAAGAATTAGTATTACAAGGAAGTTTTGGAAAGGAGCTATTTAGCTATTAATTTTATCCATAGAATGATTCATCATTCTTATAAAATATAACATCATGAGTGAAATTGTCGTTCAACTAGAACATGTAAATATTTATCAAAGTGGTAATCTCATTTTACAAGAGGTTAATTTTGAAGTGCAAAAGGGTGAATTTGTTTATTTAGTAGGCAAAACAGGGACTGGAAAAAGTAGTTTGCTTAAATCTTTATATGGCGAAATTACGCTCACCGAAGGGCAGGGCAATGTGGTTGGATTTGATTTGAAACAAATGGATTGGAAAACCCTTCCTTTTTTAAGAAGAAATTTGGGAATTGTTTTTCAGGATTTTCAGTTATTGACCGATCGTAATGTGCATGAGAATTTGAGATTTGTTTTAAAAGCAACCGGTTGGCAGGATGAACAACTGATCAACCAAAAAATTAACGATGTATTAGCCAAGGTAGGGCTTGAAAATAAAGGATTCAAAATGACCTTTGAAATGAGCGGTGGCGAGCAACAAAGGGTGGATATCGCTAGGGCCTTGTTGAATTCTCCTAAATTAATATTGGCAGATGAGCCTACAGGGAGTTTGGATCCCGAAACCAGCGATGAAATCATGCAAATTCTATTCCAAATTGCTAAGGAGGATGGGACTGCCATCATCATGGCGACCCATGATTTTATGGTGGTCAATAAGTTCCCTTCCCGCACCCTTACGACCGAGGGAGGCAGGCTTGTGGCGAAGGCTTAATTTTTCTCCACTAATTGTACACAAAACACCATTTTTGCCTTGATTTCTTGGGTCTTTTTCTTATGTTCGCAGACATAAAAAAGAAGAAAACAAGTGAGACTAAAGTCATTAGAAATCAAAGGGTTCAAGAGCTTTGCTGACAAAACAATTGTAAGTTTTGATGAGGGTATAACAGGAATTATCGGACCAAATGGTTGTGGTAAAAGTAATATCATTGATAGCATAAGATGGGTGATAGGAGAGCAAAAAATTTCAGCGCTACGAAGTGAAAATTTAGATTCTTTGGTTTTTAACGGAAGCAAAACCAGAAGTGCAAGTAGTATGGCTGAAGTAAGCTTGACTTTTGAGAATACTAAAAATTTATTACCAACAGAATTTAATAATGTTACTGTTACACGTCGTTTTTATAAAAACGGTGAAAGCGAGTATCGCTTAAATGATGTGGCTTGTCGATTAAAAGACATCCACAATTTATTTATGGATACAGGAGTAAGTACAGATAGTTATGCCATTATAGAATTAGGGATGGTGGATGATATTATCAAGGATAAAGATAATAGCCGTCGTAGAATGTTAGAGCAAGCTGCGGGCATCACCATTTATAAAACTCGAAAAAAAGAAGCGAAAAATAAATTAGATGCAACCGAGCAAGATTTGGCAAGGATTGAGGATTTGTTATTTGAAATCAATAACCAACTCAAAACACTAGAGAATCAAGCTAAAAAAGCAGAAAAATATTTTGAAATTAAAAAGGACTATAAGGATACAGCCATTGAATTAGCGAAGGCGGCCTTAGAAGGATTTAATATTAGTTACAAGGAATTGAATGAGCAACAGGATGCTGAAGTAGATAAGAAGTTTGAATTGGAAGCGGCTATTGCCTTAGAAGAAGCTGGATTGGAGCAAGAAAGAGTCAATTTTATTGAAAAGGAGAAAGGCTTGCAATCCATGCAACATGAATTCAATGATTTATTGCAAAACCTGCGTTCAAAAGAAAATGATAAAAACTTAGCAGCACAGCGCCTTGATTATTTAAATGACAAGGAAAAATCCTTACAAGAGTTTTTAGAAAGAGCCGAAGGTCAATTAAAAACCATTGGAGACTCTATTGAGTATACTAAATTACAAGTGGTTGATGAGGAAAAAATATTCGCAGATTTTAAAAACAGGGTAGAACAATCTCAATTAGCTTTAACCAATAAGCGCACCGATTTTGATGACCAAAGAGTGGTGCTTGATTCATTGCGTCAACAATACCAACAAATTCAACGCAACCAATTTGATGCGGAGAAAAAAGTGGCTGTGGCAGACACTTCTATACAAAATATTCAAAGGTCACAAAATCAATTGGAGGAAGAGCAAGGACAAAGGTTAACTCAGATTGAATCTATTACAACACAGTTATCTGAAAAAGAAGCAGCCCTCGCTACGAATAAAGCGCATTTAGCTGATTTGCATTCCCAACATGATATCGCAAAAGCGGGCATCTTTGAGACACAGGAACAATTAGAAAAATTAAGATCTCAATTAGCCGATGAAACAAGGGTGTTGGATGCTAAGAAAAACGAGTACGATTTATTGAAAAGTTTAGTAGACTCTATGGATGGCTATCCTGATAGCGTTAAATTTTTACATAAGAATACGGGCTGGAATCACAATGCACCTATTTTATCAGATATTTTATATGTCAAAGAAGCTTACCGAGCTGCGGTAGAGAATGTATTAGAACCGTATTTAAATTATTATGTTGTCAATAATTTACAAGAGGGTTTACAAGCTATTCAATTATTAGACGATAATAAAAAAGGGAAAGCCAATTTCTTTTTATTGGATCAATTACAGGGAGCCCAAGTGTCATCAGCGCCTGCTAATACCATTTCTGCTTTATCTGTATTAGAAGTAGATAGTAAATATGCTGCATTAGCTAATCATTTATTAGGCAATGTATTTATTGCAGAAAATGAGCAAGCCTTACAACAAAGTTTTGATGGCATCCTTTTAGAAAAAACAGGTAAGTATGTTAAGGGTAAATATTCTTTAACAGGAGGCAGCGTAGGTATATTTGAAGGTAAGAAAATTGGTCGTGCCAAAAATTTAGAAAAATTATTGGAAGATATTCAATCACAAGAAAAAGTGGTGAATGAGTTAAAGGAAAAGATTCAAACAAAACATAATTCGGTTTTAGAATTTAACGAGTTGTTAAAGGAAAATGAAATTAGATCGACAGATCAATTAGTTAATTCTTTAATTAATGATGTATTTGCGAATAAAAATAGATTAGAGAATTTACAATTAGCGCAAACATCAGCAAGTGCTAAGTTGGTAGATTTTGAAGAAAAATTGCAATTTGAACATACTGCCATTGCCGATACAAGAATTGCATTTGAGGCTTTGAATATATCCTTACATGAAACACAAGCTAAGTTAGAATCAATTGAATTAGCATACCAAGCAGCAGAGCAAGCCTATCACTTAGCATCGGGCGAATTCAATGAGATGAATTTGCAATTGACAAAACAACAAAGTAAAATTGAAGCATTACAACAAGAAGTGTTATTTAAGGAGAATCAATTAAATGATTTACATGCTCAAATACAAACCAATAGTGTTCAGTTAACCGAGGCGTCAGCTGCGATAATTGAAAGCCGTGATCAATTGGCGGCATTGCAGGAAGGATTAGTAGAATCTATTAGAGTGAAAGAGGAGGAGGAATTGAAATTAAATGAAGCAGATCAAGCATATTATAAATTAAGGAATGACCTTCAAGAAAAAGAAAGTGCTTTAAGACATCAAGTGAAGTCGAAGGAATTGGTGGATCAATTGATTAATGAAATTAAGGATAAGTTGAATAACTTAAAATTACAATTGGCGGGAACCAAAGAGCGTTTAAATGTTGAGTTCAAAGTTGAATTAGAGGATATTTTAGATGAAGGCAGATTAACCGAAACCTCTTTGGATGAACTACAAGCCAATACCGACCGTATGAAAAAGCGCTTGGAAAATATGGGTGAAGTGAATCCAACTGCCATCGAAGCGTATACTGAAATGAAAAAAAGATATGATTTCATTTTAGAACAAAAGAACGACTTAGTAACAGCGAAGGAAAGTTTAATGTTAACCATTCAGGAAGTAGAAGCAACAGCCAATCAGGCATTTTTAGCCACTTACAATACAGCAAGAGAAAATTTCCAAAAGGTATTTAAAGCATTGTTTACTGAAGAAGATTCTTGTGACTTGATATTGGTAGATCCTGATAATTTAGCTGAAACTGCTGTAGAGATTGTGGCCCGTCCTAAGGGTAAAAAACCATCTTCAATTAGTCAGTTGAGTGGAGGGGAACGTACTTTAACTGCGACTGCAATGTTGTTTGCTATTTATTTAATTAAGCCAGCTCCATTCTGTATTTTGGATGAGGTGGATGCGCCTTTGGATGATGCCAACGTTGGCAAGTTTACACAAATGATTAAAAAATTCAGTGACAACTCCCAATTTATTATTGTAACCCACAATAAACAAACCATGAGTGCAGTAGATGTCATCTACGGAGTAACCATGCAAGAACCTGGGGTAAGTAAATTAGTCCCAGTTGACTTTAGGAGTTTAAGTAATTAATTTTTTTAGAACCTAATATAAAAGGGGTGCTTCTTTATGATAGCGCCCCTTTTTATAAATAAAATTTAAAAATATTCATTTTAGTTGTTTAAGTCAGCCATCATATTATTTGTTACTTGTTTTTTATTGTATCTACCTTTTAGTCGACAACCTGATTATTTTGATAGTGAAACAGCCCCTGCGATTATTGAAATAAAAGGGGATACAATAACAGCACATTATAGTGAATTTGGTAAATCCTACTATTTAAAGTTGGAGACTGAAAAGTATAAAAATAAGGTTGGATCGAAAATCGAAGTGATTTATGAATTGAGTCGCCCAGAAAAAGCGGTTATAAATAAGGCTTGGGGATATTGGCTCATTCCAATGGAGTTGGCTTGGTCATTTGGCTTATTTGCGGTTTTATTGGGCATTGCCTATGCAACGACACATCGTCCGCATCCCGCTGCATTAGATGAGCAGTTAAATTTTACAGAAGTCCCGAAAAAAAAGTATGAGTAATGGGGGAGGTGAATGCTATCGCTTAAGTAATCTTTTAATCTCCTTATCGACATCTCTATTTTTAATAGTCTCTCTTTTGTCAAATTCTTTTTTACCCTTGCCTACACCAATTTCTAATTTAGCATAGCGTTTTTCATTAAAAAAGATACGAAGTGGAATAATAGAGTATCCTTTTTCTTTTACTTTGGATTCTAGTTTTTCTAATTCTCGTTTATTCAACAAAAGCTTCCGATCGTGTACTTCAATATGATTATTAGAATTTCCGTGTGTATAAGCATTAATAAATAATCCCCTCACCCAAAGTGCGCCTTTGTCAAAAATGCAAAAGGAATCATTAAAACTTACTTTGCCTTCACGAATCGATTTTACTTCGGTTCCAAGCAATACAATGCCCGCATCATACTTATCCTCGATATGATAGTTAAAATAGGCTTGCCTATTATTGAGCTCGATTTGTTTGATCACTTTAGACATAAAAAATCCGACCCCGAGTACTCGGGATCGGAGACAAAAGTAATATAAGTATTCTGTTTTTGAATTAGAAAATTGAACTAAAGCCAAGACCCTCTAATTTCTAAATAGAAAGACCACTTCGGAAAGTTTGTTTTTAAGCTCTTTACGATCAATGATGAAATCTAAAAATCCATGTTCTAATAAAAATTCACTTCTTTGAAAGCCAGGAGGTAAATCCTTTTTAATGGTTTCTTTTATGACCCTTGGGCCTGCAAAACCAATTAAAGCACCTGGTTCAGCTATATTAATATCACCTAACATGCCAAAGCTGGCCGAAATACCTCCAAATGTAGGGTCGGTTAATAATGAGATAAAGGGCAATTTAGCATCGCTTAATTGCGATAATTTACCACTGGTCTTTGCTAATTGCATTAAACTAAAGGCACTTTCCATCATCCTTGCGCCGCCACTTTTACTAATCACTAAATAAGGTAGTTGATGCTCAATACAATAATCAATAGCACGACTAAATTTTTCGCCCATCACACTTCCTAAAGAGCCCCCAATAAATTCAAAATCCATACATGCTACCACAATAGATTCGCCATTTGCTTTTCCTACTGCAACTCGCATTGAATCCTTTAAATCGGTTTTTGCATGAATTTCATCAAGTCGTTTTTGATAATTTTTTAAATCGGTAAAGTTAAGAGCATCTTTACTTTTAATATTGTCAAACAATTCGGTGAATTGTGCTTCGTCAAATAAAATATCAAAATATTCATCACTGCCAATGCGATGATGAAAATTACATTTACTGCAAATAAATAAATTTTCTTTTAGCTCCGAACTTGTACAAATATGATTACAAGAGGGGCATTTAGTCCACAAGCCTTCTGGTGTCTCTTTCTTATCGGCAGTGGAAGTGGTAATTCCTTTGCGGATGCGTTTAAACCATCTGGCTTTATTAGCCTCTGTTCCAGTTGTTTCTTCTCCAGTTAAGTTTACTTCAATATCTTCTTCTCTGTTTTTCATTGGCAACTATTTAAGTAATTAGTACATCGCGTTCTAAGCAAAGTACCAAAGCAATCGTTTTCGTCTTTATGAAGTTATAAAAAAATAAACAGCCACCTCATTTTCATTGGGGTGGCTGTGTTAAAATTTTGTTTAAGCGTTTCGGTTAATACAGTTTAGGTCATTAAAGGCAACTTCTAAGCGCTGGATAAATGATTCCTCGCCCTTTCTAAGCCATACTCTTGGATCGTAGAATTTTTTATTGGGCTTATCAGAACCATCTGGATTTCCTAATTGCGTTTGTAAGTAAGCCTCATTTTTTATGTAATATTTTAAAATTCCTTCCCAGAAAGCCCATTGTAAATCGGTATCCAAATTCATTTTGATAGCACCATATCCAATGGCTTCTCTAATTTGATTTTGTGGTGAACCCGATCCGCCATGAAATACAAAGTAAACTGGTTTAGGAGCTGTTTTTAAATGTTGCTCAATATATACTTGGCTATTGTTTAAAATATCAGGTCTTAATTCAACATTACCTGGACTATACACGCCATGTACATTTCCAAAAGCAGCTGCTACGGTAAACATATTACTTACTTTACTTAATTCAGTATATGCATAGGCCACGTGTTCGGGTTGTGTATATAATTTATCATTTTCAACACCACTATTATCCACACCATCTTCCTCACCACCTGTAACACCTAATTCAATTTCAATACTCATGCCTAATGGCGCCATTCTTTTAAAGTATTCAGCAGAAGTGTGTATGTTTTCTTCCAAAGGCTCTTCAGATAAATCCAACATATGCGAACTGAATAAAGGTTGTCCTTTTTCTTTGTTAAATTGTTCGCCTGCGTCTATTAAAGCACTAATCCATGGTAGCCATTTTTTGGAAGCGTGATCGGTATGCAATACAACAGGTACATTATAAAATTTAGCTACTTGATGCACATGTAATGCACCTGCAATAGCACCTTGAATATTAGCTTGTAAATTTTCATTGGGCATTCCTTTACCTGCGATAAATTGAGCACTGCCATTAGAAAATTGAATGATAATAGGGGAGTTCACTTTGGCCGCAGTTTCGATGGCTGCATTAATGGTATCTGTTCCTGTTGTGTTTACTGCTGGAATTGCGAAATGGTTGTTTTTGGCATCATTGTACAAAGCCTCTAATTCTTTGCCAAATAAAACACCAGATGTGTACTTACTCATAGTTAAAATATTATGGTGCAAATATACAAATTCTTGGCCAAACGGATGTTAGCCATATGCCCTTTTATAGTAGATAAATAAGTTAGAAAATAAAAAATATTTGAAGTGTATTGACTTTTAAGGGACTTATAAAAACCCTTTACTTTTCATCCAGTCGTCATTGTATACTTTGCCAACATAGCGACTACCATGATCATGAAAAATACATACCACCATATCTGTAGGTTGTAATTTGTCTTTTAATTGTATTAACCCTTGTAAACAACTACCGGCACTATAACCACAAAAAAGACCTTCTTCTTTTGCTAATCTGCGCGTCATTAAAGCACCTTCTTTATCATTTACTTGCTCAAAATGATCAATCACAGTCATGTCGTAATTTTCAGGAACAAAATCTTCGCCAAAGCCCTCGGCAATATAGGGAGCTACTTTACTATGATCTATTTCACCTGTTTTAAAATAATGGGTAAGTAAGGATCCCACTGGATCAATGGCCCATATTTTTATATTCGGATTTTTTTCTTTTAAAAATGTAGCAGTACCTGTGATGGTACCACCGGTTCCGGCAGTGCAAACTAAGTGTGTAATTTTTCCTTCTGTTTGATTCCATATTTCAGGACCTGTACTTTCATAATGCGCTTGCCTGTTTGCCAAGTTATCATATTGATTTACAAAAAATGAATTAGGCGTTTCATTGGCTAATCTTCGAGCCACAGAATAATAACTAAGTAGATCAGTAGGCTCCACATTGGTAGGACATACAAACACTTCGGCGCCCATGGCACGTAAAATATCCATTTTTTCCTTGCTCTGTTTGTCGGTGGTTGTGAAAATACACTTGTATCCTTTGACGATGGCTACTAAAGCCAAACCCATACCCGTATTTCCACTAGTACATTCTATAATAGTTCCGCCTGGTTTTAAAGCGCCCGAAGCTTCGGCCATCTCAATCATCTTTAACGCCATTCGATCTTTAATAGAATTGCCTGGATTAAAATAATCTACTTTGGCTAGGATAGTAGCTGGAATTTGCTCCGTGATTTTATTAAGTCGAATCAAGGGCGTATTGCCAATAGTTTCAAGTATATTATTTAACCACATAGAAAGATAAATCAATGTTGATTTGGTGAAATTAGGTTAAAAATAAGGAAAACTAAAAGATGTTAGTAAATTCTAACTATTTGCAAAGTTGCTCGTAATAATATCGCAAAACTTTGATTCAACCATTTTTTCGGCTAATAAAATCAAGTTCTTAAATGCTTTGGCATTGCTAATTCCATGTCCAATAAGGACGGGTTTATTCACACCCAAAATAGGGATGCCCCCATAATTTTCAAAATGGTATCTGCTAAAAAAAGAATCGTTACCTAGGTTTTGATGAACTGCAGCATCATACATGGCTTCGGCAGTTTTTAAAACAATATTTCCAGTAAAGCCATCACAAACAATCACATCTGCTTTGAGATTAAATATATCACGACCTTCTACATTCCCAATAAAATTTAAGGCCGTATTTTGTTTTAATAAAGGATAAGTGGCTTGCGCTAATGCATTGCCTTTTCCTTCTTCTTCTCCCATATTCAATAAGGCCACTTTAGGGTTAGGAATATTTAAAATATGCTTTGCATATAAGTTGCCTAAAATTGCAAATTGATTTAATTGTTCTGGTTTACAATCTGCATTTAATCCTACATCCACCAAGATACCAGTATATCCATCTAACTTAGGAAGTAGGGAAGCAATGGTGGGTCTTAATATGCCAGGAATTGGTTTAATACTAAACATGGATCCAACTAACATTGCACCCGTATTGCCTGCACTTAAAAAGGCATCAATTTCGCCATTGGCTAATAATTTAAATCCAATTGAAATGGAAGAGTTGGGTTTTTCCTTTAAAGCTTTGGTAGGATGTTCATGATACCCAATTACTTCTGGGGCATGTACAATATGTAAAAATGGTGACGAAAAACCATGTTCCTGAAACAATTGTTTCAGTTGTGTTTCGTCACCAATACAAAATAATTTATGTTGGTATTGAGATAGATATTGTTGTACGCCTTTGACAGCTTCTAATGGTGCAAAATCACCACCCATCATATCTATTCCGATATTCATTTTAAATGAATTACGCTTTTAAAGGCGCTTTTTCAGATACTAATTTACCCTTATAATACAATTTGCCTTCTTGTACATGAGCGCGATGACGAACATGTATTTCACCTGTTGTACCATCTTTGCTTAAGGTAACTTCTTGAGCTACATAGTGAGTTCTTCTTTTAGCACTGCGTTGTTGTGAGTGTCTGCGTTTAGGATTAGGCATCTCTTATGTTTTAATTATTTATATTTTATTTAATCGACTATTATACTATTTCAATTCTTCTTTTCTTATTCTCCTAAGTTTTTAAACTTATCTAATCCCTTCCAAATATTATTGTTTGGAATTTCGTTGGGGTTAGATTGGAACTTTTTAAGTTGATCTAACACTTTTTGGTTGCAAGTGGATTCACCTTTTTCGTTTTCCTTACAAATTTTTTGCAAGGGGATACTCAAATTGATGAATTCATAAATCCAGCTAGCTACTGAAAAATGACTTTCGTGTCGGTCAATGTAGTAGATATCTGGATCCTCTTCATTGCTGTTCATGGCGTCTGGGTCATCTACTAATTTTACAATTAGGTTAAACTCATCCCAAAGTGAAACCGTTAGGGGGTTCCCACAACGATCGCAAATGGTCTCTACCTTGCCATCCACATCAAAATGTAATTGCATAAAACCTTGGTGCTTATCTAAGTTCAACTTCACCAATGTGTTACAATCACTAAAATCCTGAGGTCCAAAATTAATAAAGAACTTATCCTCAATACGGTATTCCAACTCGTGTAACCCGGGAATTAAACCCACAAATGCTATTTCGTAAGCCCTGTT
Source organism: uncultured Bacteroidota bacterium (assembly GCA_903824725.1). GTDB lineage: Bacteria > Bacteroidota > Bacteroidia > Chitinophagales > Chitinophagaceae > Sediminibacterium. The sequence continues at coordinate 29,486 of CAIJXU010000013.1, read as the reverse complement.
TTGGTTCATAACCGTACTTATAAGGGTGGCAAAGTTAGTAAAAAGCAACCAAAAGACAAAGTTTATCCTAATTTTACGCTACAATTAAAATCATGTCGATTCGTCTTCCCAAAAGCCTCCATATTGCCTCTGCATATACCTGGCATGCCCTTGCTGTTTTGGTATTCGTTTTTGGTAAAAATGCGCAGTGGGTGCAGGATTTGTATACAGAAAGGTTTTTTAAATGGGTTACTTATGGGCTTCGTGGTGTCATCGGGCACATCCCTTTTGCCATTGGAGAGTGGCTTTATATAATTTTACTTATAATATTGATATACAATATTTTACAATTTCTAATTAAAGTTAAAAGTAAAATTAAAAAAGGCTTTTTGATGAGCATAATAGTTTATAAGATAACTCGTGTATTGGCGATACTCTATGTTTTTTTTCAAATGATATGGGGGCTGAATTATCAAAAGACAAGTCCTGCCCAGGATTTTGAATTAAATGTACCCCTTTCCTATACCGAATCTCAAGTGGATAGCCTTAGCTTGACCTATATTAGTCAACTTAATTCAGTTAGAGCCCAAATTCTTGACGCACAAATAGAACAGTTGAACTTAGACACTCTTTTTCAACAAAGTAAATATGCTTACATGTTGGGGGCAAAAGTCTATCCCTTTTTGACCTATTTACATCCCAATATTAAAAAGGCCTATTTCCCAAGTTTAGGAGATAAGATTGGTTATTTGGCATTTTATCAACCCCTCAGTTCCGAGGCGATTATAAGACCTGATTTACCCATCTTAACACAGGCTTTTACCATTTGTCATGAAATGGCACACCAATTAGGGTATGCTTCCGAAGCAGAAGCCAATTTTATAGCTTTTCGTATTGCGTTACTCAATGACAATGCCTTCATTCAATATTCGATGTATTTACAAATGTTTACCTACGCGCAGGAAGCACAATTAATGCTCATCGCAAAAACAGGTAATTTTAAAAGATGGGAACAAGTGGTTAAACGAAACAAAGCATTATTGTCACCTAAGGTTATTGCTGATCGACAAAAAATCAAGGCATTTTTTAAGGCAAGACAAAATAAAAGATTGCCTGGCTCTGAAAAAATGTATGATCAGTTTTTAATTTGGAATCAACAATCCAAAGGAATTGAAAGTTACAATGATGTCCTATTATGGGTATTGGCTAGACCACTGAAAAACTAAAATGAGTTCTTCCACATCATACTTTCAATCGGCTTTTCAGGTTGACCACTGTATTTAGCATTTGATTTTTGATTGTATTTCACTTCAATTTCTCCATCCACTGGGAAATAAATTAGTTGTCCAATGGGCATTCCTTTATAAACGCGTACAGGTTGTTTCACTGAAATTTCTAATGTCCAGTAACCACAAAATCCAACATCTCCTTTTCCTGCAGTGGCATGTATGTCAATACCTAAGCGACCGGTAGAAGATTTTCCTTCTAAAAAAGGAACATGTGCATGTGTCTCTGTATATTCTAAAGTAACACCTAAATAAAAACCAGATGGTTCTAACACAAATCCCTCCTCAGGTATTTCAAAGTAAGTGATCGTATTATGTGCTTTCGCATCTAAGATATTATTATCATACGTAGCCAACCATTTTCCTAAATGAACATCATAACTATTACTTCCCAAATCTTTACGATCATAAGGCACCACTTTGATGGTTCCTTTCTCAATTTCTTCTAATATTCGCTTGTCTGATAAAATCATCTTAGTTTATTTTGTTTATGTTTGTCTTTGAATTATTAAAGTTGTAGGGTAGGAATGCGGTGCAATTTAACTTAAAGCTTTTTTTTATGCCTTTCTTTTATCAACAAAATATTAACGAGACTACTTATTTTGCCATTTGGGCAATACAAGAGCCATTGTCCTATTTTGAAGAAGAAATGAAACTATTGGTGGATATTCAAAATGAAGATCGCAAATTGCAACATTTAGCAGCAAGATGGTTATTAAAATTAATGCGACCTGAAATTGCATTGGAATCAATTGAAATCGCAGATAATGGCAAGCCTTGTTTGCCTGGAGCACCCTTTCATTTTTCATTATCACATTGTAAAGGATTTGCAGCTTGCGCGATTAGTGAAACTGGACCAATTGGCGTGGATATAGAAATCATACACGAAAGAATTTCTAAAGTAGCGCATAAATTTTTAAGTGTAGAAGAAAAACAACTAGTGACAGATATCAGTGAAGAAGCGCTTTTAAAACAGTTGGCTTTTTATTGGGCTGCAAAGGAAGCGATGTATAAGATGTATGAAAAAAATGGGATTGACTTTTCAAAACATTTTAACGTAACACAATTAGCCGATCAAGATCAAGGATTGGTCCCTGCCGAAATAACGCATCAGGACCAAGATAAAAAAGTACAATTACAATACTTATTTAATTCTGACTTTGTTTGCGTGGTTTGTTTTGACAAATAAAAAAGCCCATTCACCGCGAAACTTCGGGTTGAATGGGCTTTGTGCGGAAGAGGAGACTCGAACTCCCACGCCCGGTTTATGGGCGCTACCACCTCAAGGTAGTGCGTCTACCAATTTCGCCACCTCCGCATCCATTTATAAGTAGCTGAATGGATGAAAACTATAATCCTTTTAATACTTCATTTGCAGAACGAACATAATCATCATTTTTTGCTTCAGTTGCAAGTTTAATGCAAGTAGTAGCACTTTCTTTCGCACCTGCTTTATCTCCTAATAATTTTTGTGCTTTCCCTTTTAATAAAAACAACCAATATGCTTTTGCATTGGTCTCAATGGCTTTGTTCACGTTTGTCAAAGTTTTTGCATAATCTTTGTCTAAATCAAAATAAAAATTAGCGGCAGTTGCGTATGTGTTTGAATTGATATTAGTTCCTGCAAGTGATGCTTCTACTTGTTTACGAACAGTAGGTTTGATATCTGTTGCAATAGGAATACTAACCAATACTTTACCCCATTTTAAATCAATGCTAGCAGTTTCGGCAGTGATATTGCCTATGTTCATTCCAAAAGTCTCCGTGTTATTGCTTGTAGTTTCAGGTTTTACTTTTAAACGAACCACATCTTCTGTTTCTTTATATTCAAAACTTCCCCAACCTTTAGAATTGGTATTAAAAATAATAGTCCATTCTGTTTCACCAGGAATAGTAAACAATCCATAAGCACCTGCTGGCAATAATTTACCACCGATGGTAACAGGATCAGAAAAAGTTATTTTAGTTGCGCCGTTCGCACCTGTACGCCATACTTGACCCACCGGAGCTAACAAAGTACCTTTTCCAAAAACCGGACGACCTTTTAAACTTGGTCTTGAGTAAACGATTTCAATTTTTCCTAGACCAAAGTCTTGACTTAATGTTTGAGTAGGACTAGCGGCTGGCATTTTAACTTGCGCACCTGCAACTAAGCTCATAAAAGTTCCAATAATTAAAAGTAATTTTTTCATTTAGATAAATTTTAGACAACAAACCTAGGCGTTTTTTAGGGATTTTGTTGTTATTTTTTATGAAAAGCAGGATGAAAACGGTCCAATGTGTCTCTTAAAAATTCCCTATTTAAATGAGTGTAAATTTCGGTGGTGGTGATGCTTTCATGCCCCAACATCTCTTGAACAGCCCTCAAGTCGGCACCGCCTTCCACTAAATGAGTGGCAAAAGAATGCCTAAAACTATGAGGTGAAATGGACTTAGTGATACCCGACTTTTTAATTAAGTCCTTAATAATGTAAAAAATCATTACCCTGCTAAGGCCTTTGCCACGATTATTTAAAAAAAGGATATCCTCACTGTTTTTGGCAGGGGTTTGGTGCACACGAATGGTATCCTTATAAAGTTTTATATATTTTATGGCATCAGATCCAATAGGGACCAATCTTTCTTTATCTCCTTTTCCAATGACTCTAATAAATCCTACATCAAGGTATAAGCATGAAATTTTTAACTGAATGGCTTCGGTGACCCTAAGGCCAGAACTATACATTGTTTCAAGTATGGCTTTGTTGCGCCCCCCTTCGGGTTTACTTAAATCTATTTGTGCAATAATTTGTTCAATTTCTTCAAAACTTAATACATCAGGTAGTTTGCGCCTCGTTTTAGGAGAGGGTAAAAGTGTGGTAGGGTTGATGGTGCAAATTTGTTCTAATAAGCAATACTTAAAAAAAGATTTGATACCTGAAATGATTCTTGCTTGAGAGGTAGGGGCCATTTCCATTTGCCCTATACATTGAATAAAGGATTGTAAATGTTGCAAAGTCACTTCGGCAGGGCTAATGCCTGCTTCGTTGGTGACTAAATAGTTGGATAATTTATCAATATCTCTAAGATAAGCTTCGACAGAGTGGTCGCTTAGTGATTTCTCTAGTTGCAAAAATGCTTTAAAACCTTTTTTATAGATAGCCCAATGCATGATACTGATAATAGATTTGATGGTTAAGCTATAATGATTTTATTTCGCGCTAGATTAAACATAATATGAAAGTAAATTTAAGGTCATTTAAGCAGAAAGTAAGACACAACAGAAAACAATTAAAAACTTTTTTAACCAAAATAGGAAAGCAAAATCCAAAAGGCTGGGATACCAATGCAGAAAAAGTAAGCGCTCAGGTTTGGAAGGAAGTAGATTGTTTGAGTTGCGCCAATTGCTGCAAAACTATGACACCTACTTTTACCAATACGGATATTAAACGGATCGCTTCACATTTGAATACAACTGCTGCTGCTTTTAAAAAGGAGTGGTTGACTTATGATAAAAAGGACAAGGATTGGTTGAACAAAGTAACCCCATGTCAGTTTTTAAATTTGAAAACAAATAAGTGTAATATATATGAAGTACGTCCAGCTGATTGTGCTGGATTTCCTCATTTTGGAAAAAAGAAAGTGATTGATTATTTACATGTCCATCAACAAAATGTGGAATTGTGCCCAGCCACTTATAAAATGGTCGAAAAAATGCAAGCCATCTTAAATTAATCTTATTTAAGAACGACCCTTGAATTCATCCATGCTTTGATGCATTCCAAACCAACGACCAACTACTGTATCAAACCAACGAATGGGTAATAGTCCTTTTACCAAGTATATAATATAGACAATGCCTGGCATACGGACATAAAGTTGATTGTTTTCAATACCCTTAATAATTTTATCAACTGCTTTTTGTGGCGTTACAATGGGAACGATCCTACTTTTAACGCCATCGAACATACCCGTGCTGATATAAAAAGGAGTGACTGTAGTAATTTTCACATTCGTATTCGCATTTTCCATTTCAAGACGCAATGAATCACTCCAACCAATGACTGCGAATTTACTTGCCACATACACACTCATTTTAGGATTGCTCACCATACCTGCAGCAGAGGCAATATTTACAATATGCCCTTCCTTAGTTTGAATCATCTCCCCTAAAAATGCTTTTGTAATATGCATTAATGCAAGACTATTTATACCCATCGTTTTATCAATATCTGAATGTGAGTGGTCAATAAAAAATTTGCCGACAATAATACCTGCATTATTAATAAGTATATCAATTTTCCCTACTTCCTTTTTTACGAGTAAACTTGTATCAATGACTTGCTGCGTATTCATAACATCAACTACATAAGTAAACACTTTGAAACCCAACTGTGTCAATTCATTAGCCGTGGATTGCATTAAGGATTCGTTGACATCCCAAATGACTAAAGTAGAAAGCCCTTTTTGCAATAATTGCAATCCCATTAATTTTCCAATACCTGAGGCACCTCCTGTAATTAACGCATTTTTAGATTTAATTTGGCTCATAAATAAAAATTGAAGGGTAGATGAAATGCCGCATTTGTCTCTACAATTTACCCAATAATAGGAAGACTAAAAAATCAAAAATAAACATCTTCAATAAATAATAATTCCCATTCATTGTAAGGATTGAGTAGGATAGCTGCAACATCAAATTGTAAGTATTTCCATATAGGATATTGATATTGGAATAGGGCTGCTGCGTTTTTTAGAAATTGCATTTTTTGAGGATGGATACTTTGCTCAGGATAGCCAAACTGAATAGAACTCCTTGTTTTAACTTCAATAATATGAAGTAGCCCATCCTTACTTGCAATGATGTCAATTTCAAGGTGTTTGCAGCGCCAATTACGGTGTAAAATTTCAAAACCATTTTTTGTTAGGTAGTCCGCAGTTATGTTTTCGCCCAAAAACCCAGTATCTTTGTTATTCATTTTATTGGTTATTTGGTTTAAACATAACGGAATTTAATACATGCAAAAAGCGTATAAATTACAAGGAAAACATAGGCATTATGACTGGGGTGGTCAACAATTTATACCACACTTGATGGGCATTGATAATAGCGCACAACAACCATTTGCTGAATATTGGATGGGGGCACACCCTGCGGCAGTGTCAGAAGTGATGACAAAAGAGGGGATCATGCCATTAGATCAAATGATACAAAATAACGCATCCACTTTGTTAGGTTTAAAAACACATGCTGAATTTGGCATGCTTCCATATTTGTTTAAAATTTTAGATGTCGCTAAAATGTTAAGCATTCAAGCGCATCCAGATAAAAAAAATGCCATTATTGGTTTTGAAAAAGAGCAAGCTGCCGGCATTAGTTTGGATGCATTTAATAGAAATTACAAGGATCAAAATCACAAGCCCGAAGTGATGGTGGCTTTAAGTGACTTTTGGTTATTACATGGTTTTTTAGCCCCTGAATTATTGGAACAACGCTTGCAAGCATTTTTTTATTTTCATCCACTACAAGATCATTTTAGAGGGGTTGATTATGAAGGGCTATATCGTTTTTTTATGCAATTATCATCGGAGGATGCGGACCGTATTTTAAAACCATTGATGATGGATGCAGTGACTTCGGTAAAAAGTGGATCAGTTGACAAAACACATCCTCACTGGTGGGCGAATCAATATTATAATGGGGAAGTGCCAAATCAAAATATTGACAAAGGAATTTTTTCCATTTATATTTTAAACATTGTGCATCTTTCAAAGTATGAAGGTATTTTTCAAGGTGCAGGATTATTACATGCTTATTTAGAAGGTCAAAATATGGAATTGATGGCCAATAGTGATAATGTATTAAGGGGCGGGCTTACCTCTAAACATATAGATATAAACGAATTGATACAACAGGTAAAATTTAAACCCACTTATCCATCCATCTTAAAAGGGCAAAAGCGCAATGATTTTGAAACCGAATATGCATGTCCTGTCCCAGATTTTGGCATCACAAAAATAACCATACCCGAAGGGGAAAGCTATACAATGAACAGTGATTCCTTGGAAATCTTGTTGGTGACGGAGGGGGAATTGCAGGTGGAGGAGCTCTCTGTAAAAGCAGGGGAGGCAGTCATGTTGCCCGCCGGACAAGGGATTTCATTAAAAGCCATAACAGCTAGCGTGTTATTTAAATCCTATGTCCCATAGGGTTATTCACATTTGAGGAAAATGTAAATTCTACAATGTTAACTTGAATCCTTATTTTTGAAAACCTATTCAATTTAGACTTAATTGACCTAGGGCAGAACCCATCGAAAAAAATAAAAAATGAAATTAAATAAACAAATCATTCTTGCTTTAATCATCATGGTTGCGACAAGCGCATTATATCGTGTATTGCCTGGTCGTCCTTATGGGTTCGCTCCACAAATTGCCATTGCCTTATTTGGGGGATCTTTATTTGCAACTAAAAAACAATATGCTTTTTTATTGCCGATCATCTCTATGTTTATTTCTGATTTGATTTATCAAGTTTTGTTTAATTATCATTTGTCACCTATTCAAGGTTTTTACAGTGGTCAACTTTTAAATTATGTATTAATTGCTGGTACTGCTGTATTTGGTTTTGGATTACAAAGCAATAAATTATCAAAATATATTCTTGGTTTTTTATCTGCACCTACTGCTTATTTTTTGCTTTCTAATTTTTTAGTTTGGGCGCAAGGAGGTGGTTACCATCATGCAATTAATATGACAGGATTGGTTCAAACCATGGTGGATGGTTTGCCTTTTTATCCATATAGTGTTGCAGGAACTTTAGTGTTCGGAGGTGTATTATTTGGAGGCTTCCGATTTATGGTGCCTCAATTCAAAAGCCTATAATTTTTTCCTAGGATTCGTTTTTCATTGCTTCAAATTCTGCATCAATTTGCCAAGGGCCATTGTCTGCAGCTAGGGTAGCTAATTCGTCACATCTATTATTAAATGCATTATTGGCATGCCCCTTTACCCAATGAAATTTAATTTGAAAGGGACCGGCTATTTTATGATATTGTAACCATAAGTCTTTGTTCTTTTTACCGCCTTTGAAATTTGTTTTAATCCAATTGTCTAGCCATTTTTTTTCGACCGATTCCACTACATATTTACTATCGGTATATATGTGAATGGGCAATTCCTTTTTTTTGATCGACAGTAATGCTTTAATGACAGCTAATAATTCCATCCGATTATTGGTGGTTTTTCGATAAGCCTCAGATAACTCTTTTACTTTTTCACCCCACATTAATATAGCTCCATAGCCTCCTGGGCCGGGGTTACCCCTTGATGATCCGTCGGTATATATAATAATTTTATCCATTAATAATCCATAAACTATTGATAATAAGCAATATACAAATTTATAAGCTTACCCATACAAAATGAAACAATTTTTTAGCTTAATGTGTTCGTTTTACACACTATTATTTTATCTTTATGGGCACTTGTCACATTTTTGTGACAAAACGATTGAATTGCAAAATTGCTTGATATGCAGACTGTTGAAAATGAAATGGGGGTGTTGAATAATGCTTTAGGTAAAAAAAATACACTAAAAAGGGTCAGTTTTCATCTAAAATACCAAACGACCTACGGTCAAATAATTTATATATATGGCGACCATCCTTTATTAGGCAATAATCTAATTGAGAACGCGATTCCCTTGACATTTTTAAATGATTCCTATTGGGTATTGCATTTAGATTTTAATGAATACCAAGCATATGATAAAATCACTTATCATTATTTTATATTAAATCCAGATGGCACCAAGGTGTACGATTGGGGCAATGATAAAATTTTTAATCCTAATAGAGTAAATAGCAAGGAGCTCGTATTACTGGATGCATGGAATTATACAGGCTATCCTGAAAATGTATTTTATACCGAACCATTTGTTCATGTTTTAATACCTCCCACCTTACATCAAAAGCCATCCAACGGAATTGAAAATAATACAACACATATTTTTAGGGCCAAGGCACCATTGATGGAGCCCAATCAAACTTTATGTATTGTTGGAGATGCAGTTGAAGTGGGTCAATGGAAAGTAAAAAATCCTCCATTGTTAACTAAAGTGGCGGAGGCTACTTATTTTGAAGTAAGTCTTGATTTGAGTAAAGCAAGCTTTCCTTTTAATTATAAGTTAGGTGTATTTGACATTAAGAAAAACGAATTTGTTTGTTTTGAAGAGGGAGAAAATAGAGTATTAAATAATCCTACTACAAAGGATCAATTAGTTATCATCAATGATGGATTTGCGCACTTACCCAATACCCATTGGAAGGGGGCGGGCGTAGCCATTCCTGTATTTTCATTACGATCTAATCAAAGTGCAGGTATTGGTGAATTTGCAGATTTGAAATATTTAGTAGACTGGTCTAAAAAAATTGGTTTAAAGCTAATTCAATTATTGCCGTTGAATGATACCACTGCAACGCATACATGGCAGGACTCTTATCCTTATGCCGCTATCTCGGCTTTTGCATTGCATCCTATGTATATAAGATTGCAGGATATGTTGAAGAAAGATCAATCTAGTGTATTGGAACCTTTCCAAAAAGATTTGAAAAAATTAAATACACTAAATGAAATCGATTACGAGGGTGTCATGAAATTAAAATGGGAAATACTTAAATTAATTTATTCCATCAATGGTAAAAAGGATTTAGCATCTGCAGGGTTTAAATCTTTTTACAAGCAAAATGAACATTGGTTGGTTTCCTATAGTGCTTTTTCATATTTAAGAGATTTGCATGGAAGTGTGGATTTTAATACATGGGCATCACATTCCACTTTCGTGCAATCAGACATTGATGCATTGACGGCACCTAAGTCAAAGACCTATGCTGATATTGCTTTTTATTATTTCGTACAATATCATTTACACTTACAATTAAGTGCAAGTTCAAAATATGCACATGAAAATGGGGTCATATTAAAAGGAGATATTCCTATTGGGGTATATCGATATGGTGCAGATGCTTGGCAGCATCCTGATTTATTTCATATGGATATGCAAGCAGGTGCGCCGCCAGATGACTTTGCTATAAAAGGTCAAAATTGGGGATTCCCTACTTACAATTGGGAAGTGATGGCTTCCAATGAATATGGTTGGTGGAAATTGAGATTCGAGCAAATGAGTTTTTATTTTGATGCATTTAGAGTAGATCACATACTTGGATTTTTTAGAATATGGAGTATTCCAATGAATCAAGTGGAAGGCATCATGGGCAGATTTGTGCCTGCCATTCCTGTAACGATGCAAGAATTAAATACAAAAGGTGTTGCATTCGATCATTACAGATTTACTCAGCCCTTCATCAATGAGACCGTTTTATTAAAAATATTCGGATATGATAATGATTATGCAAAGCAACATTTTGTAAAGGCAATATCCCATGGACAATATGAACTATTGCCAGCGTATCAAACACAAAGAGCAGTTGAAAATCATTTTAAAACATTGCCTGATGATGAATGGCATCATAAAATGAAACAAGGTTTATATGATTTAATAAGCAATGTCATTTTATTTGAAGGTGATATAGCTCAAACATATCATTTCCGTTTTAATTTGGAATCGACTTCCTCTTTTCAACATTTAGATGAAAAGTCAAAACAAATTTGTCGTGATTTATATATAAATTATTTTTTCATTCGTCAGGATAAGGCATGGGAAAAGGAAGCATTAGATAAATTACCGATGCTCAAAAAATCAACTAATATGTTGATATGCGGTGAAGATTTAGGCTTGGTGCCAAATTGTGTGCCCGATGTGATGCGTCATTTAGGGATTTTAAGTTTAGAAGTGCAACGTATGCCCAAGGCCAGCAATAAAACATTTTTCCATCCAAATGATGCACCTTATTTAAGTGTCGTAACGCCAAGTTCACATGATACGAGTACGATTCGTGGATGGTGGGAGGAAGATAAAAACAAAACACAACAGTTTTTTAACCATGAAATCGGACAAAAAGGGGAAGCCCCTGAATATTGTGAGCCATGGGTTAATAAAGCCATATTATTACAGCATTTATATTCACCCGCCATGTGGTCCATTTTTCAATTACAGGATTTCTTAGGCGTAGATGGAGCTATTCGTCGTACCAACCCAAAAGAAGAACAAATCAATGTTCCAGCGAATCCAAAACATTATTGGAGATATAGAATGCACCTCACTCTTGAGCAATTATTAAAAGAAGATAAGTTCAATCTAGACTGGTTAGCTGCTATTCAAACTAGTGGCCGTTAATGATTTCATTTAATTTGGTCTAATTTCTATTTACATACTTCCTGTTTTGTATCTTAGCAAAAATTAACTTTAGTGCAACTCGAATTTTGGGAACAACAAATACCTTTTGAATATCCATTCACTATCTCCAATGGACGAACTAAGACACATCAGCAAAGTTTAATAGTTAAATTAAGCTTGGGCAATTGGATAGGGTATGGAGAAGCTCCTGCCATTGCTTATTACAATGTCACGGTGACTGACATGATGGAAAAATTAGAAAAGCAAAGAAAGCTCATCGAAAAATTTGCATTAATAGATCCTGAAAGATTTTGGCATTTCTTACATCACTTATTTCCTCAAGATCCCTTTTTAGTTTGTGCCCTTGATATGGCAGGTTGGGATTTATTTGGACAAATGAAAAAGCAACCCTTGCACGAAATGTGGAATACCACATGGGATACAAATGTGGTGACGCCCATTTGTGATTATACATTAGGGATAGATACCATTGATAAAATGGTTGAAAAAATGAACGCGCATCCTTGGCCAATTTATAAAGTGAAAGTGGGTACCGACTATGATATAGAAATGATGACTGAATTAAGACAGCATACAGATAAACCTTTGCGAGTAGATGCCAATGCTGGGTGGACCACAGAAGAAGCTTTATTAAAAATACCTGCCTTAGCCAAATTGGGGGTGGAATTAGTAGAACAACCTTTGGCTAAAGATAATTGGGAGGGGATGATTCAATTAAAAAAACAATCTGCTTTACCCTTATTTGCAGATGAAAGTTGTGTGTTTGAAAAAGACGTGGCAATATGTGCCGAATATTTTCATGGGATCAATATTAAACTAACCAAATGTAGTGGACCCACTCCGGCTTTAAGAATGATTAAGGAGGCAAAGCACTTAGGACTGAAAGTAATGATGGGAAGTATGAATGAAAGTGTGATTGGGTCGGCGGCGATTGCTCAATTTTTACCACAGTTGGATTATGTGGATATGGATGGGCCAATATTAATGACTCAATTAAATGCAGTTGGATTAAATTATAGTTTTGAAAATAAGGACGGGAAAATTGCACCTTTACACCTGCCAGGTCTAGGTGTTCAATACAAACAGCCCTTTAATAAATAACAGATGACACCCGAACGTACCGATAAATTATTAAAAGTATTAAGTAAACGACAAGCCAACTTAACAGTTGTTTTGGAAAATGTACAGGACCCACATAATGTATCTGCTGTCATGCGCACCTGTGATGCAGTGGGAATACAGGATGTGTATGTGCTGACCACTAAAATACCTAGACATAAAAAATGGGGTTATCGCAGCAGTAGTAGTGCTTTAAAATGGCTCACCATTCACGAATATGACAATTTGGACGAATGTGTTGCAGCCTTGAGAAAAAATTTCACTAAAATTTTAACCACTCATTTATCAAGTGATGCAGTGAGTTTACACGATATTAATTTTGCCGATTCGGTAGCCTTAGTTTTCGGGAATGAACATGCGGGTGTAACAGAGGAATTCAGAAATTTAGCAGATGGTAATTTTATTATACCACAAATGGGAATTATACAAAGTTTAAATATTTCGGTAGCATGTGCAGTGAGTATCTATGAAGCAATGCGTCAAAAAATGAATGCGGGACATTATGATAAAGCATCGCTTCCAACTGAACAAATGAATAGCTTGTTAACACAGTGGGGTTTTGAAGAAGAAACACCCGAAGTGTATAAAAATTCAAAACTAAAGCGTAGTTAAAAGGTTCAAGACAAAACTTTACATCTGTTCTGGAACGGCAATACCCAAACAATGCATTGCTTTTTGCAAAGTGGTGGCAGTTAATATGCCAATTTTAATACGAAGCTGTTTTTTAATTTCAGAATCTGCATTAGCAATCGACAGTTCGGCATAAAATGTATTAAATAATTTTGCCAAATTAAAAGTATAAATAGCAATCTTAGATGGGTCAAGTGTATCAGCGGCCTCATTAATGATAGCAGGGAAAAGGGATAACTCAATCGCCAATTGTTTTTCTAAGGGTAATAATTCATTAGAGGTAAGTGTCACACTAGTGCCCGTTTTTCTTAAGATGCTTTTAATCCTTGCATGGGTATATTGAATAAAGGGACCAGTAAAGCCATGAAAATCGATGCTTTCCTCAGGGTTAAATATCATTTTCTTTTTAGGATCCACTCTTAATAGAAAAAATTTAAGCGCGCCCAATCCAATGGTATGATACAATTCGGAAAGTTGTTCAGGTGTGAATTCAGTTACTTTGCCTAATGCTTCCGTTTTTTGTTTTGAAATTTCTATCATTTCATCAACTAATTCATCTGCATCCACTACCGTGCCTTCACGACTTTTCATTTTACCAGTGGGTAATTCCACCATACCATAACTTAAATGATAAATGCCATCCGCTGCCGGTAAATGTAATTTTTGACAAATTAATTTAAGTACTTTAAAATGATAATTTTGTTCATCACCTACAACATAAATACTAGCGTCAGTATTAAATTCTTTTTGTTTTAGTTGTGCTAATCCTATGTCCTGGGTCATGTATACCGACGTGCCATCTTTACGACGCACAATCTTTTCATCTAATCCATCACCTGTCAAGTCTATCCAAACCGAACTGTCTTCCTTTTGATAAAATACCTTTTTATTTAATCCTTCATTTACTAACTCCTTACCTAATAAATAAGTATTGCTTTCGTAATATGTTTTTGCGAAGTCGGATCCAATTTTGTTATAAGTCACTTCGAAACCTTCATAAACCCAGCTGTTCATTCGTTTCCATAAATCAATGGTGGCTGCGTCGCCTTGTTCCCATTTCAACAACATATCTTGAGCGCCTTTTAAAATAGGGGCTTCTTTTTCGGCCGTTTCTTGCAACATGCCACCGGCAACTAAATTAGCTACTTCGGCTTTGTAGGCGTCATTGTATTTCACATAGTAGTCCCCTACAAAATGATCGCCCTTTTGTTTTGTATCTGAGGGCGTTGCGCCATTCGCGAATTTTTGCCATGCAATCATGCTTTTGCAAATATGAATGCCACGATCATTTACAATACATGTTTTAACCACTTCATGTCCTTGTAATTTTAAAATTTCGGCAATACTCCAACCTAAAAAATTATTTCTTAAATGACCTAGGTGCAAAGGTTTATTTGTATTAGGGGAGGAGTATTCCACCATCATTTTTCTTGGATGCTCGTTAGAAGGAATTAAATGTAGTGGATCTGAATTATTTAAATAATCAAACCAATAGGCATTACTGATGGTGAAATTCAAAAATCCTTTTACAATATTAAATTGAGTAAGTACATTAGGCATGTCGGCTAACATGGCATTGCCTAGTTCATTACCTAATACATCTGGACTTTTTCCTAATTGTTTTACAAATGCAAATAATACAATAGTATAATCCCCCTCAATTTCAGGCTTGGTGGCATTCACTAATACTTGTTCAAAAGGTATTTGAACGCCATATAATGTATGAATACATTGAGCGGTAGATTTTTTTAGATTCGTTATCAAATTCATAAAGTAGGGTTGCCTAATGCAAAAGTAATTAATTAAGATTACCTTTGAGCATCGATGTTAAAACTGCATGAAATAATACGACAATTCATTTTGAGCTTGATTGATTGGGTTTACCCCGTTTTTCAAAAGATCATGCCGTTAAAGACATTTAGATATGCTGCTTGCGGCGGGGCCAATACTTTTTTAGATATCTTGTTATTTTTCATCTCCTATAATTACATTTTACACAAAGAAATCATTGAAATCGCAGGGTTGAGTATTAGTCCCCATATAGCTTCTTTTATTATTAGCTTTTGCGTTACTTTCCCTATTGGCTTTTATTTGAGCAGATATGTTGTTTTTCAAGAAACCAACGTCCCCAAGGCCACCCAATTAATGAAGTACTTTTTTGTGGTCTTTGGTTGTATCATTTTGAATTATATCTTTTTAAAGCTGTTTGTTGATTATTTTGGTTGGTTTCCTACTTTGGCCAAAATAGTGACGACCTTTTTTGTGGTCATCTTTAGTTACACCAGTCAAAAGAATTTCACTTTTAAGACCGCTGATTCCACTCCTAGATCGAATTAAATGGGTAAGTAGGGGCATGAATACTGCCTTTTCTGCTCCTTTATTTTAAATTTATGCCATTCTAGAGCATGAATGGGGCTGATTTACTGCCATTTATGACAAATTTGCACCCATTGGCCTATGGCATAATGATTGCCAATAATAGTGTAATTAATCATTGAAAATCAAGCATTATGGCAAAAATAATAGGAATTGACTTAGGTACGACAAACAGTTGCGTATCAGTTATGGAAGGTGGCGAACCTGTAGTTATCGCAAATGACGAAGGACGTAGAACCACTCCATCGGTGGTTGCGTTTTTAAAAAATGGGGAGCGTAAAGTAGGGGATCCTGCTAAGCGTCAAGCCATCACTAATCCCGAAAACACCATTTCAAGTGTGAAGCGTTTTATGGGTCGTCGTTTTAATGAAATAAGTGAAGAAAAAAGTCACTGGAGTTACAAAATTGTACAAGGCGAAAATGATACCGTACGTGTATCCATTGATGATCGTATGTATACACCACAGGAAATTTCTGCGATGGTGTTACAAAAAATGAAAAAAACAGCCGAAGACTATTTGGGAACAGAAGTAACAGATGCGGTTATTACCGTACCTGCTTATTTTAATGACGCACAACGTCAAGCAACCAAAGAAGCTGGAGAAATTGCTGGTTTAAATGTGCGTCGTATTGTAAACGAACCTACAGCAGCTGCATTGGCTTATGGATTAGATAAAAAAAATGTAGAACAAAAAATTGCAGTATTTGATTTAGGTGGAGGAACTTTTGATATCTCAATTTTGGATTTAGGAGATGGGGTATTTGAAGTAAAATCAACCAATGGCGATACCCACTTAGGAGGTGATGATTTTGATAAAGTGATCATGGACTTTTTAGCCGACGAATTTAAAAAACAAGAAGCAATTGATTTAAGAAAAGATCCAATGGCTTTACAAAGATTAAAGGAAGCTGCTGAAAAAGCAAAAGTTGAATTAAGTTCTTCTTCAGAAACTGAAATCAATTTACCCTACATTACAGCGGTTGATGGTGTTCCAAAGCATTTGGTTTTAAAATTAACAAGAGCAAAATTTGAATCATTAGCTGATAATTTATTTGCACGTTGTTTAAAGCCATGTGAAGCAGCTTTAAAAGATGCAGGATATGCTACATCACAAATTGATGAAATTATATTAGTAGGAGGATCTTCAAGAATTCCTAAAGTACAAGAGTTGGTTGAAAAATTCTTTGGTAAAAAACCAAACCGGTCTGTTAACCCTGACGAAGTGGTGGCAATTGGTGCAGGCATTCAAGGTGCTGTATTAACGGGTGATGTGAAAGATGTTTTGTTATTAGACGTGACTCCATTAAACTTAGGAATTGAAACTATGGGTGGAGTAATGACTACGATGATTACTTCAAACACGACCATCCCAACTAAAAAAATGGAAGTGTATTCGACAGCAAGCGATAACCAACCAGGTGTACAAATACATGTGATACAAGGGGAGCGTCCAATGGCGAATCAAAATAAAAGTTTAGGTATGTTTAATTTGGATGGTATACCACCAGCACCAAGAGGCGTACCTCAAATTGAAGTTACTTTTGACATAGATGCCAATGGTATTTTAAATGTAAGTGCTAAAGACAAAGGAACTGGAAAAGAACAAAAAATTAGAATTGAAGCAGGTAGTGGTTTAACTAAGGAAGAAATTGAAAAAATGAAAGCCGAAGCGAAAGCCAACGAAGCATCAGATAAAATTGAAAAAGAAAGAGTAGAAAAATTAAATGAGGCCGATAGTATGATTTTCCAAACGGAGAAACAATTAAAAGAATTCGGAGATAAAATTCCTGAAGACAAAAAAGGCCCTATTGAAACTGCTTTAGCTAATTTAAAAGAAGCGCATAAAACACAGGATGCGACACAAGTGGCTGCTGCTTTAACTGCAATGAACACTGCTTGGACAGCTGCAAGTGAAGATATTTACAAAGCACAAGCTGCAGGAGCTGGTGGACCAGAAGCTGGAGCCCAAGGACCTGACGCAGGTCAAAGTAATGGCGGTGCAAGTAATGATACTGTTGAAGATGCTCAGTTTGAAGAAGTGAAGTAATTAAACAATGTGTTTATATGGAAGCCCTTTCATTTTATATGGGAGGGCTTCTTCATTTAATTTAGTTTTATGTACCTTCGCGCATCATTATTAAGATATGAAGCGAATTGAAAGACACAGGGCGATACTAGGAGTGGACGATAAGGCTACTTTAAACGACTTAAAAAAAGTATATCGTAAAATTATGATGGAGTGGCATCCTGATAAATTTCAAGAGAGTGAGGAGGCTAAAAAAATGGCCGAAGAGAAATCTGCAAAATTAATTTCATCCTATCATTTTTTAGTAAGCGTGCATCCCGAAACGCATGAAGCTACTTTAAGCGAATACACAGCTACGACCACCGAAGCAAGTATAGATGATTTTGAATTTAAATCTGAAATATTAAGAGTTGTTTTTTCTGACGGTAATGAATATGAATATTATGGTGTTCCTAAAGCCATTTATGTTAAATTGGTGAATGCAGATACCCCGGATCGTTTTGCAAGAAGACATATCTATGAAAATTATTTATACCGAAGTACAAGTAAAATTGTTGGAGGGAATTAGAACATTTTAGTATTTTAGTTCAACAAAAAATTTAAGATTTTCCGTTTTTTGTAAGGAGAGCGTAGGTTATTTTAGTAGTTTTACTATCTATTATAACATAATACTTTATACTCATGGAAAACAACACCAATAGCGAAGGGAAGTGCCCTTTTACAGGCGCTACAGCAGCATCAAAAGTAACCAACGCGGGCACTAGAAATACTGATTGGTGGCCGAATCAATTAAGACTAAATATTCTACGTCAACATTCAAGTTTGTCTAACCCAATGGGGGAAACATTTAATTATGCAGAAGCATTCAAATCTTTAGATTTAAAAGCAGTAAAAAAAGACATTGTTGACTTAATGACAACATCACAGGATTGGTGGCCTGCAGATTATGGGCACTATGGACCTTTCTTTATTCGTATGGCATGGCATAGCGCAGGAACTTATCGAACAACAGATGGTCGTGGTGGTGGTGGTGCAGGTATGCAAAGATTTGCCCCATTAAATAGTTGGCCAGATAATACCAATTTAGACAAAGCAAGATTATTATTATGGCCTATAAAAAAGAAATATGGTCAAAAATTATCTTGGGCCGATTTAATGATATTAGCCGGTAACTGTGCATTAGAGTCGATGGGCTTTAACACATTTGGATTTGCGGGTGGACGTGAAGATGTTTGGGAACCACAGGAAGAAGTGTATTGGGGAGCAGAGCGTGAATGGTTAGGCGATAAAAGATATTCAGGAGATCGAAATTTAGAAAATCCATTAGCAGCAGTTCAAATGGGTTTAATTTATGTTAATCCAGAAGGGCCTAATGGTAATCCTGATCCAATAGCATCTGCACGCGATATACGTGAAACATTTGCAAGAATGGCAATGAATGATGAAGAAACAGTAGCACTTATTGCTGGCGGACATACTTTTGGTAAAACACATGGTGCAGCTGATCCAGGAAAATATGTTGGAAAAGAACCAGCTGGCGCAAGTATTGAAGAACAAGGTCTAGGTTGGAAAAATACTTTGAATTCAGGAAACGGGGTGAATACGATCACTTCAGGATTAGAAGGTGCATGGACTACAACACCTACTCAATGGAGCAACAATTATTTTGAAAACTTATTTGGATATGAATGGGAATTAACAAAAAGTCCTGCAGGTGCCAATCAATGGAAACCTAAAGCGGGTGCTGGTGCAGGAACCGTTCCTGATGCACATGACCCATCACTAACTCATGCACCCACTATGTTGACAACGGATTTAGCGTTAAGAGTAGATCCTGCTTACGGTGCCATCTCAAAAAGATTTTATGAAAATCCAGATCAATTTGCAGATGCATTTGCAAGAGCTTGGTTTAAATTAACACATCGTGATATGGGGCCTCGTTCTCGCTATGTTGGAGCAGAAGTCCCATCTGAAGTGTTGATATGGCAAGATCCCATTCCAGCAGTAACACATCAAATAATTGAGGAAGCTGATGTTACAAGTTTAAAAACTAAAATATTGTCTTCTGGTATTTCAGTTGGAGCATTAATATCCACCGCATGGGCATCTGCATCAACTTTTCGTGGATCAGATAAACGAGGAGGTGCCAATGGTGCAAGAATTCGATTAGCGCCTCAAAAATATTGGGCTGTGAATCAACCTGCACAACTTTCTAAAGTGTTGGATGTGTTGGAAGCGATTCAAAAAGAATTTAATGCAGCTAATAAAAGCAAGCAAGTATCTATTGCTGATCTTATTGTTTTGGGAGGTGTGGCCGCCATTGAAAAAGCAGCTAAAGACGGTGGACATGAAATTAAATTACCATTTACTGCAGGACGTGCTGATGCAAGTCAAGAAGAAACAGATGTAGAATCATTTGCAGTATTAGAACCCATCACTGATGGATTTCGTAATTATATAAAACCACGCACTTTAGTTTCAGCGGAAGAAATGTTAATTGATAAGGCACAATTATTGACACTTACTGCTCCTGAAATGACAGTACTAATTGGAGGGTTGCGCGTATTAGGCACCAATTTCGATGGATCTCATCATGGTGTGTTTACAAATCAACCCGGTGTTTTATCTAATGATTTCTTTACGCATCTAATTGATTTTTCAACTACTTGGAAAGCAGCGGATGCAACACAATATACTTTTGAAGGTTCGGATCGTGCTACTGGAAAATTAAAATGGACAGGTACTAGAGTAGATTTAATTTTCGGATCCAATTCGGAATTAAGAGCACTTGCCGAAGTATATGCTTGCGAAGATGCAAAAGGTAAATTTATAAACGACTTTGTTGCTGCTTGGACAAAAGTGATGAACTTAGATCGTTTTTAATTAATATAAGAGACATCTTTAATATTGATATCCAATTCATGCGCTATAATGCCTATTTAAGGACTTATAGCGCATTTTAATGTGTATTTGTAAGTGATTTTATGATGTTTTTCCATAAATTGCTTATTCAAAATTACGCTTATGGGATATCATCCACTTCAACGAAATACTGATTTGTCATTATTCAAATCAGTACAGCTTATAATGGCTTTATTAGTAAGCTCTATCATCACAGCACAAACAAAATTAGATTTAAGTAATCTTAATGATTTTAATAATCCGACAGCAAATTGGCGTATTGGAGGTACAGTGCATGCGGACATCAATAAAAGTCATCAATTAAGCTATACACCGGGTAATGGTATTTTACTAAACCTACCAGATGAGGCTGCGCATAAGGATTTGTATACCAATTTTAAGCATGGCGACATGGATATTGAACTTGATTGTATGATGGCTAAAGAATCCAATTCAGGTATTTATTTACAAGGAAGATATGAATTACAATTATTAGATAGTTGGGGTGTTATTCATCCGCGTTCCTCAGATATGGGGGGCATTTATGAAAGAAACGATGGATCTAGACCTGAGGGGTTAAGGGTTTTTGAGGGAAGAGCTCCAAGACAAAATGTAAGTAAGGCGCCAGGTTTATGGCAACATTATAAAATTTCTTTTCAAGCACCACGATTTGTAAATGGTGTTAAAACTGAAAATGCAAAACTTTTAAAAGTAGAATTGAACGGGGTAGTGATTCATGAAAATTTAGAATTAACAGGCCCTACTGCTGGATCAGTCGCTAATAATGAAGTTGCAGAAGATGCATTACGTATTCAAGGGGATCATGGTCAAGTGGCATTTAAAAATATTGTAGTCACTCGTTATGTACAAAATAAGCCAACATTAAGTGCCATCAACATCACGACCTATCAAGGAAAATTTGAAAAGCAAACAGATTTAACTAAGCTAAAACCATTGTTTCAAAAATCAAATCCTTTTATTACAGTCAATGTAGATGGGTTGCCTAAAAATGATTATTTATCCAATTACAAAGGGACTCTGACCGTACCAGAATCAGGAGAATATACTTTAAACCTTAATGTGAGAGGAGGATCTGTAAGTTTGAATATTGATAATAAAGTTGTTTATCCATTTAGCAGAAATGGGGTTAAGGCAACTGTCACTTTAACAAAAGGGTCAGTTCCTTTTGATTTACAATTTTCAAAATATGCTGCTTCTGAAAATCCATTATTGTTATTAAAGATGAGTGCATCTAATTTTAGAGAATTTGTTTTAAGTGATCCTCAAACTATAATACAAGGGGGTAAAGACCCTGTTTTAGTGGAAGCCAATGAGAATATTATATTAAGAAGTTTTATGGATGTTCCCAATAATAAACGCGTGGTACATGCTGTGAATGTGGGTACTCCTATAAAAGTGAATTACACTTATGATATGGACAATGGTATGATTTTTCAAGTTTGGCGCGGCGATTTCTTAGATGCGACACCAATGTGGATTGATCGTGGAGATGGATCCTCTAGGCCCCTTGGCGCAGTTCAATATTTAGGAACACCTTCCTTAGCCATCAATAAATTATCTACTGCTCAAAGTCCTTGGACATCTGATACGACTGCGACAGGATTTTTTCCTAAAGGATATATACTTGATGATATGGATCGTCCCTCATTTAAATATAATATCTATGGGAATTCAGTTACCGATATCACAAAAGTGTTGGATAATAGACAAGGCATTCAAAGAAGCATTGTCTTAAAAACAACTGGAGACCAACTATTTGTTCGTTTAGCCAATGCTTCTAATATAGAGGAAATTTCAGAAGGGCTTTATTTAATTGATGATCATGCTTATTATATCAAATTAGATGATACTGGTAATGCTAAAGCATTTATAAGGAATCAAAACGGGAAAAAAGAATTGTTGATTCCAATTCAAAATAAAATCACTTACTCCATTCTATTTTAAGTTATATCAATATGAAAATAAATAAATTAAATATATCGGTTGCTTCATTTAAATGTATTGCAATCAGTTTTGTTACAGTTTTCTGTATTCAATACATGAGTTTTGCGCAAGAGTCTCCTAAGGAGGAAGATTTTTTCAAAATCAATAAACTTAGATCACCTGAAGGTACTTTATTAGAAGTGGGAGGTTTATGTACCATGCCAGATGGTAATTTGGCAATTTCAACAAGAAGAGGGGATGTATATATTGTTGAAAATCCAACAAGTGCTAAACCTTATTTTAGAAAGTTCGCATCAGGTTTGCATGAAGCTTTAGGAATCGCTTATAAAAATGGTTCACTTTATGTTGCACAAAGAGGTGAGTTGACAAGATTATATGATTCTAATATGGATGGTAAAGCAGATGTGTTTGAAACTATTTATGCTTGGCCATTGTCTGGTAATTATCATGAATATAGTTATGGACCCAAAATTGCGCCAGATGGTTCCTTTTTTGTAACTCTGAATTTAGGATTTGGTGATGTATGGTGGTCAGGTACCAGCTTTGTTCCATGGAGAGGCTGGACTTTGCACCTATTTGAAGATGGCCGTATGGAGCCATGGGCAACAGGGATGCGTTCCCCTTGTGGTATTAGCATGATTGATGGTGAATTATACTATACGGACAATCAAGGTGATTGGGTAGGATCGGGTAGTATCATGAAAGTAAATAAAGGAAACTTTATGGGGCATCCTGGAGGTTTGGTTTGGACCAATATGCCTAACTCTCCTTTAAAAACAACGCAACAAGACATTTTTAGTAAAATTAATCCACGCATTGAATTTGGACCTGATGGCAGAAGAACAAAACCAGAAAATATCGAAAATGAAAAGTATAAAACACTTATTGATATTAAAAAAGACGTGCCTACTTTACAAATGCCAGCAGTTTGGTTACCTCATGGCGTATTAGGTATTTCAAATTCCGAAATAGTTAAAATACCTAAAGGTGTTTTTGGTCCTTTCGAAGAACAATTATTAGTAGGTGACCAAGGTCAAAGTAAAATATCTCGCGTTTTTATGGAAACGGTAAAAGGCGAATTACAAGGATGTGCTTGGGATTTTAGAAGTGGTTTTCAATCGGGCGTTTTACGCATGTCATGGGCAAATGATGGTTCCTTATTTGTTGGTGAAACCAATCGCGGTTGGGGATCGGCAGGAGAGGCGAATGAAGGTTTACAAAGACTTTCTTGGAATACTTTAGTGCCATTTGAAATGAAAACGGTGAAAGCAATGCCTGATGGTTTTGAAATTGAATTCACAAAACCAGTGGATAAGAAAAAAGCAGCCAATTTAGCATCTTATAATGTTGAAAGTTTTATATATAAATACCACGGTGTATATGGAAGCCCAACTGTAGAGTTAAAAAAATGTCCTGTTAAGGGAGTGCGTGTTTCTGAAGATGGTCTTACCGTTCGTATTGTCGTAGGAGATCTTCGTAAGCATTATATTCATAAAATTACATTAGATGGCATTAGAGAACAGGATAATGCGTATTCATTGGTTCATTCTATTGCTTATTATACTTTAAACAATATACCAGATGGTGCCAGTTTAAGTTTGAAGGATCTGAGTACTAAAAATGAATCAACTTTTGTTGCTAACACAAAAGAAAAAGTAGGAGAGGCAATAACTTATGAAGATATCAAGCCAACATTAATTAGAAATACTTGTGTGGCATGTCATAATCCTGATAAAAGATTAGTGGGCCCTGCTTTTGCTGAGATAGCAAAGAAGAAATATACCGTAAGCAAAATATTACAACTTATTAAAAATCCACAACCACAAAACTGGCCAGATTATTCAACACCGATGGCACCAATGCCACAGGTATCTGAAAAAGATGCACGTAAGATAGCTACTTGGATTAATTCTTTGGATAAGTAGCTTTTTATGTTACATCTTATTAATCATATGTCCCAGTATATCCTTAAAAGAGAATCCTTCAATTAATTTTTCTTTATTTAGCTTCTTGTTTTCAACTAAGGCCCATAAAATAAATTCCTTCATAAAGTAAGTATCTTCTTTTGTGGTATCTGAAGCGTATTTTTTAATAAGGGCATCTAATGGTTTTACTTCATCTAAAATTTTCTTGTATTGCTTTTCATCAAAGTCCTCGTATAGTTCAATTCCGCCTTCGGCAATAAACCAATCTAATAAATCTGAATAAGCGTTTTTTTCATTTTGCTTTTCTAATTTGGTTATTTTAGGAAATTGAAATTTGAATAGGGTATTAATGGCTTTTTCAATAAGATGAATGGCAATATTTTCGGCGCCTTCTTGTTCGCCTTCATATACTAATTCAATTTTACCAGTGATGGCAGGAATGATACCCATAAAATCGGATAAGCGAACCGATGTCTTTGCTAAACCATTTTTTAAAGCCCTGCGTTCTGCAGTACTCATTAAATTTTCCATAGCACTAATCGTCATTCTAGCACTTACCCCACTTTTGGCATCTATAAATTCACTTTCACGTGCTTCGAAACTAATTTGTTCAATGATATCCTTTGCAATGGACGGGACATATACGATTCCAGCCTGCGTAGGGTTTATTTTAGCTTCTTGCTCTGTAATTTTTTTAGCTACAGCAATATTTTTAGGGTAGTGTGTCAAAATTTGTGAACCAATCCTATCTTTTAAAGGAGTCACAATACTACCTCTGTTAGTGTAATCCTCAGGGTTGGCAGTAAAAATAAATTGAATATCTAAGTTCATTCTAAGTTTAAAGCCTCTAATTTGAATATCACCTTCTTGTAATATATTAAAAAGCGCTACCTGAATCCTTGCTTGTAAATCGGGCAATTCATTTATTACAAATAAACATCGATTGGCCCTTGGGATCATTCCAAAATGTATAACACGCTCATCTGCATAGGATAATTTTAAATTGGCAGCTTTGATGGGATCAACATCTCCAATAATATCAGCAATGGTCACATCTGGAGTGGCTAGTTTTTCAAAAAAGCGATCATTTCTATGAAGCCATTCAATAGGGGTGGCATCTCCTTTTTCTTTAATGATGTCTTTTGCATATCTAGAAATAGGATGTAATGGGTCGTCATTAATTTCCGAGCCAGATATCAATGGGATGTGTTCATCTAAAAGTTGAATCATGAGCCTAGCTATTTTTGTTTTAGCTTGACCTCTTAAACCTAATAAATTAATATTATGTTTAGATAAGATAGCTCTTTCAATTTCGGGAATCACTGTTTCTTCAAATCCATGAATACCTTCGAAAGTTGGATTGCCTTCTTTCATTTTTTGAATGAGATTATCTCTCAATTCATCTTTAATACTTTTACTTTGGTAGCCTTGTTTTTTTAAGTCACCCAGGGTTTTAATTTTTTCGATATTCATACTATTATTCTAATTATTTAAGTTTCTTTTTTCTGTTGGTTTCGTAATCTTCAAAAATCATTTCACCTAATCCTTTTAATCCGGTATAAAAGGCCTTCCCTTGGTTGGCTTCGGTAAATTCGTTTACAAATCTTTGCAAATAAGGGTCATGCGCAATCATGAAGGTGGTAATAGGAATGTGTAATTTTCGAGCTATTTTAGCTTGATTATAGCATTTCTCGACAATGTATTGATCCAATCCATTACTATTCATATAATAAGAACCATCGGCTTCCTTAATACAGCTTGGCTTGCCATCTGTAATCATGAATATTTGTTTATTGGTGTTTCTTTTTCTTCTTAAAATATCCATGGCCAATTGTAAACCAGCCACCGTGTTTGTATGATAAGGCCCCACTTTTAAATAGGGGAGTTCCTGAATGGTAATTGTCCAAGCGTCATCTCCAAAAACTAAGATATCAATGGTATCCTTTGGGTACCTTGTGGTAATGAGTTCTGCAAAAGCCATGGCTACTTTTTTGGCAGGCGTGATACGATCCTCGCCATACAAAATCATACTGTGGCTTATGTCAATCATAAGTACCGTACTCATTTGAGATTTTTGCTCTGTCTCTTCTATTACTAAATCTTTTTCGGTTAAATTAAATTCACCAATACCATGATTTATTTGTGCATTTTTTATACTTTCTGTTAGTGATATATTTTCAATGTTGTCTCCGAAAATAAATTCCTTAAACTCTCCCGTTTTTTCATCTCCTTGACCCAAGGTTTTTGTTTTATGATTTCCCTTTCCTGTTTTCTTTAAATTTCCAAAGATATTATTAAGCGCTTGCTGCCTAATGGCTCTTTCTGTTTTAGAAGTTATTTTAGTGGGGCCATCGCCATCTTGCACTATTTCTTGTTTTATATATCCTTTCTTTTTTAAATCTTCGATGAAATCGTCGATGGTATAATTTTCATCGGTCAATTTATACTCTACATCTAATTCTCGCATCCAACTTATGGTTTCATCAAAATCTCCCGACGTATGAACAATCAATTCCTTGAATATCTCAAATAACCTATCAAAAGGCGATTGCTCAGGGGCTTGGTATGTTTTGAAATGAAATCCTTTCATGATTTTTTATCGAGCATTAAAGTTAATTATAAAAGTTAGTTTTAGGCTATTTTGTTAAATTTTAGGAGGGTAATAGGGGGTTAGATGAAACAAAATAATAACGGGGCACTCCCATTTAGGATTGCCGTTTTTCACTCCGTTCAAAATGTCTTCCTAAACTTCTACGAGGGGCTTACCCAAACCCTTCCAACATTCTCGCTTTGCGAATATGTTGGGTTTTTTAATGCTCATTTGCTCTTTCAAGCAAGCTTGATTCGCAACTCGCATTAAAAAACCCTGTCCCGATAAATCGTGACAGGGTTTGTGCCCAGAACAGGAATCGAACCTGCACATCCTTGCGAACGCTAGATTTTGAGTCTAGTGCGTCTACCAATTCCGCCATCTGGGCAGGGGTGCAATATTACATCATTCATGAAAATCTGCCAAAATACGATTGAGGTATTTTTGCTTGTAGTAGTACTCCTTTACTTGACTCATTTCTTCTTGTGAAAATGTCGAACTAGAAGGAGCGTCCAAAACAGCTTTAACAGGTGTTAAAATAACTGTTTGTATGGTGTTTACGCGTTGTTTTACCTTTTGTTTCATGTCTTCATCATCCGCATCCATCCACGCTTCATTAAGCTCCATCATTTCCATTAAAAACTCAGGGTCTAAGGCAAATTTTTCATCTGATTCCATATAGCCCTTCAATTCTAAAACATAGGGTATAACAAGCGCTTTGTTGTTTAATAAAGTAAACCCCTTGTTGGCCATGGATGACTTTTCTAATGCCGCTTCTTGCTCTTCAGGACTTGCTTGTGCAAATTTATCAGGGTGTGAACTTCGTTGAATTTCCATAAATGCCTTTCTAAGTTGAATAGTATCAACTTGAAATCCAATGGGTAATCCGAATAGTTCAAAATAATTCATTTGGTTGGCTTAAATACTTTGTAAAAGTAGGATAATGCTAGATAAGATGTAAATAATATTCTCTTAATAATTCTTGAAAAGATTCGGTGTAGTTATTGTCAGTGTCTTTAATAGTTATTTTGGATCTTTTTGCGATAAGTGGAGATGAACTATTAATATTGGTTTTAATAAATTTTTGCATTGCACGAATGGGTAAATTTTTATTCGTATTTTGTACCAACACTTCTTCTATTAATTGCAACCCATTTTTTTCGCATAATTTTTGCATAGTATAGGCGCGCAGGGTAGGCGTTAACACATAAAAATGTCCTTCCTCCGCTAATAAATTATTTACATTTTCAATAAGTATGGCCCAAGGCAATTCAGTGCTATGAGCCGCTTTGTTTTTATTTTGATCGGGCGATTTTAAATCGTCTTCGTAAAAGGGAGGATTTGTAATAATGGTATCAAATACTTCATTACTATCTGTACTAAATTGTTGAATTGAAATAGGCACCATCTTTAATTGAAGCTTCCAAGGGCTTATTTCAAAATTTCGTTGTGCTTCTTGTGCAGCTAGGGATTCTATTTCTACTGCAGTAATATTTGCTGTTGGATTAGACTGCGCCATCATTAAACTTAATAATCCTGTTCCAGTACCAATGTCTAAAATATTTTCGACTGTTCTGTCTTTTTCACTTTGGACAACCCATCCACCAAATAAACATGCATCAGTACATACTTTCATTGAAGTATGCTCCTGATGCACGATGAATTGTTTAAACTGGAAAAAAGTATTCGCCACTATTCGGCAGTTAAACTAGCTCCTAAATATTCTTTATTTAATCTTGCGATGTTTGATATTGATATTTCTTTTGGACAAGTCGCTTCACAAGCACCTGTATTAGTACAAGCACCAAATCCTTCTTTATCCATTTGTGCTACCATACTCAATACGCGTGTTTTTCTTTCTGGTGCTCCTTGTGGTAATAAGGCAAGATGAGAAACTTTGGCACTTAAAAATAACATTGCAGAACTATTTTTACATGCGGCAACACATGCACCACAACCAATACACATGGCTGCTGCAAATGCATCATCTGCTTTTGCTTTTTCGATGGGTAAACTATTACCATCTACTGCATTACCTGTGTTCACACTGATATAGCCACCTGCTTGAATGATTCTGTCAAATGCAGAACGATCCACTGTTAAATCCTTTACGATAGGGAATGAATTGGCTCTCCATGGTTCAATCACAATGGTTTCGCCATCTTTAAACGCACGCATGTGTAATTGACATGTGGTGTTGGCTTGCCAAGGACCATGTGGCTTACCATTAATATATAAGGAACACATTCCGCAAATTCCTTCACGACAATCATGATCAAAAGCTATGGGTTCGCCACCTTCAGTAATTAATCTTTCATTTAAAACATCTAACATTTCTAAAAAAGACATTTCATCAGAAATTCCTGCAACATCATAAGTGACAAAGGCACC
>CAIJXU010000012.1 GCA_903824725.1 uncultured Bacteroidota bacterium | reverse complement strand
ACTCTGTTTGGCAGACTGACCATTCATTTACAAATAAAAGAGCATCATTAATAAATAAAGTTCTAGCCTTTATAGAAAAATAAATAGCTTAATTTTTTAAACCTCACGCAAAAACAACAAAGGACCCACGATTTAACGTAAGTCCTTGATTTACATGTAGCGAGACCGGGATTTGAACCCGGGACCTCAGGGTTATGAATCCTGTGCTCTAACCAACTGAGCTACCTCGCCTTATGGTTATTACCCCATTTAAGGGGTGGCAAATTTAGTTAAAAAATTTGATAATTAAGGGTTCACTTTAACGCTAAATACTTGATTTGCTTCCAAATAGCCCTCAAAAACATCACCTTTCAAGGTTGGGCCTACCCCAACAGGTGTACCAGTATAAATCAAATCCCCAGGGTAAATAGTAAAGTATTCGGTTATACTTTCTAATATAGTAGCCAGTGGAAATATCATTAAGGAAGAATCTCCATCCTGCACTATACTTCCATTTTTATGTAATGAAAAATGTATGGGCTTTGTTAAGATGCTTGCACTTAATGGCACCCAATTGCCTATAATAGCAGCATCGTCAAATGCCTTTGCTTTTTCCCATGGTAAGCCCTTCTCCTTTAGTTTACTTTGTAAATCTCGCGCAGTAAAATCGATACCTACGGTAATTGCATCGCAATAATCTAAAACATTAATGCCTTTTAAATTTTTACCTTGCTTGATTACACGCAAAACCAATTCTCCTTCGTAATGTAAATCATTGGTAAAAGAAGGAATGGTGAAATTTTTTCCAGGTGCTAATAATGCAGCAGAGGGTTTCATGAAGATGACTGGAGCAGTAGGCACTTCATTACCTAATTCATGTGCATGTGCTACATAGTTTCGTCCAATACAAAATATACTCATATCAATAATTTATTAAACCACTATTTCTAAAGCATTAGCCATAGTCATCGTTCTTGATAATCCTATGCTAGCAAAGGATTCAATTACTTCCACACTTTTTTCAATTTTTAAATCAACAATCTTTTTTTCAGCAGCATTCCATTTGCCCAACACAAAATCAATTTGCTGACCTTTTTTAAAATCACTCCCAATGCCAAATCTTAATTTGGGATAAGCGTCAGTTCCTAAAGTGAGTTGAATATCTTTTAATCCATTATGTCCTGCATCTGATCCTGCGGCGCGTAATCTAATTTTTGAAATGGGAAGTGCTAAATCATCTACAATCGTTAATGTATTTTCTAAATCAATTTTTTCCTTATCCATCCAATACTTAAAAGCCTTTCCACTTAAGTTCATAAATGTAGTGGGCTTTATACAGATAAAGGTTTTGCCTTTCCATTTAACCTCGGCCACATCGGCCAATCGATCCGACTTAAAAAATCCTCCTTGCTTTATTACAAATGCATCTAACACATCAAAACCTATATTATGTCTTGTATGTGCGTATTCGGGACCTATATTTCCCAACCCTATGATTAAAAATTTTGACATTTGTATTTGTTAACTTCTATTTCAAATTTAAGCAAAAATCCTGCTTTCTATTCAATAAAAAATCCCCTCCCAATAAAGGGAAGGGATGGGTATATATTCTTATTGAATAATTACTTATTTCTTTGCAGCAGCTTTTGCAGGCGCAGCAGCGGCAGCAGCGGCAGCAGCGGCAGGTGCAGCAGCACCAGCAGCAGGAGCAGCAGATTCTTCTTGCTTTAACAATCTTGTTAATACAACAGAAGCAACTGGTATGCGTGGAGGATTCAAAATTTCCATATTAGGTGCATTCACATCTTGAACACGAATGTTACCATTCAATTCAAGATTAGTAATATCACACTCAATAAACTCTCTTAAATCCTTAGGTAATGCTTTTACCTTTAGTGACTTCATTTTAACGATAAGTTTACCACCAGCTTTAACACCTACAGAAACGCCGACCATCTTTAATGGCAAAGTAGCTACTACTTTTTTGTCGTTCACTAATTCTAATAAGTCAACATGAATTAAAGCATCAGTTACTTTATCAAATTGCAAATCTTTCAAAATGCATTTGTAAGTTTTTCCGTCTACTTTAACATCTGCTAATTGGAATTCACTTGTGTACACTAAAGACTTAAAAGCCTTTGCTGGAGCATAAAAATTTACTTCAGTAGCACCCCCGTAAATTACAGCTAGCACATTGTCCTGAGAGCGAAGCTGGCGGGCGACTTTTT
>CAIJXU010000011.1 GCA_903824725.1 uncultured Bacteroidota bacterium | reverse complement strand
TTCTATCCACGTTCACCATATGCAGTTGCTAAAATGTATGGTTACTGGATTACGGTAAACTATCGTGAAGCCTACAACATGTACGCTTGTAATGGAATTCTATTTAATCATGAAAGTCCTGTAAGAGGTGAAACTTTCGTTACTCGTAAAATCACTAGAGCTGCTGCGCGTATAGCTATGGGCTTACAAGATAAATTGTTCTTAGGTAACCTAGATGCTCAACGCGATTGGGGACATGCCAAGGACTACATCGAAGCCATGTACTTAATGTTGCAACAAGATAAGCCAGAAGACTATGTTGTGGCTACAGGTATTACTACTCATGTTCGTGATTTTGTTCGCATGACTTTTGCAGAACTTGGAATAGAATTAGAATTCTCTGGAAAAGGCGAATCAGAACGTGGAGTGGTTATCGATATGGATAATGAAAAGATGATTTCATTAGGGCTAAATCCAGAACATTTAAAATTCGGACAAACAGTAGTTCTTGTTGATCCTAAATATTATCGTCCAACCGAAGTAGAGTTATTAATTGGAGACCCTACAAAAGCACAAACAAAACTTGGTTGGAAACCCAAATACGATTTACCAGCTTTAGTAAAAGATATGATTTTATCTGACTTGAATTTGATGAAGAAAGATCAATATTTAAAAGCCGGCGGATATAAAAGTGTAAATTATTATGAATAACAAAAGTATAGCAATTATTGGTTTGGGTTATGTGGGTCTGCCACTTGCCATAGAATTCGGGAAAAAATTTAGAGTACTGGGTTTTGATATTAATACCAGCAGAGTTGATGAATTGAAAAATGGTGCAGATAGAACTCAGGAAGCTGATTTAGATGGAATGAAATATGCAATGGGTTTAACTGGAAATGCAGGACTTTCTTTTTCTGCTTCTACAGATGATTTGAAAACTTGCAATGTATTTATAGTTACAGTACCTACCCCCATTGATCAATTTAAGGCTCCGGATTTAACACCATTAATAAAAGCATCTGAAATGTTAGGCAAGGTTTTAAAGTCTGGAGATATTGTAATTTATGAATCTACCGTTTACCCAGGTTGTACAGAAGAAGATTGTGTCCCTGTACTAGAGCAGTTTTCGGGATTGAAATTTAATAAGGATTTTTATTGTGGTTATTCTCCAGAACGAATTAACCCAGGTGACAAAGTGAATACACTTACGAAAATTAAAAAAGTAACGTCAGGCTCTACTCCGGAGATTGCTACAATAGTTGATGAATTATATGCTAGTATTATTACTGCAGGAACTCATAAGGCACCAAGTATAAAAGTAGCTGAAGCGAGTAAAGCAATTGAGAACGCTCAACGTGATGTGAATATTTCTTTTGTGAATGAATTGGCTTTAATTTTTGATAGAATTGGAATTGACACTAATGATGTATTAGAAGCCGCTGGCACCAAATGGAACTTTTTAAAGTATAAACCAGGTTTAGTGGGCGGACATTGTATTGGTGTTGATCCATATTACCTAGCACATAAAGCAGAATCGCTAGGTTACCATCCTGAAGTAATATTATCTGGAAGAAGAGTGAATGATAATATGGGAATGTATGTTGCGAATAAAGTAGTGAAATTAATGATTGGGAAAGGTCATGTCATTAAAGGAGCAAATGCTTTAATTCTAGGAATAACGTTTAAAGAGAATTGTCCTGATGTAAGAAATACAAAGGTAGTTGACATCTATAATGAATTAGTTCAGTTTGGTATTAATGTAGATGTATATGATCCATGGGCAGATGCAGCTGAAGTAAAACATGAATACGGTGTTGATATTTTATCAGAATTGGGAGATAAAAAATACGATTCAGTTATTGTAGCTGTTGCTCATAACGAATTTTTAAAAATAGATTTTAATAAGTACAAAGTTAATAATGCGGTGATTTTCGACACCAAAGCGTGTATTGATAGAACCCTCGTAGACGGCAGATTATAGGGGCGCAGAGGGCGCAGAGATTGGACATATAGTAACGGTCCCTGAGCGGAGCCGAAGGGAGCGAAATAATAATAATATGAAAATAGAAATGGTCGACCTCAAAGGTCAGTATCAAAAAATAAAATCAGAAGTT
>CAIJXU010000010.1 GCA_903824725.1 uncultured Bacteroidota bacterium | reverse complement strand
GCAAGAGGACTTGATGAAGTTTAGAAACTTTGGTCAAAAATCTTTATCTGAAATTGAGCAAGTTTTAATCGAAAGAGGATTAAGCTTTGGAATGGATTTAGGTAAATTAGGATTAGACAAATTAGATTTACAATAGTCTTTACCGACTAGTGTATAATCACTATTTATAACGAGCGAAAGCTCAAACCTCACAATTCCTGACACGGTGTGAGGATAAAATTTAAAAGTCATGCGTCACGGAGACAAACAAAACAACCTAGGCCGTAAAAAGGCACACAGAGATGCCTTATTAATGAACTTAGCTTGTCAAATCATTACGCACAAGCGTATTGTTACTACTTTAGCTAAGGCTAAAGCTTTAAGAAAGTATGTTGAGCCATTGATTACAAAAACTAAGAAAGCGGCCAGCAAAGAGGAAATTATGCACAATCACAGAATCGTGTTTAGCTATTTAAACGACAAAACAGCTGTAAAAGAATTATTTACAGTGGTAGCGCCTAAAATTGCGACTCGACCTGGTGGGTATACTCGTATCATCAAATTAGGCATTCGTCCAGGGGATAATGCTGAAAAAGCGATGATTGAATTAGTAGATTTCAATGAAATTTATGGTAATTCAATAGCTACAGCTGCTGAACCAGCTAAAAAGACACGTCGTAGTAAAGCACCTGCTGCTCCTAAAAAAGCCGCTGCCGCCGCTGAAACGCCATCAACTGAAGCTCCTTCTACCGAAGAAACGCCAACAGCTGAATAATGAGTTAAATAACTAGACATATAAGGCAAGACTTTTAAGTCTTGCCTTTTTTTTTGCCCTTTTGAAGGGGTAAGGACTTAAAAAAACAATATGTTTAAAAGTTATTATGGAAAAGTAAAAAATAGTTTCTTTTTTTGCATAACAAAACACCAACACTACAATGACTGAACAACCTGCAATATTAGTTTTAGCGGATGGTAATGTATTCCACGGACAAGCTTTTGGAAAAATTGGAACCACCACAGGTGAGATATGCTTTAATACCGGGATGACGGGCTATCAGGAAGTATTTACGGACCCTAGTTATACAGGGCAGGTCATCATCATGAATAATGTACATGTTGGAAATTACGGAGTGAAGGCGACGGATGTCGAAAGTAAGTCAGTTAAAATTCATGGATTGATTGGAAGAAACTTGGAGGAAAAATACAGCCGTTTACAAGCCGATGGAAATTTGAATGAGTATTTAATTAATAATAATATTGTTTCCATTGAAGGATTAGATACAAGAGCCTTAGTGGCGCATGTGCGTCAAGTAGGAGCTATGAATTGCATTATATCTTCCGAGATATTAGATGTGGATGTACTTAAAGCACAATTGGCTAAAGTGCCAAGTATGGATGGGCTTGAATTAGCGAGTACAGTTAGTACAAAAGAGGTATATGAATTAGGCGATAAAAATTCACCCATTAAAGTTTCTGTTTTAGATTTTGGTGTGAAAGAACATATATTACAATGTTTGGTGGATAGGGGCGTGCATGTAAGAGTACATCCTGCTAAAACCAATTTTGATACTTTAAAAGCATTCCAACCTACTGGTTATTTTTTATCTAATGGTCCTGGCGATCCAGCTCCGATGGATTATGCAATAAAAACCATTAAGGAAGTATTAAACGAAAAAAAGCCGGTGTTTGGAATTTGTTTAGGGCATCAATTATTGGCTTTGGCTAATGATATACCTACTTTTAAAATGCACCATGGTCACCGTGGATTAAATCATCCTGTTAAAAATGTGATTACGGGCCTTTGTGAAATCACCACTCAAAATCATGGGTTTGGTGTTGATCCAGATGCCGTTCGCAAACATCCAAATGTCATCATATCGCATGTAAATTTAAATGATGATTCCATTGAAGGAATTAAATTAAAAGATCGTCCTGCATTTAGTGTTCAATATCATCCTGAAGCAACTCCAGGCCCGCATGATAGCAGGTACTTATTCGATGATTTCGTATCTTTAATGAAATCAAATTAATTCAACTAAGATTTCAGCATGCTACAGATTGCCATCATTAATGGGCCTAATTTAAATTTACTGGGCAAAAGAGAGCCAGATGTATATGGGCATGCCAGCTTTGAAGACTTCTTAGTTCAATTAAAAAATGATTTTCCTACTGTCCACTTTACTTATTTCCAAAGTAATATTGAAGGAGAAATTGTACAAGCGATTCAAACACATGGTTTTGATAAAGATGGCATTATATTAAACCCTGCAGCATACACGCATACTTCTGTTGCGATAGGAGATGCAGTAGCGGCAGTTAAAACGCCCGTGATTGAAGTTCATATCAGTAATGTACATGCCAGGGAAGATTTCCGAAAAATTTCATATGTATCCGCCAAGTCTGTGGGTTCTATTGTAGGGCTTGGTTTAAAAGGATATGCCTTGGCTACAGAATGGTTTTTAGCAAAGTAGGTGACACTATCACACTTTTATTTATGTGGGTTAAAATCATGTAAAATTAAGCCTAGCTCAATTCGGCCTTAAAAAATGAATTTATCAAAATCCCTTCGATAGGAGATACTTACTCCTTGTCTGTTGCGACGACCTAAGCTACTTCCATTCATATCTAAACTGTTCCTATTAAATACAATGGCCCTTAACTTACGATCCCTCGTTAAAATAAATTCAATATTTAAATCGGGAAGCCATTGTAGGTTGTTATTTTGAATATTGCTACTACTGCGTACATTAAAATCAAGGTCACCTCCAACATTCACTATTACTTTGTCATTTAAAAAGCTCCGACCTATTTTTAAATTTACTCTTTGACGATCTATTTTATTCGCATTAATGGCAATACCTGCACCTGTAGGATCTAATAAATTACCACTATTGTATACGGATGAGCCAATATCAAATCGCAAACTATTGTCCCCCGTTACTTTATTTAATAAATTGGTCACCGACTTATTCACTTCTTTAGTGAGTAATTGAGATATAGTATTTATACCAATGGAAGTCATGCTATATGCATTCGTGCTATTTCCTGAACTAAACCCAACAGGGGCAAAAGAGTTAAATACAATTAAAAAAGAAACTTGTTTCAAAATTTCATTTTCGTCTCTTTCTAATCGATTGATGAATTGTGAAAATTCATTATCGGAACTAATAGGACTTCCTTGTGGAAAGGCAATACTAAATTTAATGTCAGGTTGAAAAAGTTTATTCCTCAGCGCGGCAATGACATAAACACTACCTTGATATGTTTTTACCGCATTGCTAAAATTAGCTGATCCAACTAAAGAATTCAAACTAATTCTATCTGCTTTATAGCGTGCATCCACATGCATGTCTGCTTCGTAGGGATTGCCAGTCCATTCTATATAATTACCAATGTCTGGGATTAACTCAAAAGGTTTTTTAATGAAAGATTGAAAATTAAAGTCATAATTACCTGATTCAATATTGTATTTTCCTCTTATGCTTAAGGGTTCTATATTCCCTGCTCTAATTTTTAATCGACCATTCCCCTTGGCTTTAATTACGTCGCCCGTTAGCTCATCTAGAATAACATCAATCTTTGTTTTATTATTAGCAGAAAGATCTAAATCAACAAGTAAATTATAAGTGGGCAAATCTGCACTTTTTACGGCAGCTTTACCATATTTCTTAAATAAGATAAAATCGGCATTGCCTTTTTCCTTACTGGTATTATTAGGAATATATAAGTGAGAGCTGTCATTCACATCTGCATTAATGACCATTTTAATATTCTCTTCCGGTCCTTTGATGGTCATAGCCGCCTTGCCAACCGCATTGCCATAAAAATAATTATTATCCAAAGGCCCCATATTAAGTAGTTCAATTTTAGGACTACTCATTTCCAAATCATATACAAGGTGCTTAAA
Source organism: uncultured Bacteroidota bacterium (assembly GCA_903824725.1). GTDB lineage: Bacteria > Bacteroidota > Bacteroidia > Chitinophagales > Chitinophagaceae > Sediminibacterium. Next base: position 12,317 of record CAIJXU010000010.1, on the reverse strand, counting down.
TCCGTTGTTATATATTTTGCCTTTGAAGATTGCTTTTCTGTTTAATTGATCCGTTAGTTGGATGTTACCAAAATCAATTCCTTCATCGGTAAATTGAATGGTGCTTTCATTGGTAAAGTATTTTACTTTAGTGTAATCCACCTTAAAAGATACTTTTTCTAAAGTAGCCATCCCTTTTAAAACAGGATTTTCGATTCGGCCGCCAAAATGTAATGATCCATTTGCCTTACCATCAAAATGGGTGAGTACGCCCCCTATGAATTGCTCTACTAGGCTAAATTTAGAATGATTCAGGTAAAGTGTTGCATCTAAGGGGTTAATGGTGTCATTGATATTATAGCTGCCTTGCGCTGATAAATTATATTCTTTATTGGGGATACTAAAATTAAAAGGAACAAGGCCTTGTTTTTTATTATAGGCGGCATTTATTTTTGTATAGCCCAGAAGTTCATTGTTATAACTAAGTTGATCAATGATTAAATTGGAGTTTAGCTCAAAATTTTCTAAAATGTTTTTAAAATTAATTTTCCCATTGGCAATGCCTTCAAGTTGCGGGTACCTAAAAAATAATTTTGTTACATCTCCAAGGATTAGATTTTTTAATTCTAGTTGTAAAGCATTGTCATTAGCACTTGTCAGTAAAAGTTCTTGAAGTCCTTGTGAAAATTTTACATTTTTAGCAAATGTATTATTGGTACGGAGCGAAATTTCACCTCCATTATTGATGTCCCATTTTTTTTGATTTAAAACAAAGTAGGAGGGCTTCCATTTAATAGCAATACCATCAGAAAAAGTATTTATGATGCCATTTAGATCAATGTTTTGTAAGGCATTATTACTAGTGGCGGTAATCTTTATATTTGATTTGTCATTAAATGTGTGAATGGTGAGTAAGGGGTTTATTAATGTGAAGCTGTCTTTTAATTGGTAGGTGCTCGATTTTATAAATAATTGCAATGAATCCTTTGAGCCATTCCCGGTCAATTGGCCTCCCTTAATTGCCATTTCAGACCATTGAGCGAATGGCACATTGGCTTTAAATTGAAGTGTTTTTTTATCTGTATTGATTGCACCTTTAAAATCAAGGTTGTTGAATCCTGAAAAATCTTTATTAAAAATGCGAATAAGGGGCTCTATATAATTGGTCTTTACTTCTATATCAAATAATTGGTTAGAGGGGGTGTTTTTAGGTGCAGGAATATAAGTAGGTAAATAGCGCTGCATAAAATACTGGATACTTGCGGGCAAATGAGAAATATTAAACTTGCCATATATTGACGCATTAAGATCATCACTTGCTAATCTTAAGTATTTAATGCCTTTTTCAACACTTGATTGTAAGGTAACAGAATCAAAACGAACTAAAGATTTTTCGCCTTTTAATTGCCCATTATAAAATTTAGCATAACCAATAAAATTATCAATGCTATCTCCTTCGAAATTGATGTCAATAAGGCCAGTTAATTGAATTTTATTGTTTGAAAATCCAAGCTCTTTCAAATTGGTATTTTGCAAATCACCCACCGCATTAATTTTTGGCTTTGTATTGTTGAAGTCTACTTCAATATTACTATTGAAATTAATGTTAGGATCTTTAATTTTTAAAGTACCACTATAAGCACCTTTTTGAATATCCCCATCAGTATCAATATACGTGTAAGTATAGTTATTGTATTCGACTGAATCAATATGTCCTTGAATATTCGTTTTTTGATTAGTTAGGCTAAATGAATTCCCATTAATTTTACCATTAAAGTTTAAAAACCCTAATAATTTATTGTCTAATAATTTACCTGCATTAAAATGCTTTGTTGTGATATTGCCTTGGTAATTAGGTTCGGCTTTTAATGGGAATTGCAATCTAATTTCAGTAGAAGCATACCCTAAAGCAGAATTCATTTCACCTTTTGTAACAAAATCGTACACAGTACCTTTGAAATTACCGTCAAATTGGATATTACCTAATTGATCCAATTTAAATTCTTGAATACTTTTTAGAGAAGGTAGCCAAGTTGCTAAGTCCTTGTAATTGGTATTTGCTTTTACATTACTAAAGTTAATTTGAGTATTTCGCAGTATAGGTAATCCTTGCATAGAAAAACGGCCCCTTATTTTGGATTGATTGTACTGTGCTATTAAGTCATTGGTTTCAAAATGATCTACCGTACCTAAATAATGAAAACTTAGTACAATTTTTTGATGCAAGTTAGATAAGGATGGAGCAAAGAAGGCGATATCGTCTGTGGAGATATTAGACTTGTCAAAATGAGCTTTCATTGTCACATTTTGAATGTAATTTTTAAAATCATTCTTCAAATCATGGTATTGCATTGCATAATAGGGGCCTACTGTGCTATTGTTTGTTTTTAATGAGAGTTGTGCAAATTCCATGATCTGAGGCGTTAACTTAAACTGAGTGTTTAATTTTTTTATTTCAAAGCCTGATCTTTCCTTAAGACTTAAGTTGACTTTTGCAGTTATTGTATCTTCCTTTACAATTACATTCTTAATAAGCGCATTTAAATCTCGCATTCTAATATGTGCGCCATCAAAATAGGGGACAGGCTTTTCAAATCCATCCTCTATCATAAAACTCCCATTCATAATCTGCAATTCACTTGTGAGAATATTAAAATGATTTTCATTAAACTTATTACCTACTTCTTTTATTAAACTATTTTGATTTTTACTTGTATTTAAGCCTTTGTATGATAATAAATTACAAATTGGTTTATTTAAAATTATTTGGTCGATTAAAATTGATTTGTTTTTTTTATTAAAAGATTTTAGATTAATTAGAATATTTTTTGAGGATAGTTCTCTTTTTTCTCCTTCCCATTGATCATTTTGGACTAAATGAAAGTCGCTGATATCTATTTTTTTTATGTCAAATGAGGCACTACTATTGTTAGCGGTGTCTTTGTTTAAAAAATCAACCAAAAACTGGTAGTTCCATATTGGAGTATGACGATTTAAAAATATTTTAGTTCCTTCGAGTCCTATATATCGAATAACGGGGTCGGATTTGGAAAAAAACAAGTCAGATAATCTTAATTTGAAATTCTTAGTGAATAAGACCGTATCCTTATGAGTATCTTTTATAAGGACATCTTCTATATCGAGACGATTGAAAAGAGAAAAGCTAACATGTCCTACATTTACCTCTGTACCCAATTGTTGTGAAAGCTGAAAAGCTGCTTTTTTTATCAATAAATTTTGAACAGCAGGTATGAGTATCAATAAATAAGCCATTAGGATAAATCCTATGAGGGATGCCCCAAAAATCCGAAGTATGGTGAGCTTATTTTTTAGCAAAAAACTGATTTTTGTAAAAATACTAATTTAAGCCGTATAATGAGCTGATAACTAATAGCCTGCGACGCTGTCATCACCTCTTTTATCGCCTACAGCTTCTCTTTTCCCACTTGGTAATATACGAATACCGTCCATTCGTCCATAATTACCCCTCTTGGTATAAGTATAGCCTTGTGCTTTTAATATGGCTAAAGTAGCATCAGGAAAATCTGACTCAACTGCAATGACATCTGGGATCCATTGATGATGAAAACGAGATCCATCAATAGCCTGTTGTAGGTTCATTTTATGATCAATCAAATTAACCAATCCTTCATACACTTGATTTGGTATAGTGGTTCCCCCAGGTGATCCAATGGTTAAATAGGGTTGATTGTTTACTGTTAATAATGTAGGGGTCATTGAACTTAGCATTCTTTTTCCTGGTTGTATGGCATTGGCTTCTCCACCTAAGGCCCCAAACATATTAGGTACACCTGGTTTAACACTAAAATCGTCCATTTCATTATTTAAAATAAACCCTGCTCCAGCAACAACTGTTCTATTTCCATAAGAGCCATTTAATGTTGTGGTGATGGCTACCATATTACCTTGTTTGTCAATGACACTAAAATGAGTAGTTTCTTCACTTTCTTTTATTTGTCCAGCTTGTGTTGCTTTGCTATTCCCTGCAACACCTGGTGTATAATCTTGCATTCTATTTTTAGCATATTCATCACTAATTAAAGTACGGGTTGGAACTTTCCAAAAATCCGGATCGCCCATATGTTCTGCACGATCTGCATAAGCGCGTCTTTGAGATTCTACCATTAAATTTACAGAAGCAGGTGTATTGTAACCCATCTTTGCAATATCAAATGGTGCAATCATTTTCATCATTTGTGCTAATAAGATACCACCACTAGAAGGTGGGGCAAAACTAATCACATGATGATTTTTGTAATCAAATTCGATGGGCTTTCTAAATTTAGGTTGATAGTTTTTTAAATCAGTCTTTGAAATAATACCTGCCCCGTGAGCCATTTCCTTTACAATATAATCGGCAGTAAGACCTTCATAAAAACCTGCTAATCCATTTTGCTGAATGCGTTTTAATGTAGCAGCCAATTCGGGTTGTATTAATGTATCTCCTTTTTTCCAATTTGATTTTAAAGTATAGGCCGATGGAGCACTACTATATTTTAATAAGTCTGCATTTTCACTATTAAGACTTTTTGCTTCTCTTTCCGTAAGGACAAAACCAAATTCTGCTAATTCAATTGCCGGTTCAAGAAGTTGTGCCATAGGAAGTAAGGCATTCTCATGAGCGCTAAACATACCAGCTACACTACCTGGTATGCCAGAGGCCAATGGGCCATCTAGTGATTTTGCAGTAATGGCATCTCCTTTGTCATCTAAATACATATTCTTACTGGCCTTTGAAGGAGCCGCTTCCCTAAAGTCAATTCCTATCAATTTCCCATTATTTGTTCTTGCTAGCATAAATCCACCTCCGCCAATATTCCCTGCGGCAGGATGTACCACTGCTAATGAAAATTGAACGGAAATAGCAGCATCAAATGCATTGCCCCCATCTTGCATAATGGCTACACCTACCATACTTGCTAAGGGATGAGCTGATGTAACAGCGGCATTTTCAAATAATTTTCCCTTTACGATTTCAAAATGGTAAGGATTAATTTCGTGGTGGGTTTTAAAAAATTTTTGAGCAGATATGCAATTGGAAATAAAGAGGAAAGCCACAATAAATAAGAAACTATTTTTCTGGAACATGGCAATTTTTTTGAATATTTTGGGTAGATAAGGGAGTAAATTACTTATTTATTAGGAATTCATCAAATGGGAGGGCGGCTTGTTTAAAATTAGTTGTTTTAGGGGAGGCATTAACGCTAAAGTTCACGTAATTTTAGAGTGAAACTTGGGTATTTAAAAGATAGGATTGGTCGTCAAATAATTTAAATTTTGTTCATGGATAATTGGATTAAAAAAAGGGGAGTAGTTTTTTATTTGTTGTTCATTTTAAATGCACCGATGGGGTTTGCTCAAAAATCGAGTGCCGAACTGTATACTCAAATAAAAAAATTAGGGGTAGTAGGAAGTGTTTTATACATCGCAGCACATCCTGATGATGAAAATAATAGTTTTTTGCCTTATCTAACCAATGAACGCATGTACAGAACAGCTTATTTAAGTTTAACAAGAGGGGATGGCGGACAAAATTTAATTGGTAAAGAACAAGGAGTGGAATTAGGTATGATTAGAACTCAGGAATTATTGGCTGCTCGAAAACAAGATGGCGCCGAACAATTTTTTTCAAGAGCGTATGAATTTGGATTTAGTAAATCAGCCGAAGAAGCATTAACCATTTGGGATCATCAAAAAGTGTTAAGCGACGCTGTATGGGTGATTCGACAATTTCAACCCGATATTATTATTGCTCGTTTTCCACCAGATGCTCGAGCTGGACATGGACACCATGCAGCTTCTGCCATTATAGCGAAAGAAGCATTCATTGCAGCGGCAGATCCAAAACAATTTCCAGAACAATTTAAATATGGTGTCACTGTTTGGCAAGCTAAGCGCATTTTATGGAACACTTTTAATTTTGGCGGTGCTAATACAACAAATGATAAGCAACTCAAAATTGAAGTAGGGGGATACAATCCCATCATTGGAAAAAGTTATGGTGAAATTGGCGCAGAAGCCAGGTCAATGCATAAAAGCCAAGGAGAAGGAAGACCTCGTAGAAGAGGCAGCTTGTATGAATATTTTGAACCAGTAGGAGGTGAATCAGCAGTCAATGATATCATGGATGGCGTGACTACAAGTTGGGATCGATTTAATGTGCCAGAGATACAAATCGCAGTTGCCAATATAATAAAGGAGTATAAGTTAGATGAGCCTGAGCAATCAGTTAAGGCCTTGGTGGATTTAGATCAATTAGTACAAAAGTTACCTAATTCTGTTTGGAGAAATTATAAATTAAATGAAATTAAATCTTTGGTGCAAAATTGTGCAGGTTTATTTATAGAAGCTTCAAGTACTCAACAACAAGTATTCCCAGGCAAAGGATTGCCTATACAATTTAGTATCAATCAAAGAGCAAGCGTTCGTAGTACTTTTAATAAAATAGTATTACCTGGAAAGGATTCTGTTTTTAATAAGTCATTAGGTAAGAATCAAAACATTCAATTAGATTATACTTATACAATTCCATTATCTCAGCCTATTTCGCAGCCCTATTGGTTAGTCGCTTCTAAAAGCGAAGGCATGTTTGAAGTCAACAATCAACTGCTCATAGGAAAGCCTGAAAATGATCCTGCGTTTATGTGTACTGTAAGTTTAACGATCGAAAATCAGTCTTTTGATTTTTTTATTCCAGTTCAATACAAATATGTGGATCCTACAAGAGGAGAAATTTATCAACCCATTTCAGTGGTTCCATCACAAGAAATTAAATATGAAAAAGAATTATATTTAATAAATGGAGATAAACCTGTTCAAGTAAATTATCAAACCATCAATCACCTAGGTCAAAATGAAAAAGGTTCGGCAATAATGAATTCCGCTACAGACCCTTTACCTACATCTCCACAAGCCCTTTTTCAAAAAACTATTCAGTACGATCATATTCCAACTATTACTTATTTTCCAAGTTCCACTACTACCATTGTGAAAGCAGTCATTAAAACAAAAGGGAAAAAAATAGGGTATATAGAAGGAGCAGGAGATAAGATACCAGAAGCTTTGGTAGAATTAGGGTATACTGTTTCTTATTTAAAGGAATCAGATATACAATTAGAAAAATTAAAAACTTTTGATGCCATCGTAGTGGGCATTAGGGCATATAATTTATATGAATACCTTACGAACAACAATGAAGTAATGAATCAGTATATTGAACAAGGAGGTAATGTAATTGTTCAATATTTAAAAAGCAATCAAGTAGGATTGCAAAAAGTAAAAGTAGGACCCTATTCATTTATTGTAAATTCGGGCAGACGCGTTACGCAAGAAAATGTACCTGTTCAATTTACATTGCCTCAGCATATTGTTTTAACCGCACCAAATAAAATCACCTCTTCGGACTTTGAAAATTGGGTTCAAGAGCGAAGTACTTATCAAGCTGAAAATATAGATGCTCATTTTGAGATGCCATTGACCATGAATGATAAAGGAGAGGCGCCCTCCAATGGAAGTTTGTTAATTGCGCCTTATGGCAAAGGTAATTTTGTATACCTAAGTTTAACATTATTTAGACAATTACCAGCTGGTAATCCAGGTGCTTTTAAGTTATTAGCTAATTTAATTGCACTCCCAAAACATTAATTGAATCATTCAAATAATATGAGACGAAAAGTAAGTATACTAACGCTTTTAATCATCGGATTAGCCATTGGCTGGATGATAAAAAATGTTAAGATAGGATTGATAGTAGGTTTAGTTTTAGGCTTGCTCATCAGTGGGATGACGGTCAGAGGTCGCAAGTAATTCATCAGATCCAATCCATTTCATTTTTTTTGCAATCGCATAAGCTACTAAGCCTAAGCTGATCACCACTAACCCACTGATCATCATCTTTTGTCCTGTCGAAAAAAAGATACCAATCCAAATCGCAATTGCTAAAATTAAGGGTAATGGGTATAGTGGCATTTTCCAAGGGAAAAAGCTGTTCCCTTTGCGTTTTACTAATAATATAAGCCCTATAGCTTGTCCAATAAATTGAATCATGATACGCATTGCTAAAATGGCATCAATGACTTCCTTCAGCCTAAATAATAAACTAAATACAAAGGCAATACCACCTAATACTAATAAGGATCGATGTGGAAAATGTAAAGTAGGGTGCAGTTTATTAAAATAGCCAAAAAATGATTTGTTTTGAGCTGCTGCATAAGGAATTCTGCTGTATCCAAGTGTTGCCGAAAATAAAGAAGCAAATGCTACTAATAAAATTAAAACAGTAACAAAAGCACCCGCATGAGCACCATACAAGGTTTTAATATAATCACTCACTACATATTTACTATTCATAATAGTGTTCAACGGCAATACACTTGCTACACTAATATTCATGGATAAGTATAAAATTGCAATCCCTGTTATGGAGATAAACATACTTCGAGGAATATTTTTACTTGGATTTTTAATCTCACCACCTAAATGACATACATTATAATAGCCTAAATAACTATAAATGGTTTTTACGCTTGCAAATCCTAAGGCTGCAACAAATCCATGTTGCATTGAAAAACCATCATTAATGTGTTTGATAGGGTCTAAAAAATGTCCGTTGGCAACGCCACCCAAAATAATCCATCCCATGGTTCCTAGGACTCCCACCCATAAAAAAACAGAAATTTTTCCAATGGATTCAATCTTGCGATACAATAGGCTGATGACTAAAATGACAACAGATCCACTGACGATCTTTTCTTGAATAAATGAAAAATTAAAAAAGTAGCTAGCGTATTGTGCAAAACCAATAGAAGCTGAAGCAATAACTAAGGGGGCTTGTATCATGGTTTGCCATACAAATAAAAAGCTCATTAATGGCCCCCATTTTTTTCCATATCCTTCTTTTAAAAAATGAAAACTTCCACCAGCTCTAGGTAAAGCTGCACCTAACTGACTCCATACCATGGCATCTAAATAGGATAGTACCGCACCCGCAATCCAAGCATATAAAAAATAGGGTCCTCCAATGATTTGTGCGACCACACTTAGTACCACAAAAGGACCAATGCCCACCATATCAATCATGTTGATGGCAGTTGCATGTAAAAGACTTAATTTGCGATCTAAATGGGGCTTAACTTGACTCATGTATTTGCCAAGGTAATAAAAATTGAATTAAAAATTGTAATTAAATGGATGCTAGTTTCAATACAGTAATATGGGAGAATGAATCTATCATCTATGAAGTAAATATTAGGCAGTACACCCCCGAAGGTACTTTCAACGCTTTTCAAAAACATTTACCTAGGTTAAAAGAAATGGGGGTCACCCTTTTATGGCTCATGCCCATCACACCCATTAGTGAAAAATTAAAAAAAGGGACCCTGGGCAGTTATTATGCTTGCAGTAGCTACACTAAAATTAATCCTGCATTTGGTAATGAGTCCGATTTTTTGGAATTAGTTAATTCGGCACATGATTTGGGTATGAAAGTCATTATAGATTGGGTAGCAAACCATACCGGTGCTAAGCATGAATGGATGGACAAAAATCCAGAGTGGTTTTCGAGAGATGCACAAGGAAACTTTACGGAGCGTAATGGATGGGAGGATGTAGTTGATTTAAATTATGAGAACCAACCCATGCGAGATGCATTAATTGCATCAATGCAATATTGGGTTCGTCATTTTAATATAGACGGTTTTAGATGCGACATGGCCCATTTGGTTCCCTTGGATTTTTGGAAAGCAGCCCGTGCAGCTTGCGATAATATTAAAACCTTATTTTGGTTAGCAGAATGTGAGGAGGTGGGATACCATCAAGTGTTTGATGTTAGTTATGCATGGGCATGGATGCATGCGATCGAAAAAACAAGACATGATCTTTCGGGTCTCAATGATGTATTTAATATATTACATGCTTATGACCAGTATCCAGCGGGCGCACTCAAATTATTTTTCACTTCGAATCATGATGAAAATAGTTGGAATGGAACTGAATATGAAAAATTTGGAGAGGCTGCAAAAGCTTGGGCGGTATTTACCTATACTTGGAAGGGGGTTCCTTTAATTTATAGTGGGCAGGAAATACCCAATCACAAAAGACTACAATTTTTTGATAAGGACTGTATCGAATGGAATGGAAAACCAGCCTTACATGATTTTTATAAAACATTGGCCACTTGTCGTCAACAGTATCCCGCCATTTTGCATGGAGCTAATTATATATTGCCATGTGACACCAATGGTGTGATGGCCTATTTGAGATATGATTCAACTAATGTGGTTTTGGTATTGCTTAATATTTCAACCGACATTCAAAAAATAGCTTGTTCGCATGATTTGATAAAAGGGACGTTCACCAATATCTTTTCTGGCTTGCAATTTAGTTTTGATCGGGAAGAAGCGTTTGAGCTGATGCCGGGGGACTATTTGGTTTATGTGAAATAGCCACCCTTGGTGGATCTAATTTCTTTTTGATTGCTGAAATTCAACAAATTCTATCATTTCGGTTAAGCTAAAGCTACTCAAGTTTTGTGCTGCTGTTAATCCTGCTTTTTGAGCTACTAATACGCCATATCGAACATCTTCAAATCCTTCAATAGAATGTGCATCGGGATCAATAGAGATGAGTACCTCATTTTTAATAGCGGATTGAATAAAACGCCAATCCATATCTAATCGACGGGGATGTGCATTTAATTCCAATACTACATTATTATCTGCACAAGCTTGTATAAGCACTTCATGATTTACAGGATATCCTTTCCTACTTAATAATAATCTGCCGGTAGGGTGCCCTAAAATACTTGTATAAGGATGGTTAACTGCATTTAATAATCGCATCATCGCTTTTTCTTCGGTCATCTTTAAATTGGAATGTATGGAGGCAATCACAATATCAAAACAGGCTAAAACATCTTCTGGGTAGTCCAAGCTTCCATCATTAAGAATATCGGACTCAATACTTTTAAATATTACAAAGGGGGCTAATTTTTTATTAAGGGCATCAATTTCCTTATGCTGGGCTTTAACACTGTCAATAGATAAGCCTCCTGCATAAAATGCAGATTTAGAATGGTCGCTGATGATTAAGTACTCATAGCCTTTTTCAATGGCGGCACGTGCCATTTGTTCGATGTTATGGACTCCGTCGCTCCAAGTACTATGTGAATGTATGATCCCTTTAATGTCGGAGGGTTGAATGAGCTTAGGTAACTTATTATTTTTTGCTTGCTCAATAATTGAAGGATGCTCCCTAAGGGGGGATGGAATGAGCGGAATATTTATTTGGTCAAAAATACTTTTTTCTGAAATAAATGGGATTTTTTTTGAAAATAGGGGGTCCGAAACCCATTTTTCCAAAAATTCAGGGGAACAGGAAAGGGTAAAATCGGTCCAAAAATATTCGTCAAAATTGGTAAAATACCATCTCATTTCAAATTGATCTGATCCTTTACAACTTAAAAAATTTTCATTTTTAATACATTGAAAGTTTTTTTCTGTTAACCAATTCGTTAAATCATTTTCAGAATAAGTGGTAACAATATCTATGTAATCTATGATTTCTAATTGTCTTTTAAATCCACCTGAAATTGTAAATAAATCATCTCCATTTATTTTTTCATTCAATGCTGTTTTTAAATTTTCAACAAGTGGTTCTACCTGTTGAAATAAAAATCTTCCTTGATGTTGTAAATAAAATTGGAGGGCTTCTTGAATATTTTGTTGCGTCTTTTCGCCAAAGCCTTTGTATTTAGTAAGTCTGTTTTCTTCGCATGCATATAATAGCTCACCAATACTTTCTATTTCTAATTCTTTCCAAATAGTAGTAATTTTTTTAGGGCCTAATCCTTTTATTTTTAAAAATTCTAAAACGCCAGGAGGGGTTTTTTCAACATAGCCGTCAAGTAGGCTAAGTCGCTTATTATCAATGATTTCGATCACTTTTTTACCTATCGCATCTCCAATGCCTCTTATTGAAAATATTTGATGTGGTTCCATATCTACCACAGGATCATTTAATTTATCTAAAGTAAAAGCAGCGTTCGAATACGACTTAATTTTAAATGGATCTTCACCATGAATTTCCATGAGCTTACTTAATAAAGAAAAGTATTCTGCGATTTCGTAGTTGTGCATAATGAAATAAATACATTAAAGATAAGGTAAAAAAAAATCCTCTCCGTAAACGGAGAGGACCTTAAAATCTATTTCTGCTGAAAGCAAAAAAGACGATTTAATTATCTTGCGATAATTATTTCTTTTTAGCAGCTTTCTTCTTAGGAGCAGCTTTTTTAGCAGCTTTCTTAGGAGCAGCTTTCT
>CAIJXU010000009.1 GCA_903824725.1 uncultured Bacteroidota bacterium | reverse complement strand
TAAACGATTTTAAAACCATAATAGAAAACTATAAATCACAATTAACACAATTAAATTAAAAATGATAAAATCAACTTTAAAGTTAGTAGCTGCTATTGTATTGTTTGCAAGTTGTAATCAATATGAAAAAGCCCCTTCTGGAATGCTTTACAAAATTACACATGGTAGTGGAAATGCAAAGCCGTTATTACAAGGTCAATTTGTAAAACTAAATATCGAATACAAATTAAAAACGAAAGACACTGTTTTAAGTTCAACTTATGGTGTGATTCCTGTTTATTTCCCTATTGATACTACAAGATTGGGTAAATATACTTTTACTGAAATTATCACTAAATGTAAAAAAGGAGATAAAATTGAATTTACATTAAGCATTGATACATTAGTTAAAATGGGTGCTGTTCAAATTAATGAAATTTTTAAAGCCAAAGATGTGATTTTAGGCAAGGCTGAAGTTTTAGATGTATTTACAGATGTAGCTAAAGTAGACGAAGACTATAAAAAAGAAACTGCTGCAGAAAAAAATAGAGAAGTAAATGCAATTAAAGCCTACTTAGATAAAAATAAAATTACTGCCATTCAATCACCAGAAGGTGTATTTGTTGTAGTAAAAGATCCAGGAAGTGCACTTAGCAAAATTGATACAAATAAAGTAGCTAGTGTTTATTACAAAGGATATAATTTCAAAGGAGAAACTTTTGATACCAATATTAAACCTAATGATTCTACTGCTAAACCATATGATGTAAAAATGGGTACCCATTCAGTTATTCAAGGATGGGAAATTGGTTTACAATATTTTGGAAAAGGTGGAAAGGGTAGCATTTATGTTCCAGCAATGTTGGCTTATGGCCCTCAACCAAATGGTCAAATCAAAGCTTATGAGAATCTAGCTTTTGATATTGTTATTGCTGATGTAACTGCGAAGTCATCTATACCTCCGCCGCCACCGCCACCAGCTCCTGCAAAAAAATAAATGAAACAACTTTAAATAAGTTGAAAATATAAAAAAACTTCTTCCCTTTGGGAGGGAGTTTTTTTATTGTATGTAGGAAAGTAAACGAATAATTTCTTTGGCTTCTTTCACATCATGTACTCGTAAAATAGAAGCACCATTCAATAATCCTAAAGTATTCAAAACAGTTGTCCCATTTAAGGCTTCGTCAGCTGTGATGCCTAAGGATTTATAAATACTTGACTTTCTAGATACACCTAACAAGATTGGAAGTTCTACTACTTTTAATTCCTTAAGTCTTTTCACTATATCAAAATTTTCTTGCACCGTTTTTCCAAAACCAAATCCAGGATCCATGACCCAATTTGTAATTCCCACACGGGCTAATAATTCCTTTTTATGTTGGAAATATTCAATAATGGAATCGATTATATCCTTTCTTTGAGGGACATCATGCATGGTGGAAAAAGTACCATTGATATGCATGCCTATATAACCAGCATTGTATTTGGAAACAACGCTTAAGATGGATTCATCAAAACTAGCTCCACTAATATCATTAATGATATGTGCCCCCGCCTTAAGTACTTCCTCGGCCACTATAGGGTTAAAAGTATCTACAGAAATTAGTTGGTTTGGATATGCATTTTTGAAGGCTGTAATATAGGGGAGTAGATGGCTAATTTCCGTATCGATATCAATCATTTCAGCACCTGGTCGCGTACTTTGAGCCCCCATATCAATAATATCAGCACCTTCCTGTATCATTTGTGCCGCTTTTAATAAAAAACCATCTATGTTATTTTGTCTACTTTTTTCATAAAAAGAGTCCTGGGTGATATTGATAATCCCCATGATTTGTGGGGAGGATATTTCCCAAACTACATTTTGAGCGACATTTATGAACATAGTTTTATTATAAAGTGGTTATTGATTATCTTGCAAGTGTTCAAAGATATTAACTAACATCGTAATTAGGTCATTTTTCATGAGTCAAACTTCTACCCAATTTGATCAAGCCATTGCATCATGCAGTGATATATTTTTCAAAAAAACCAAAGATTATGGAACTGCTTGGCGTGTTTTAAGAATTATATCAGTGGTAGATCAAATATTTATAAAAGCACTTCGCATCAGAACCATCCAAGATATTGGCAATCAAAAAATTGGTGATGACATTGCTTCTGAATTTAAGGGCATTATTAATTATTCGGTCATCGGATTGATTCAATTAAAATTAGGTGATCCAAAAGTGGATGAATTGCCTGTTGAAGAAGTAAAATCTATGTATCAAGAATATGTCAATTTTGCAAAATCAACCATGTTGGATAAAAATCATGATTATGGAGAAGCTTGGAGAGATATGAGTCAGGAAAGTTATGCCGATTTAATTTTGATGAAATTAATGCGAATTAGACAAATTTTGACCAATGATGGAAAAACTTTGATCAGCGAAGGTATTGATGCCAATTTTGTAGATATATTAAATTATTCCGTTTTTGCACTAATCCAAATTGGAGAAGGGAAACATTAAAATATTCCTATGCAAACTTTTATAAAAATAATTCGATATAGTGTAGGTATTCTATTTATTTTTTCAGGATTAATAAAAGCTAATGATCCATTAGGACTTAGCTACAAGATGCAGGAATTTTTTGATGTTTGGGGCATGTCTTTTTTAAGTGATTATACCTTAGCCTTATCCTTAATCATGAATACCCTTGAAATTGTTGCTGGTATTGCATTATTGATTCAATTTCCCTACAAAGCCACTTTGTGGTTATTATTAAGCTTGATTCTTTTCTTTACTTTTTTAACAGGCTATGCTCTGTTTTCTGGTAAGATAAAAACTTGTGGTTGTTTTGGAGATTGTATTCCACTTACGCCAAAAACTTCCTTCATAAAAGATATTATTCTGCTCATATGTATTGTGATATTACTTTTCACTCAGAAAATAATTAAATCAAATATACATCCAGCTTGGGGTGTGATTATTTTGGTTTTATCTACCATTGGAGTAGGGTATGGACAAAAACATGTTCTTGATCATTTGCCATTCATTGATTGCTTACCCTACAAACAAGGTAATGATATTCGTGAAAAAATGAAACTACCATTGGGCGCTGTAAGTGATAGTGTAACCATTATGATGGAATTTGAAAAAGGAGGAAAAAAATATTTTTTTGATGCCAATCATTTTCCAGAAAATTTTGATTCAACCTATATTTATAAGGACCGAAAGGAAGTAATGGTCAGTAAAGGCAATGGTTTAAAAGCGGCCATTTCAGATTTTTCTTTAAGTACACTTTCTGGATCAGATACAACCCAAGAACTATTCAATTCCGAAATCCCTTATGTATTGGTTTTTGCTGGACAAATTGATAATTCCATTCCATGGAGCACACTGCTAGCAAAATTAAAAGAGAAGTATAAATTTATTTATATCCTTACTGCAGATAAAACAGGAGCGGTACAAACTTTATCACAACAAAAGATACTTATTGGAGATATTACGATGATTAAAACTGCAGCAAGAGTATGGCCTACGGTTTTTGTCATGAATGGTGCTACTATCATGCAGAAAATCAGCTATCTAGATTACATTGAAAAATAATTGATTTAAGGCATTGATTTTAATGGTAACTTGTAAGAAGTCACTTATTAAATTTTAAGTTATGTCTAAGATTAAAGAAATTCTACAAAAGAAAGGGCCCCATTTTAATGTGGTAGATCCGCTCACCAAAGTATTAGATGCTTTAACGATCATGAAAACGGAGAACTTAAGTTATGTTGTCGTGAAGCAAGATGAGCAATTCCTAGGCATTATGTCAGAGCGAGATTATGCTCAAAAAATTAAACTAGAAGGTCGTAAGTCAGATTTAGCCATTGTGAAGGATATTATGACCCATGATCTGCCTGTTGTAAGTTATGAAGAAGATTTAAAACGCTGTATGGTTTTAATGAATGTATACAAAACAAGATATTTACCTGTTTTTGACGACTTGGTTTTTATGGGTGTATTGACTATGAATGATTTAATGCGCGAAGTAATGAATGAGGAGACGGCTACTAAAAAGTAGCACTATTTAATGATAACTTCTGAAATTACATTTTCACCCATTTTCTCATTCACTCTTTGAATGATTTGAACTTTTTGAAATCCTAATTCATTTTTCAAAGGCCCCACACTTGTTTCGATAAAAAGTTTCTGATTAAAAATGTAAATTTTATCGGTGTATTTAGCGACGGTTACTCCCATAATTTCAGACCAAACTTCCTCAATTTGAGCAGCCCTAATTCCATTTTTTAATTTACTATTTTGTACGAATTGCTTTAAAGCATCGCCTATTTTAAAAGTGGCCATAATTGTTTAACAAGATACGAAATTAAATTTCAATTAATTGATAACTATTCAAATGCTTCCCTAATAACAGGGTCAATCTATCTTTATGCGTATCGGTAATAAAAACCTGCCCGTCAGAAGACTTACTCACCCAATCTAATAACTGCAACATTCTTTGTTCATCTAATTTTTCAAAAATATCATCCATTAATAAAATAGGGGCGAAGCCTTTGTACTTTTTTAGAATCTCCCATTCGGCTAACCTTATTGCAAATAATAAACTTTTTCTTTGTCCTTGTGATGCTTCTTGTTTAAAGGGCTGCCCTTGAATAGTTATGACCAAATCATCTTTGTGAATGCCCACATTAGTTCGGTTTAATATTTTATCTTTAGCTAAGGATTGCTTTAAAAGCAAATCAAAATCTTGATCAGTTAAAAGAGATTGATATTGGATATTAATTTTATCCTCTTGTCCAGCCAAGTGTTGGTATAAGTGTAATACCTTAGGTAGCCATTCTTCCATCAACTCAGCACGATAGGAGTGAATGGGTTTTCCATTTTCTATTAGCTGCTCGTTTAAAGTTTCTAAAAGTAGAACGTCTAATTGGCCTGTTTCAGCGGCTTGCTTTAATAAACTATTGCGTTGTAATAATACTTTATTGTACTGAATTAAATATTTTAAATAAGTGGGGTTAATTTGACATAATAAACTATCCATTAATTTTCTGCGTTCTTCACTTGCACCTGTAATAATTTGTACATCATCTGGTGCAATCATAACACAAGGTATCTTTCCAATATGTTGTGAATGTTTAGCATACAATTCTTCATCAAAATAAAATTCCTTCTTTAAATTTTCCCTAATAATACAAGTAATGTTGACTTCATTTTGATGGATGGTATATTTCCCGTCTATTCTTAAACCCTGATAGGCGTGATGCACATTTTGAGCGTCAGGGCGACTAAAATAGCTTTTAGTAAAAGATAAATAATAGAGGGCGTCTAATACATTGGTTTTGCCAATACCATTAGGTCCAACAATGCCAACAATACGATTTGTAAATTGGAATTCCTTTTTTATATAATTCCTAAATTGAACCAAAGAAAGTTGATTAATCCCGACCATGACTGCAAAATACAAAGGGAATCATTAAGCCCCTTAAAAATTGACAAAAAGGGTGTAATTTTATTAAAATTTTACGGAATGACTCTGATCAGCGAGCAACAGCTACCTAGTATTATAAAAAGGTTAGCGCATCAAATTCTTGAAACTTATCCTGGTTTAACCAATGCAGTAATTATTGGGTTACAACCTAGAGGTATTTTTTTAAGTGATCGTATCGTAGCTGCTTTACACCATGAATTACCTGCAGAACAAGTGGTGTATGGAAAATTAGACATTACTTTTTATAGAGATGATATTCGTAGAGAGTTACATCTTGCCACTCAAACTGACCTACCTTTTAGTATTGAAGGCAAAACTGTTATTTTAATTGATGATGTATTATTTACTGGCCGTACCATCAGAGCTGCTTTGGATGCTTTATTGGCTTTTGGCCGACCATCAAAAGTGACATTATGTGTTTTAGTAGACCGAAAAGCAAGTAGGGAATTACCCATTCAACCCGATTTCGCTGGTAAAGAAATGATAGATGATTCCCCTTATAAGGTCAAAGTAAGATGGAAAGAAAATGATGGTGTTGATGATGTTATTTTATTAGTGGATTAAATATAGCCACTTTAGATAATATCTATAACTCGTTTATTGTGAATAGGATAGGGTGTATTGATAAATTTTATACTTACTGCTATGATAAGTTATGGTGGGATGAAAAAAATATACTAATTTTGTTTTTTAATGGCACTAACTACCAAACATCTTCTTGGTATCAAGGACCTCACTCAAGAGGATATCCAATTAATTTTATCTACTGCTTCGCAATTCAAGGAAGTTTTACAAAGACCCGTTAAAAAGGTTCCCACTTTAAGAGATGTTACTATTGTGAATTTGTTTTATGAAAATTCAACTAGAACACGCATTTCCTTTGAGTTGGCCGAAAAACGATTGTCTGCGGATGTCGTTAATTTTACAGTTTCCAATTCGTCAGCAGCTAAAGGTGAAACCCTACTAGATACCGTTAACAATATACTTAGTATGAAAGTGGACATGGTGGTCATGAGGCATAGTGCTTCTGGAGCGCCCCATTATCTCGCAAAGCATATCGATGCAGCAATTATTAATGCAGGGGATGGCATCAACGAACATCCCACACAGGCATTGTTAGACGCATTTTCAATGCAGGAAAAATTGGGACAATTAGCTGGGGTAAAAGTGGCCATCATAGGTGACATCATGCACAGCAGAGTTGCACTTAGTAATATCTATTTACTCAAAAAAATGGGTGCTGAAGTGATGGTTTCTGGACCTCCTACCTTAATTCCTACCTATTTACAACAAGCCATGGATATCAAAGTTGAATATAATATCGACAAAGCCTTGACTTGGTGTGATGTAGCCAATGTGCTTAGAATTCAATTAGAGCGTCAAAATCAGCCTTTATTCTCCTCTCTAAGAGAATATAGCCTAGCATATGGGATCTCAAAACAAAGACTTGAAAAGCTTTCTAAGGATATCGTCATCATGCATCCTGGACCCATCAATCGAGGTGTTGAAATTGACAGCGATGTAGCAGATAGTGCACATTCTATCATTTTAGATCAGGTTGAAAACGGAGTTGCAGTTAGAATGGCCTGCTTATATCTTTTGACTGGAAGAACTAATCCGGCCTAATTGACTTTGTTATTACCAATTTTCCTATTTTTAAGCCATGCAAAGAATATGTTTATTCCCGGGTACTTTTGATCCAGTGACTTTAGGTCATATTGATATAATTGATCGATCACTTCCTTTATTTGATAAAGTAGTCGTTGGAATTGGAATTAACGCTTCTAAGAATCCTATGTTTAGTGCAGATCAACGTAAAATTTGGTTTGATGAGATATATAAAAACCAACCCAAGGTTGAAGTTGCTATCTATGATGGATTAACGGTTAAGTTTTGTCAATCCATTGGAGCTCATTTTATATTAAGAGGCATTCGTTATGTGAGTGACTTTGAATATGAGAAAACAATTGCTGATGCCAACCGAACCATGGATCGCAATATTGAAACTATTTTTTTAACAGGAGAACCTAAATACACCTCAGTGGCTTCGACCATTGTAAGAGATATCATCAGAAATGGAGGTGATGCATCACCATTTTTGCCTGAAGCAGTGATACAAACTTTGAATCAATAGATTTTTCAAATCTATAAATCAGTTTTACAATTCATTTATTTTTATTCTATACGCTTCTATAACTTCTATTATAGTAGGGTAGGTTTGTTGTAAACAAAGTTTTGCAGTAGCTAGTGAATGCCATTCTATCTTTTCAATATCTTCGGAGGCTTGTGGAATACCCATCTGTTCTTCACGAATAGTCATATGAAACCAATACGTTCTTTTAGTGACTTCTTCATTTAAATATTTATCAAAATAAAGATGATTTGTAAATTTTAGTAACTCATGTAGTTGAATATTCCTTAACCCGGTTTCTTCCTGCACTTCTCTAATGGCACAAGTTTGAATGGTTTCACCTTCATCCAATTTCCCTTTTGGCAAATCCCAAAAGCCCCTTCTAAAAATCCACAATAGTTGACCTTGGGGATTGGTGACTAACCCGCCTGCTGCAATTATTTGATTTGGCATAAAAAATGTGTAAAGTATTTAGCAAAACTTGAAGTGAATGTAGCAATTTGACTTTAATTTCGCCCTACGAATTTAAACATTATGACAAATCAAAAAGCCGTAGCCGAAAAACTACTTCAAGTTGGCGCTGTAAAATTAAGTCCAAATGAGCCATTTACATGGGCGAGTGGATGGAAAAGTCCTATTTATTGTGATAACAGAAAGGTATTATCCTTCCCATACGTTCGTGATTTTATAAAAAGTGAAATGTGTAATGTCATATTTGAAAAATTTGACGGAGCAGATATGTTGGCTGGAGTAGCGACAGCAGGTATTCCTTGGGGTGCAATGGCGGCAGATCAATTAAAGCTTCCCTACATTTATGTCAGACCTAAACCAAAAGAGCATGGCTTAGGCAATCAAATTGAAGGTGCTTATCAAACTTCTAATAAAATTTTAGTGATTGAGGATTTAATATCTACTGGAAAAAGTAGTCTACAAGTGGTAGATGTGTTACGTGCTGCAGGCTTAGATGTAGTAGGTATGGTTTCTATTTTTAACTACGGATTTGACATTGCAGATGAAGCATTCAAAAATGCAGGAGTACCCTATATTTCATTAACCAACTATGCAAGTTTAATCGATTTAGCAGTTGAAAAAGGAGATATCGAACCTAATACTCAAGAATTATTAATGCAATGGCGTAATAGCCCATCTACTTGGAGGCAATCGTAAAGCTTAGTTACCTCCTGTTAAAACTGAACTTAAATTTAACTTTTGAGTAGTCTCAAATTCGATAGGCATCGTTTTTGTAAATACACCTTTAGATAATGTGGATGTTCCTTTAACACTAATCTTCATAGGTTTATTTAAAAGTAAATCAAGGGTATTTTTTAAAAGACTTTTTAATTCTACTTCAATTTTTGCTGGAATATCAAATTTGGCGTTTGCTGGAATATTGTAAACTGTATCTAAGTTATAATGTGTAAATATTTCGTCATTAACATAAATATCACAGTTTAACTTATTTAAGGTTAAAGTAAATGAATTAGGGTTTTCAAAAGCAAATTCGGCTTTGAGTATATTAGAGCCTAAACTTGCTTTCTCAATTGTAATTGATTTAAGTCCTTTAAAAATAAAGGGTTTAGGTGTGGCACATGAAATTAAGAATGGTGCTAATAACAAAACAACTAGTGAACGTAAAATCATTGACTATTTTTATTAAAATTATTAGATATTTGTTGATTAAAGAAATTTATTTGTCAGGCTTTATAAATTGGGGTGGTTAAATTGTTTCAAGAATGTTAAATATAGATATACAATATTTTGGGTCCATCAGTTTTGTGAAAACACTGTTAGAACAGGATCAAGTTTATTTTGATCTTGATGCACCCTTTACAAAAATGAGTTTTAAAAATAGGATGGTCGTAACAAGTTCACAAGGACCATTGCATTTAAGTATACCTATACAAGGTGGGAGAACTCAAAAAACACCAATAAAAGATGTTTTAATTGCCAATAATGCACAATGGCAAGAGCAGCACTTAAAAGCATTAATTACTAATTATAAGCGATCTCCTTATTTTGAATATTATGAACAAGGCGTAACTGAATTGTATTTAAACCCAAAAGAAAAGCTAGTTGATTTTTTACTTGACTGCCATGTTTGGCTGCAATATCAATTGAAGGGAAAATGGCTACTTATTCAATCACCGTTAGCAGAGCAGGGGGACGTACTCATTAAGCACTTT
The DNA here is from genome assembly GCA_903824725.1 of uncultured Bacteroidota bacterium. Taxonomy (GTDB): domain Bacteria; phylum Bacteroidota; class Bacteroidia; order Chitinophagales; family Chitinophagaceae; genus Sediminibacterium. Next base: position 32,413 of record CAIJXU010000009.1, on the reverse strand, counting down.
GATAATAGCTTACCTAAAAATTATAGTCAACATCAAGGTTTACCATCGTATCAACAAGTATTTTCTGATAAAGTAGGTTTCATACCTAATGTCTCAATTTTAGATATGTTGTTTTGTTGTGGGGGTAAGGAGACTAATAAATTATTAATGAATCTTCCTTTACATCTATAGCTGTAGGATGTGTTTGCAAAAATTCCTTCGTCCATTTTTCGAATTGCTTAATTTGCTCAAATTCTTCACTGTTTAATAAAATGGCTATCGCTTCTTTAACGTTAGATGTATTAGCTAATTTTTTGTTCAACAAATCTCTTTTCAATTGATAGTTGGATATAATAGCTCGAATCATCAATCTATCTGCTATAGAATAAGATTCATTTTCATTTTGATCATTATATGAAGTTAATTTTCCATTGAGTTCGTGTTTTTTTAACCATTGCATAGTTTGATTTACTAAACTAGCATAGGATTCATTTTGCAAGTCATGATGGTGCTTCTTAACTTCAATTTTTTCCAATTGATGCGATTTATCCGTTTTTTCTATTTTTACTTTTCGACTACTCAATACCTCGTTAATTTTATTATTTTGATTGCTTTTATTATAAGAAAGAAGCGGATTTTTTAAATTTTGACTACTAGGAATCCTTATAAATAATAAGCTAGAAAATAATAATGCAATACCTAATTTAATAAAAGTAGAAGATGTTGATTTAATATTAATTTGATTAAAATATTGAATCCGTTTAAGTAGTTCGCCTTTGTTTGAAAATAAACCCATACTCAAATTAGGAGTGGTCTTTGACTGCAATTGCTGCGCTAATTTAACTAATGCATTCATGTAATCAAGCTTTTGCTCAGAGGATTGAACTACATATGCATCACAAGCCATCTCTCTTTGTAAACTTATTTCCTTATTCAATAATAATGCGATCGGATTAAAGAATAATAAAACCTGCACTATATTTAAAAACAAATTATTAATATAATCGTTTCTTAATATATGCGCCATCTCATGAATTAAAATTGTTTCAATTTCTTTAGGTGTAAGTTGATTGCAGATAGACAAGGGCAACAAAATAATAGGATTCAGCCAGCCAAAAGTAAGAGGGGTATTAATCCTATCAGTAACACCTACCTTAATCGTGTTTTTTGATTGGGTTAATTCGAGAGGAATTTTTTTTATAAAAAACTCTGACAATTCATATTGTGCCGTCTTCTGTAATTGGTCAATCTGTATTAATTGGAATATGGATTTAATGATAAAGCAACTTATACCAAATATATATATTAAACCAATGGCAGGAAACCATGATACAATATTGTGTTCAGATAGATTGGGCAGAATTGATATTAATGTTGTGCTTAAGTTAAAAAAAGAAAAATAAGATGGCGTTAAAATAGATAGGATAAACTGAAGTAAACTTATAACTTGGATGGCACTTGCAAACACAAATAGTCGAGCAGGAGAAATATTAATTATCCATTTAAAACTCTCGTAAATAATAAATAAAATGGCCATGAAGCCAATATTATTCAATAACGCAGTAGGTATATTTGATAAAAATTCCATTTGTAAAAAGGATATCGTTACTTATTTTGTAAAGCGTTAATCATTTTTTTTATTTCATCCAACTCGTTAGTGGTCGGGTTATGTTTACCTAAGGCTTGTAAAACTAATTGTGAAGTGCTCCCACTAAATAAAGTTTGAATAATTTTATTGACATATTGTTCCTGTGCAATTTCACGCTGAAGGGTAGGTGTGTATATATGTGTTTTAGATAATACATTACGGGTCACTAATCCTTTCTCGTTCATAATTTGCATTAATTTTAAAGTAGTAGTGTATCCTACATCCTTTGTTTTTTGAACAATTTCATGAACTTCACGAACTGTTGCTGTTTGTTTGTCCCATAGAATACTTAAAATTTCTAACTCACTTTCGGTAGGTTTAAATACTTTGCTCATAATATTACGATTGGATTCGTACTCAATCTACGAAAAATAGGGAACAAACAAAAAATCCACCCGAAATTTCGAGTGGATTTAAGTTAAAAAACTATTAAAATATAGCTAGATCCTATTTGATATAGGTAGCAAATTTTGCATTTTGTTCGTCTGTTAAAGCAATACCATTTACAGATATTTTGCCATTTTTGATCATGATTTTAACATGATCAGTAGGGGCTAAATGAGCTTCTTGTAAAGCTTGTACTAAAGTTTTACTATTTGCAGTAACAGTAACTGTTGTAGCAGTATCTGATATAAGTTTTGCGTCCCTAGCTGTATCAGTATTGATAACAGATAATTCAATCGTTTGTGATTTTACTGTAACAGGAACCTCTGTTTTATGTAATTGTGCTAAAGAAGGAGCAATTACTAATGAAACAATGGACATCAATTTAATCAAGATATTCATCGATGGACCTGAAGTATCTTTAAATGGATCACCCACAGTATCTCCAGTTACAGAAGCTTTATGTGGTTCAGATTTTTTATAGAACATCTCACCATTAATTTCTACTCCTTTTTCAAATGATTTTTTAGCATTATCCCAAGCACCACCTGCATTGTTTTGGAAAATACCCATGAGTACACCACTTACCGTTGCACCGGCTAAAAATCCACCTAATGCTTCTGGACCTAAAGTGAACCCAATTAAAATAGGAGAGATAATCGTAATTGCACCTGGCAACATCATTTTCTTTAATGAAGCTTCAGTACTAATGGCAACACATTTTTCATATTCTGGTTTACCTGTACCTTCCATAATACCTGGAATGGTACGGAATTGACGACGAACTTCTTCCACCATTGCCATCGCAGCTTCACCCACCGCACGAATAGCTAATGAAGAAAAGATAAAAGGAATCATTCCACCTACAAATAAAGCAGCTAAAACGTCTGCTTTGTAAATATCAATATGTTGGTTATTTGGCATGGCTACTCCAACAAATGCTGCAAATAATGCTAATGATGTTAAAGCTGCAGAAGCAATCGCGAAACCTTTACCACTTGCTGCTGTTGTATTTCCTACTGCATCTAAAATATCTGTTTTCTCACGCACTTCAGCAGGTAATTCACTCATCTCTGCAATACCCCCTGCATTATCTGCAATAGGACCAAATGCATCAATAGCTAATTGCATTGCTGTGGTAGCCATCATACCGGCTGCTGCAATGGCAACACCATACAAACCTGCGCAATAAGAAGCTCCAAAAATTCCAGAAGCTAAAACAATAATTGGCATAAAAGTAGATTCCATACCAATTGCTAAACCACCTATAATATTTGTTGCATGTCCAGTGCTAGATTGTTTAATGATACTCATAACTGGACGCTTACCCATAGCAGTATAGTATTCAGTAATGATACTCATTAAAGTACCTACTATTAAGCCAACAGCAATTGCACCTATTACACCATTTCTTGTAAATTCAATACCGCGTAAAGACATGGTTTCAGGAAGTATATTCAATACTAAAAAATAACAAGCAATGGCTGTTAAGATCATTGAACCATAGTTGCCCATGTTCAATGCTTTTTGAACCGTTGCAGTATTTAAACCAGCGTTTTCACTTATTCTAACAAATAAAGTACCAATGATAGAAATTAATATACCTACACCTGCAATCATCATTGGTAATAAGATAGGAGATAAGCCACCAAAGGCATCTACTAATCTTCCACCACCCACTGCAGTTACTTCTTGGCCTAAAACCATTGTAGCTAATACGGTGGCAACATAAGAACCAAATAAATCGGCACCCATTCCAGCTACATCACCCACATTATCTCCCACATTATCTGCAATGGTTGCAGGATTACGAGGATCATCTTCAGGAATACCCGCTTCTACTTTACCTACTAAATCGGCACCTACATCGGCAGCTTTAGTATAAATACCGCCACCTACACGGGCAAATAAGGCTATTGATTCAGCTCCTAATGAGAATCCTGTTAAAACTTCGATAGTGCGTAGCATTTCAGAAGGATCTCCATTAACATAAAATAGATGTTTCAATGCGATGAATAAACCTCCTAAACCTAATACCGCTAACCCAGATACCCCTAAACCCATTACTGATCCACCGGTAAATGATACTTTTAGTGCTTTTGAAAGGCTTGTTTTAGCTGCTTGTGCAGTTCTCACATTGGCTTTTGTAGCCACTTTCATACCAATATATCCTGCAGTGGCACTAAATACAGCTCCAATCACAAAAGAAACAGCGATGCTCCAGTGACTTTCAGCGTTTTTAGTGGCCATAAAACCTAATAATAAGGCAACGATCACCACAAAATATCCAAGGATTTTCCACTCGGCTTTTAAGAAAGCCATGGCACCTTCAGCAATATAAGTGCTGATTTCTTTCATACGGTCGTTACCGGCATCTTGTTTAGATACCCAATTGAATTTCAATAGGGTATACAACAAACCAACTATACCCATTGCAGGTACAGCGTAAAACAAACAATCATTCATACATTCTTTCATAAGAAATTGATATTCTATAGTTAAAATTAAGGGGATGCAAAAATAGGGCAGAAAATTCAAAAAAAGGCAAAAAATACAAGTTTACTCTACTAAACTGGTCGTATCATCCTTGCCTGTAAATATAGAGGCCAATAGCTTGCCTTTATAGATAGATCGATTATAACGGTTGCCCAAAATGATAATCGTAGCGGATTCCTTAATAAGCCTAGTAAAAACAGTATTATTACCATGCCACCAACCATTATGATAAACTAATTTTTCTTCATTGGGTTTCGTCAAAATGCGCCATCCTAAGCCATAATTATGGTAGTATTTATTAGTGGGACTTTGGGGCTCATAAGCCATATTCAAAGTAGCCAATTTTAAATATTTGCCTTCTGTTAATGCCTTATCCCATAAAAACATATCTCTTGCGGTACTGTACACATTTTTATCACCATAAACGCAATCATATTTCTCAATTTTATAAGGTACCATTCGAGCATTATAGGAGGGTGTATATTGATCAATCTTTTTTGCATCAAAAATATAAGTATTATCCATTTTCAATGGTTTGAAAATATTTTCCTTCATATAGGTTGGAAAATCTTTGCCCGTAATTTTTTCAATGACCAAAGCCAACAACACATAATTTGTATTACAGTATTTAAACACTTTGTCTGGACTTGCTTGTGGTAAAGGTTTTCGGGATACCATGTAATCTAAAACATCCTGATTATTATATAAGCCTGTTTTAAAAGGCACTTCGTTTTTTATTAATTTTAGTCGTCTTACCCATCTGCCTCTTTTATTTTTAACTTTAACAGATGCGTATTTTTTCGTCTCCATGAAATAAGTATAATCTGCTAGTCCACTACGATGGGATAATAATTGTTCGACGGTTACTTCTGGATAGGGAAATGTGTTTAAATATTTTGTAACGGGCGCTTTTAAATCTAATTTATCTTGTTCCCATAATTTTAAAGCTGCCATGGCTGTAAAAGTTTTGGAAATAGAAGCTAAATGGATAGGAGTCTCTGGTTGTATTAAAGTTTTATTGCTAATATTTGAAAAGCCTTTATAATCTTCAAATACGATTTGCCCATTTTTGGCCACTAAAATTTGACCACTAAAACCCTTTTTCCCAAGTAAACTATCATATTTAGCCTTTACTTCTGCCATAAATCTGTCTTTGTCCTCTAATTTCAAAGGCTGATAAGCAAAAGGGATATAACCAATCTGATTAGGACCTTGACTTGTCCCGCAAGAGTAGCTAAAAAGGAAAATTCCTATAATCAAGGTAAATCTCACCATCATCTGTTAGTATTTAAAAAGGGTACCAAGGGTTAAATATCAACCAAATAACGCAAGAATGACTTAATTTATTGTTAATGAATACGAAACAGTTATTTTTTTTAACTTTGCAACATGAGTACTATTGACACGACCAGTTACCCCAAAGCCAAAATCAAGGTTTTATTTTTAGAAAATATTAGCGACAAAGCCGTTCAATATTTTAAAGACCAAGGGTATACTGATGTCAAAAAACTTTCAGGGGCATTAAGCGAGGAAGAACTCATCAAAGCCATAAAGGATGTTCATATTTTAGGGATTCGTTCTAAAACTTTTATTTCCAAAAAGGTTTTAGACAATGCAAAAAAATTACAAGCCATTGGTTGTTTTTGTATAGGTATAAATCAAGTAGATTTAAAAGCATGTAAGCAAAAAGGAGTCGCCGTATTTAATGCACCTTACAGCAACACTCGAAGTGTAGCTGAACTAGTAATAGGAGCTTCGATTATGTTGATCCGTAAAATCATAGATAAAAATACCGCAGCTCATCAAGGCATTTGGAATAAAGATGCCAAAGGAAGTTTTGAATTAAGAGGAAAAACATTGGGTTTAATTGGATATGGCAATATTGGTACACAAACCAGTATTATGGCAGAAGCAATGGGAATGAAAGTAAAATTTTATGATGTTGAAACCAAACTACCTTTAGGTAATGCACAAGCCGTAAAATCATTAAAGGATTTAGTAAGCAGTAGTGATATTATTTCAGTACATGTACCTGAAACAAGTCAAACAAAAAATTTAATTAGCGCTGAGCTTATAAAGCAATTTAAACAGGGTGCTATACTTATTAATTATGCCAGGGGGGAAGTAGTTGATTTAGAAGCATTAACCAAAGCCATTAAAAGTAAAGCCCTAGCCGGCGCTGCCATTGATGTGTATCCTATTGAGCCAGAAAAAAATGGAGATCAATTTACAACACCTTTACAAGGATTATCTAATGTTCTTTTAACACCTCATATTGGTGGAAGTACCGAAGAAGCACAAGAAAATATTGGCGAAGATGTAAGTATTAAATTATATCAATACCTAGAAAGAGGAGTTTCCAATGGCTCTCATACCATTCCTTCAATTAGTTTACCTCCAGTAGATGGCGCACATCGTATTTTACACATTCACAATAATGTACCAGGTGTGTTAAGTGCAATTAATACAGTGATGTCAAAAAATAAAATCAATATCGTAGGACAATATTTAAAAACAAACGAAGAGATCGGATATGTTGTTTTAGATGTTGATTCTAAATTGTCAAAAAAAGCGATTGATTTATTGAAAGAAGTAAAACATACCATTCGCGCACGCATGTTGTATTAAACACAACTTTATTGTTTCAGCTTAAATGATTGACAACATTTTAGTTATTTCTTCTTGATCTACTCCAATGTATTGTAAATTTTCATTCATCGACCAAACATTGTAATGCATATTGGACGGAAAGTTTTTTCGTGCCGAACTATGTATTTCAACCACCCCTGAAGTTTCTATAATTTGTTTTATATTATTAGATCGAACTCCACTGCCAGGCATAATTATAATTCGACCATTGGCTTTATCTACCAAGTCCTTAATCAAGGGTAAGGCATCACTCACATTTGGAACTTGTCCGCTGGTTAAAATTCGGCTGCAACCTGATTTAATAATATCTTCTAATGCATTAAATGGATGATTACAACGATCAAAGGCTCGATGAAAAGTCACCTGCATTGGTTTAGCCAATTGTACTAATTCGGCGGTTCTGATTTTATCTATGGAACCATCTGCATTCAACAAACCTAGAACGACTCCTTTAAATCCTAATTCTTTTGCTAATAATACATCCTTCTTCATGATGTCAAATTCATGATCGGTATATAAAAAATCACCGCCTCTAGGTCGAATAATGGGGAAAATGGGAACCAATTGTTTTGTAGACATCAAAACCAAAGTTCCATAGGATGGGGTAGTGCCACCTTCATTTGGATTTTCGCAAAGTTCAATCCGATCCGCTCCAGCTTGAATAGCATACATCGCAGATTCAACAGAAAAAACAGCAATTTCAAGTAGGGTTTTTGACATAGCACAAAAATAAACAAATACGATTTAATCTAATGAGGTGGATTCGTATAATTTATTACCCTCCTTATTATGTACTGCGTAGTTAAAGCCTTTATGTAAAGAGTAAGCTCCAAATTCACCTTTTTTATTGATAGCAATAAAACAAATCTGAATATCTTTTGCTTTTTCCTTTTTAATACGATTAATGCGCTCCACAATTATTTTACAAGCTTCGGTGGGAGATTTACCTTGTCTCATTTGTTCAACCACCGCACTTGATCCAGCAACACGAATCACATCTTCACCTTGTCCAGTTGCGACTACTGCACCCACTTCGTTATCGACATACAAACCTGCCCCAATGACAGGAGAATCACCAATACGTCCACGCATTTTAAATCCTGCTCCACTTGTGGTACAAGAGCCGCTTAAGTTTCCAAAACTATCCAAAGCAATCATGCCAATCGTATCATGATTCCATTCACCAGTAGCCAACTTGTGCGGAGCCATTTTGTTAGGGTCTAATTGACTTATTGCATTTTTTCGTTCAATATTAATGACTGGTTTATATTCAGAATTTTTTAGCCAATTTTTATAGGCATTTTTTGCATCTTTAGATAATTCACCCGATTCTAATTTAAAACCTTGTTCCAATGCAAATTGTTGAGCGCCTTCACCCACCAACATCACATGGGGTGTTTTTTCCATTACTCTTCGTGCTACTGAAATAGGGTGTTTGATGCGTTCTAAAAATGCAACACTTCCACAATTAAATTCATGATCCATGATAGAAGCATCTAATGTAACAAAGCCATCACGATCAGGATTCGCACCTAAACCCACACAGCAATTCATTTCATCTTCTGTTACCATGACTCCTTTTTCAACAGCATCTAATGCCTTTCCACCCGAACCTAAAATAGTCCATGCACCTGCATTGGCTGCGATACCTGCATCCCATGTTGAAACGACTAAAGGTCCTTTGATATTTTGTTGAGGAACAAATGAACTTAAAGTAAAACTTGTAACTCCTAATCCACCTAAATTGATAAATTTGCGACGATCCATTTTAATCTATATTATGTGTTAAATATTGCCAACAAGATACAAAGATTGCCGTTATTTATGTACTTTTAAAATACTTTAACATATGCAGGAAATTTTTGAAAAATATGGTTGGGATGTCATAAATCATGATACCATTCAACAAGGGTTGATCAATAGAACTTATTCTGTTCATACGACCCAAGGGGATTTTATTGTTCAATCCATTAACCACAATGTATTTAAAAATCCTTGGGCCATAGATCAAAACATCAATAACATCGGGGCTTATATTCTACAAACCAATCCTTCTTATTTATACACGCATCTAGTGCCTACTTTACAAGGGGATACTTTAATAGAGTGGGGTGGTGGGTTTTATAGAGCTTTTCATAAAATAAAAGGGTACGCTTTAAGCGTTTTAGATAATAAAATTCAAGTAGAAGAAGCGGCCCAACAATTTGCAAAATTTACCTTTGTTTTAAAGGATTTTGACTGTAATCAATTAAAAGATACTTTACCTCAGTTTCACGATTTAAATTTAAGATATCAGCAATTTTCACAAGCCTTACTGAATGGAGATCCTAATCGAATCCAATCGAGTAAAAATGAAATTGACTTTTTACTTGCGCACAAAAATTATGTTGAAACTTATGATCAATTTATTCAACATAAAGAGGTTAAAAAAAGAGTAACACACCACGATACAAAAATCAGTAATGTTTTATTTGATAGCATTCATGATGAAGAAAAAGCCATTTGTGTAATTGATCTAGATACTACGATGGCTGGTTACTTTATCAGTGATATTGGCGACATGTGTCGAACCTGTTTATGCGCTGTATCTGAAGAAGAAAAAGATTTAAATAAAGTTAAGGTGGATGCCGAAAAATGGCAATCCCTTAAAAGAGGCTATTTGCATTATATGCAGGATTCACTTTCTCCATTCGAAATGGATCATTTATTTTTTGGAGGACAGTTTATGATTTACATGCAAGCACTTCGATTTCTAACAGACCATTTGAATAAAGATATTTATTATGGCGCATCTTATGAAGGTCAAAACTATTTCCGCACCTTGAATCAAATTAGATTATTGGAAGAATACAATAATCTGTCTTAATCACTTTATACGACAAGGTTTTATAAAAAAAGGAGAAATTTGCATTTCTCCTTTTTTGTTATTCTCTTAAAAAATATCATTCATTCCAAAATCTGGTTTTCTGTTTTTCCATTTACCTCTCGTAAAGTCTGGAATCACTTGCATCTGTCCATTTTCAGCAATTGATTTTTCAGAAAGGGGAGTGATAGCATACCAGGTGGCTAAATCATAAACATCAAGAGGGAAGGGAACATTGCGTTTAATACACTCTACAAATGCATTTTCAACAAAAAAGTCCATTCCACCATGACCTGCACCTGCTGCTTGACTCTCATATTTCTTCCATAAAGGATGATCATATTTCTTTAAATAAGGTTCTGGATTTTCCCATTGATGTGGTTTAGCAGAAACGCCTTCTATATATATATGTCCAGCATCTAATTGACCTCCACTAAAATCCTGCCATAAACCTTCGGTGCCTTGTACTCTAAAACCTAAATTATAAGGACGAGGTGAATTGGTGTCATGGGTTAATATAATAGTCTCCCCATTATGGGTTTGAATCTGAGTTGTAACAATGTCTCCTAATTTCCATTTTAATTTCGCATTAGGGTGATTTTCACCACCTTTAGGATGGTTAACTATATATTTATGTAAACCTCTTGCCTTTGTTGCTACCGATGATAATCTGGTTAATAGATTACCTCTATTTGCATCAATCATCATGGCTACTGGACCCAAACCATGTGTAGGGTATAATTCCCCGTTTCTATATAAAGAGTGATTAGTACGCCATTTAGCTTCACTATATGCTTTGGCCCCAAACTCAATACCATCATTATATCCATTTTGGCCATCATTGAACTTAACAGATCTTAAATCATGCTCATAACCACCTTGTAAGTGTAATAATTCACCGAAAATGCCTTTTTTTACCATGTTATATACAGCTAAAACATCACGTCTATAACATACATTTTCTAAACACATGACTGGTACACCTGATTGCTCACTTGCATTTACAATATCCCAACAATCGGTCAATTTGATAGCACCGCACACTTCAACACCAGGAATTACCTTATGTTTTATAGCTTCTAAAGCCTGCTTGATATGCCATTCCCAAGGTGTTGCGATGATAACTGCATCAATATCAGCACGTTTTAATAGATTGATATAGTCATCGTTGCCTTTTGTAAATTCAGCAGCAGCTGGTCGTCCGGCTTTTTGTAATATACGTTGCGCACTGGCCATCATCTTAAGATCTGGGTCGGCAAAGGATACAATGACTGTGTCTTTACGTTCACAAAGCATATCTAAATGACTTTGCCCTCTGAATCCAGTACCTATGATACCTATACGAACCTTGTCTTTAACGACATTAGATTGCGCTTTGATGAATTGAGGAGTAAGTCCAATGGCCATAGTAGATAAACTAGCATCTTGAACAAATTTCCGACGACTGACAGATTTTGACATTACGTACAAATTTTGATTTTAAAAATGAGTGACCTAAAAGCTAATATCATATGACAAGCCTTTGTAACTGATAAACAATTTAACTAGAATTGTTTAGATAACCATATTGTTCTATTATAATTATGATTGAGTTTTAAAATTACTGATCTTAAACTATTAAGGGGACCCTTTACCAAAGGAAATAGAGACATTGTCAAATACCGAAATTGACTGTATATCTCCACTATATATTCATTTCTATCAATTTAAGATCATATTATTTGCTTATAATTAACATTATGTTAAATAGTATTAATTGAAGTAGAAAGGTTCACTAACACATTTTATAGATCAAAGCTGTCTTTGTCGGTTTTAATTAGCAACCTATCATAGGCTCGATTCTTGTATCATTTTGTTAGTAGCTTTATATTAGACATAATCTTTGAAAATTATTAAATAACCTTTCATGAAATTGGATTCATTATACCCCAAGTTGATTAGCCTTTTTCTTATTTTATTCATTGTGCAATTGGTATCCTATGCCCAGGATTGCAAAGTTTTAGATCCTAACCTTTTGGGTGTCTATACCGGAGATTGTAAAAATGGCAAGGCCGAAGGTCAAGGTAAATCGGTGGGCTTACACAGTTATGAAGGTGAATTTAAGGCAGGTCTACCCGATGGTGAAGGAATTTACACAGATGAAAAAGAAAGCGTTTTTAAAGGTCAATTTAAAAAAGGTAAACGTGAAGGTTATGGCGAATACATTATAAAGAATGGAATGGACAGTGTATTAACTGGATATTGGAAAAAGAATGTTTATGTAGGCTTATATGAAACCCCCTATAAATTGATTTCTAAAACTTCAATGGTGAATACCATTAATATCAATACCCAAGCTCCAAAAACTTTTCCTACCATTGAGGTTTCCATTGAAAGTTTTATAGGCGGTGTCATTGATGTACATGGAGAAAATCCTAAACCTACTTTAACAGGGGTAGTTTTCAGTAAAGGAACTTATCACCTGATGGATGAAATGACCTCTCAACAAAAAAAGAATGTATATATTTTTAACAATGTCATCTACCCTGCTACTGTTTCTTTTAGATTTGGAACAGAAGAAGTGATAGTAGATTTTTATGAAGTAAAAAATTATAAAGTGGGTATTGTTCTAAGAAATTAAATTTATTTATAGCTAATAAAAAAGCCTCCCGAAATCTGGAAGGCTTTTTTATATACTAATAGGTTTATATTTTAATTGTACTTCTCATGTAACTTATCAAAGAAATTATATTTAGCCTCAAAATCATCGTACGCTTTTTGATCTTTTCCTCTAGATCTATCTCTTTTATAACTATAAAGCGTCGCTAAAAAATCAACTGATTTTCCCATTACACTCTTTTCGGTTTTAGTGAATTTATCTTTATCCTTTAAAGTGTTATATGCTTTCTCAATCCATTCAATTGCTGTATTTACTTTATCTAAAATAGGTATATCTAAAGCCGTATTTAATTTCTTTACAGAATCAACTAGTAATTTAAATTTCGCATCCTCTCTCAATTTAACAGCTGGCGTAGCAGTTTTTGAAGGTGCTGGTCTATTGGTATTTAGAGTTTGTAAGGTTCTAATATTTTCAGCAAACTTGTCATCTAAAACTGAAAACTGATGATAATAACTTATTCCTACATTAAATGCAGCTGCAAAGTTATTAGGATTCATCGTATACGTTTTCTTATAGGCTTCTTGTGCTTTTGACAAGTATTCATCTGCTTGTTGTAAAGTCACTCCTTCTATATTTTTACCAGCCATAAACATATCACCAAACATCTGACAAGCTAATTCATTCATGGTATTGTCTGCAATCATTTCATTATAAGATGCAATCTTCTCATCCATACTATAATGTTTTTCAATATAATCAGACTTATATTCTAACCAATTTTCAGCAGGATAAGCATTTTTTGATACCTTGTAATAGGTTTCAAAATTATTTTTATCTTTTGCATCAATATATTGAATTAATAAATATCTGTATACGTCAACTAATTCTTTGGTTTGTATTTTAGCATCCACCAATCTTTTATAATACTTTGTACATGACTCTTTATTGCCCGCATTTTGATGTGCATATCCTGCATACATTAGGGAAATGGTATCAAATTTTTGTTTTGTATTCGTGGACATTCCTCTAGTGAAAATAATATCACTGTAAATTACTGCAGTATCAAAACTGGAGGCGGAATTTTTCCAATCTTTTTTCTCAAATAAAGCTACCCCCTCTTTGAATGATTTATAAAATATATCAATAAATGGTTGTTGTCCATATTCTTTAGAAACTTTAAGACTTGTATCTAATAAAATATATTGGTCAACGGCACTATGCATTATATGAAATGCATTAGGGTATTTTTTTACTAATGAACTATCTCTAGTAATCTCCCAATTAATAACAGCTTTTATATAAATTCCTTCCACTGTATTTTCAAGTGCTGGTTTTTTGGAAATTACTCTTTCATATTCGGTTTTAGCTGCATCAATCTTTTTTAGGAAAAGGATTTCTTGAGCTTTTTTAAAGTCTTGTGCAAAAGAAACTTGAGAAAGTATCACTAAGCTTAACAATCCGATAAGTTTTTTCATAATTTTTATTTTTGGAAGGTGTTAATTATTTTTTACATTTTAGGCGTCTGGTGTTATTTCTGGTGTAATCTCATTTGATGCTTCACTTTCCCCTTCCACGATATCTATGCTTGGTTCATCCTGTTCTTCAATTTTTGAAGTAGCTGCAATTTCATCTCCTTCATCTAATTTAATCAATTTAACACCTTGTGTCGCCCTACCCGCTTCTCTGATTTCAGTGATGCTGGTACGAATAGTAACACCGGATTTACAAGTGATGATGAGATCTTCTTTTTCTAATACATCCATTAATCCAACCAAACTTCCAGTCTTTTCAGTGACATTGATGGTTTTAACCCCTTTACCCCCACGATTTGTGATACGGTAATCATCGATAGCAGTTCGTTTACCATAACCTTGTTGGCTTACCACCAAAATAGTACGGTTTTTATCTTCTCTATTCACACAAACCAAGCCTACCACTTCATCTGTATCATTATCAACTTCTATTCCTGCAACACCAATAGCGCCGCGACCCGTTGGGCGCACTTTTTCCTCAGGGAAACGAATAGCTCTACCCGATTTAACGGCCATCATAATTTCGTTGTTACCATCGGTTAAACGAGCAGCTAATAATTCATCTCCTTCATTAATAGTAATAGCATTAACCCCACTTACCCTTGGACGACTAAATTCCTCTAAGCAAGTTTTTTTAATGATCCCTCGTTTAGTACATAAAACGATATAATGATTATTGACATAATCCTTATCATCCAATTTACGTACTTCAATGATGGCTTTTACTTTATCATCCTGCGGTATCTGGATTAAGTTTTGTACGGCTCTTCCTTTACTTGTTTTTTCTCCTTCTGGAATTTCATAAACCCTTAACCAGAAACATCTTCCTTTCTCTGTAAAGAACAACATGGTATCATGAGTAGAAGCTATAAATAAATGCTCTACATAATCCTCTTCTCTTGTTTTAGAACCTATGGCACCACGACCCCCTCTTTTTTGTTGACGATATTCTGAAACTGAAGTACGTTTAATATATCCTAAATGAGAAATGGTAATTACAACATCTTCTTCTTCAATTAAATCTTCCAACTTCATTTCATCGGCTAAATATTGAATTTCAGATTTACGTTCGTCACCAAATTTCTCTTTAACTTCTAATAATTCTGTTTTGATTAATTCATAACGTAAATGTTCGCTACCTAATAATTCTTTTAAAGAAGCAATCAATTTCATTAAACCATCAAACTCTTCTTTAATTTTTTCGCGCTCCATTCCTGTTAATCTTTGTAATCTTAACTCTAGAATAGCTTTTGCTTGCACTTCAGATATACCCCAACCAGCAGTCATTAATGCTTCCTTAGCTGCATCAGGGTTAGCTGAATTTCTAATTAATCTGATGACTTCATCTAAATGATCTAAGGCGATTAAATAACCTTCTAAAATATGAGCACGATCTTCGGCTTTCTTTAATTCAAATTTGGCACGACGAATGACTACTTCCATTCTAAACTCAACAAACTCACTAATTAAATCCCTTAAATTTAAAATTTTAGGGCGGCCTTTACTTAAAGCAACATTATTAATACCATAACTTGTTTGAAGCTCAGTGAATTTAAACAATTGATTAATGATGACTTGCGCTACAGCATCTTTTCGTAATTCAATGACGATTCTCGTTCCTTCGCGTTTATTACTTTCATTATTGACATGTGTAATACCGTCAATGGTTTTATCTACCACTAACTGACCAATTCTATCTGTTAAAGTATCCCGATTTACTTGGTATGGAATTTCATTAATGACAATTAATTCGCGGCCATTGGCCTTTGTTTCAATATTACATTTTCCACGCAATACCACACGACCTCTTCCTGTCATTAAACCTTGTTTCACCCCTTCCATGCCATAGATGATGCCCCCAGTAGGAAAATCGGGTGCTTTTACAAATTGCATTAATTCCTCTATTGTAATATCTCTATTTTCAATATAAGCAATACAACCATCTACAACCTCATTTAAGTTGTGAGGTAGCATATTGGTGGCCATACCTACAGCAATACCAGATGAACCATTCACTAATAACTGAGGTATTCTTGTTGGTAAAACAGAAGGCTCTTGTAAGCTGTCATCAAAATTTAATTGAAAATCAACAGTGTCTTTTTCAAGATCATCCAACATGGCTTCAGAAATTCTTTGTAAACGTGCTTCTGTATAACGCATAGCAGCTGGAGGATCACCATCTTGGTTACCAAAGTTACCCTGTCCATCTACTAACTTATAACGCATGGTCCACTCTTGTGCCATACGAACCAAAGTGTCATAAATAGCAGTATCACCATGGGGGTGAAATTTTCCCATTACTTCCCCAACAATACGAGCTGACTTTTTATAAGCCTTGTTGCTGTTATTACCAAGTTCATGCATGGCAAAAAGAACCCGACGATGTACTGGCTTAAAACCATCTCTCACATCAGGTAAAGCTCTACCTACAATTACAGACATAGAATAATCTATGTAAGATGTTTTCATTTGTTCCTCAATGTTGACCCTCACTACGCGATCATTATCTTGAGTCGATTCTAAACCTAAATTATCTTCCATATTTTATATGCTTTCTTTACACCAAAATTGTATGACTAAAACAGCCAAAATGGTGCATTACGAAGATAACTTTTCGAGGTGTTTTTTTTTGATTTTAGGGGGCCTATTTTTGGTTCATTTATCCACAGTTGTGGGTAAGAATTCAGCTTAAAAATGGGCTTGTAATGAACTACAAATTTGGCCTTATTTGGCCTCGGTTGTATTCATTTCCCACTCATAATCCAATTGGCGCTTATCCAAATTAGCAGCCACCACTTTGATGGTTATTTTATCGCCCATATTAAATTTACGACCAGACCTTAATCCCACCAATGCATAGTCTGATTCTACTAACCTGAAATCATCGTATTTAGATAAAGTGGTCACACTTACTAAACCCTCGCATTTATGTGCCACCGTTTCAACCCAAAAACCAAAAGCAGATACGCCACTGATAATACCTTCAAAACTTTGACCCAGATAGGATCGCATAAATTCCACTTGTTTGTATTTATTAGAGGCTCTTTCAGATTCCATCGCTGCTCTTTCTCTTTCACTGCAATGAACACATTTTTCCTCCAAACCTTCGTCATTCATGGGCTGACCATTTAAAACGGAAGCTACAATTCGATGTACTAAAATGTCTGGATAACGACGAATAGGTGAAGTGAAATGACAATAATTATCAAAACCTAAACCATAGTGGCCAATATTTTTTGAAGTATAGACCGCTTTAGCCATGGTACGAATTCCTAATTGCTCCATGACATGCTGTTCTGGCTTCCCTTTAGAGGCTAACATTAACTCATTAAAACTATGCGCGATATGTTCTGGCGTATCAATATTGAAAGCATAACCGTGTTTCTTAGCAAAAATTACAAAGGGGGCTAATTTATCCTCATTGGGTTGATCGTGTATGCGGAATGGAAATGGAATAGGTTCTTTTTTAATCTTGATCTTATCCATTTTCTCTGCTATTAGCTGATTCGCTTTTAACATCAATTCCTCAATAAGTTGGTGTGATTCCTTACCCTCTTTAATGGTTATCCCAGTTGGTTTACCTTTTTCATCCAGCGTAAATCTCACTTCCTGTGATGAAAAATTAATGGCACCATTGTCAAATCTTTTTTGCCTCAGCTTTTGAGTAAAATCCAACAACCATAATATTTCCTTGGAATGATCTCCTAATTTAGTATCAATGATTTCTTGAACTTGCTCGTAAGTAAAACGACGATCCGAATAAATGATGGTTTTACCAAACCAGGTTTGTACAATTTGACCTTGTTGATCCACTTCAAATGTGGCAGAAAATGTTAGTTTTTCTTCATGTGGTCTTAGAGAACATAATTCGTTTGAAATACGTTCAGGCAACATGGGATAAACTCTGTCAGGAAGATAGACCGATGTAGCGCGTTCATAGGCTTCTTGATCAACAGCTGTATTAGGTTGTACAAAATGACTCACATCAGCAATATGGACGCCTATTTCAATATTATTGTTGGGTAATACTTGATATGAAATAGCATCATCAAAATCCTTGGCATCAAAAGGATCAATGGTAAAGGTTAATACTTTTCGATAATCCTTTCTTTTAGCAATTTCAGCTTCTGAAATACGATCTGATAATGATCTTGCAAAGGCCAATGTTTCTTCACTAAATTCTAAAGCAAAACCAGCTTCAGCCACAATCGATTTCATGGCTAAATCATTTTCTTGCTCAGGTGTAAATACACTAATTACTTCACCCTCTGGTTTTCGACTTGCTTTATCCCAGCTGGTTAATTGTACCATCACCCTATCCTTGTCTTTAGCTCCTTTTAATTTATTGATTGGTATGTATATATCCGGCATGGGATGAATACTATTTGGAATAAAAAAGGCATGCTTATTAGTGACTTGCATGGTTCCTGCAAAAGAAACTTGTTTTCGCTTAGTGACTTCTATTATTTTTCCTTCTTTTTTTCCTGTGCCTTGTCTAATTTTTGTGATTTTAACTAAAACTTGATCGCCTTTTAATGCGGTATTAAAATCGGTGGGGAATACCAATATATCATGCTCTAAACCAGACACCATTACAAAACCCATTCCAGATTTAGCGATGTCTAAAGTTCCTTTATAACTCGTGGTTATATTCGTATTTTTCGTTGTAGGTTTCCCCTTTTTTGTTGTTTTTTTCTTAGTTCCCATTGTTGTTTTTATAAAATTGTGCAACATTTTTAATCACCAGTTCATCAAATTTCGCCTGCTCTCCAAATAAAAAATGGGGCTTTATAGGTAAAACATATAATGGAATGTCGTGTAGTTCTTCGGTATACTTCACCAATCTTACTGCATCTTTTTCTGTGGTTAAAATTAATTTGCTTTTTGAATTAATTTGATTGAATTTTTCTTTGATCTCATTTAAATCCTCAATAGAGAAAATGTGATGATCGCTATAACTTAATTGATAATAGGTATGTGTGTTTTCATGTAGATAATTTTTTAATGGTAGCGGATTGGCAATACCACAAACCAATAATACTTCATCTCGCATGGTTAAAATCCATTGATCAGTTGGATTGTAAATATGATAAGGCGTGTCGTAGGCGATTGAAGTGAAAAATAAATGTTGTGTTGGTTCTGGATTTAATTTTTCAATAATCTCTTCCCTTTCCAATTCGGTTAATTGGGCAGGACATTTAGTGATGATAATAATATTGGCTCTATTTGCTGATTTTCGTTCGTCTCTTAAATCCCCAGTAGGAATAAAAAAATCATCACAATATAAATTATCATATTCGGTAAGTAAAATATTATAATCTGCCTTAATTTCTCGATGTTGAAATGCGTCATCTAAAATAATTAGTTCCAAATTTGGAACATCTTGAATTAATTGTGGAATGGCTTCAATACGTCTTTCACCAACCGATACCGATACATTAGGATACTTGATATGAAACTGCATAGGTTCATCTCCAATTTCAAGCGCCGATGTAGTTGCATTGGCTAATGCATAGCCCTGTGTTTTTCTTTTATAGCCCCTACTTAAGGTAGCCACTTTATAGTCATCGGATAAAATAGACAATAAATATTCTACCATAGGTGATTTACCAGTACCACCTAAGGAAAGATTTCCAACACAAATCATAGGAACATTAAATTGTACCGACTTTAAATACTGCTTGGCATACAATGTATTGCGAATGGATACAATCCAACCGTATATAACCGCAAACGGTAAAAGTAAAACTCTAAAAGATTTTAAAAAAAGGTTATTAAAATTCATAACTATTCCAAGGCGTAATGCAATGGGTTAAAGGTACATCAAATTCATGGGTATCTTGAATATTTGGGATAGGGTCAAAATAGGAAATGCCTATTCTTTTATGAGGATGTTTACAATTTTCAAAATACTTATCATAGTAACCTTTGCCAAAACCCACCCTATGACCAAGCAAATCAAAGCCTAATAAGGGAACTAAAAAGGCATCAATTTGGTCGTGGGCAATTTGCTTTTCAGCCAGCGGTTCAGCGATACCCCATTCGTTGGTTGTCATTTCATCTGAGGCCGTAAAAAAATCCATGGTACCCGAAATTTTATTGACTACCGGATAAGTGATTATAAGATCTGGGATAATGTAATTTAAGTACTTCGCCAATAACAGAGAATTAGGTTCATTGTGTTTTTCGATAGGATAATAATTTCCAATACAGTGGGTATATGACCAATCTAATTTTTGTAATTGTATTAAAATTAAATCATCCCATTTAACGCAGTCAGTTCCCGACAATTGTTGCCTTTTTTGTGATAATAAATTTCTAGCGTCTACTTTTAACATAGCTTAAATTACGAAAAATTAATGAATGCTAAACACATTCAAAAAAACTGAAAACAGTAGTACCATAATTACGCTGAAAGGAGAACCCTTCATATTGGTTATAATCATTCCTTGGAGTATGTTCTAGTATAAAAAAGCCATTGGGCGCAATGAGCTTTCGTTGTACAATCATTTTGGGCAGATCATCAATCGTGTTTAAAGCATAGGGTGGTCCAGCAAAAATAACATCATAAGTTTGAGTACAAGAAGCCAAGAATTGAAAAACATCCATTCTATTTAATTGAACATTTTCCATTTTCAATAAATCCACATTCTTTTTGATGAATTCCAACATCGTTGGATCCTTTTCCACAATCGTTAATTCAGCTGCACCTCTTGAAGCCAATTCATAACTAATACAACCAGTGCCTCCAAATAAGTCAAGGGTTTTAATGCCATCCAATTGCACTCTATTTTGTAAAATATTAAATAACCCTTCTTTAGCAATATCAGTGGTTGGCCTTGTATGAGGCATATTCTGTGGTGGATGTATTCGTCGACCACCATATTGTCCAGATATTATTCTCATTAAAATATAAAATAAGGGGCGTAAGTATGATTAGGAAACTCCTTATTCAAGGTATCTCCAATTCCTCCATGGGGTGCTAATAATATATGGGTATTCGCAAAATATTGTTCTAAGGTTTTTATCCAATGAACTTGCTCTGGGTCAAATCCAGCAATGGTTAATGAAAAAGTATTAGGTACAATACCTGCGTTAGAACAGGTATTTAATAAAGTATAAGTATTTTGATCTGGTCCTCCCACTTTAAAATAATTAATTAATTTAAGTTCTCCTTGTTGATGAATCACAATACAAAAATTAGTGTCAAACATAAATACACCAACACCATCTTCGCTTTGATTGTGAATTAGGAATTCAGTATAATGATGCCATTTCCCAGTTGGGAAAGACCTATTTAATAAAGTATTGAGTGCATCAGGAATACTAAAAACCAAAACCTTATCATCACTAAGTGGCGTGACTCTAACTTCTTCTTCAAGTGAGGTTCCGTGCAAAAGGGCTAATTCATTTTTATACATCAAGGCATCATCTATGCTGTATTTTTTTGTTACAACAAAGCTGGCATTATTTAAAACAAAGAAGATATTTTTATAGGTGTTTTGAATTGATTTTGAATTATTCTGCAAATAAGCAACCAATTGATTCCAACCTTGATTCTCAGGGTCATTTACAAAATATTCAAAGGATACAAATTGGTTGGATACCTCATTTTTTACTGAAAAAGCAATAGAATGATCGTCCACAATAAGGTATAAGTTCTCTACCTTATTATTTGCTGTACTTTCTAATACCCCGTAAATACCAATTTTTTTCTTTGCCATAATACAATTCTTATGCAATATTATAAAAAAAGAGGCAGTTCGTTGTAAAAACTAATTGTAGATTTGCCCACTATGAGTGCAAGCAATGCTACCCCATCCCTACAAGTGACTGTTTCAAGTAAACAGATTTTAGCCATTTCCTTACCAATTGCACTTGCCATTTTAGTACCTCAGTTTAATTTCATCATTAATAATATTTTTTTAGGGGCTTTAAGTTCTCAAGCACTTGCCATTGGAGGAATAACAGGTGTATATTATCTCATTTTTGGTGTCATGGGTCAAGGATTAAATAATGGCTTACAGGCCCTCATTTCTCGACGAGCTGGTGAAAACAAGATCGATGAGATTGGCACCCTATTCTCTCAAGGTGTTTATTTATGTATTTTTTTATCCATCCTCGGAATTTCATTTACTTATTTTGTGGCACCCTCCATATTTCATGCTCTTTTACAAGATCAAGAAAGAGCTAATTTGGTCATTCATTTTTTAAAAGTCCGTATTTGGGGACTTCCTTTTTTGTTTATTTATCAAATGCGTAACGCATTGTTAGTAGGCACCAATCAGAGTAAATTTTTAATCATTGGTACTGCAACAGAAGCGATAGTCAATATCTTTTTTGATTATAGTTTGATATTTGGGCATTTTGGTTTTGCTGCTATGGGTTTAATGGGTGCCTCATATGCTTCAATCATAGCTGAGGCATTAGGATTATGGGTTATCTATTTAGTCATCCATTATCAAAAAATGGGAGTGCGTTTTTCCTTATTTACAGATTGGACATTAAAGATGGATTATATCAAATTAATATTAGTTCAGTCCTCGCCCATTATGGTGCAGTATATGATTAGTATTATAAGTTGGGAAATCTTTTATATATTAATTGAGCATCGAGGGGAACAAGCATTGGCAGTGTCTAATTCCATGCGTAATATTTTTGGTTTTTTTGGAAGCTTTACCTGGGCGTTTTCTGCCACCACTAACACCATGGTAAGTAATATTATCGGACAAGGAATGAAAGATAAAGTGATCCCATTAATTCATAAAATAGTGAGATGGAGTTTTGGATTTGCATTATGTGTTTTTACTTTATTAAATGTTTTTGCACATCCTTTTTTATCTATATACGGACAGGGAGAAGATTTTATACAGGCAGGTATACCAGTTCTAAGGGTGGTCTCCTTTGCATTATTAATCATGTCCATTGCTACCATTTGGTTAAACGCAGTAACTGGAACAGGTCAATCTAAAATTAATTTAGCCATTGAATTTGTAGCCATTATTATTTATTTGATTTATGCTTATTTAACGATACAGCATTTTGAACTCCCCATATATATTGGATGGATGTGCGAAATAATTTATTGGCTGAGTTTATTAATCCCTTCCTTCATTTATATTAAATCAATGAGGTGGAAAAATAAAACCATCTAAAAATTAATTTTAGATAGCGTAATTATTTATTTCTTGATTTCTCAATGTAAACCGAAGCAGATCCTTCAAATTCAGGAATGGGTAAATGTAATTTTGAAATTTTTATACTTACTTTATTAGCTATCGCATGTTCTAATAAAATATCTTCTGCCATTTTACCAATTAGGGTTTCTAATAAAGGAGTTGGAATGGCCATCCATTTTTTAATTAACGAATACACTGCAACATAATCAATGGTTTGCTCTAATTTATCTATGATGGCAATAGGCGGTGTAAAGTCAACATCTACATCAACAATATAAGTATTTCCAAGTTTTTTTTCTTCGGCATATAAGCCATGGTATCCAACAAAGACTATATTATTTAAACTAATGCGCATTGAATGGGTGTGTGACATTATATTAATGACCTTTTGCAGTTAAATATCTTTCAGCATCTAAAGCAGCCATACATCCACTACCCGCTGCCGTCACCGCTTGACGATAATTTTTATCCTGTACATCACCTGATGCAAATACCCCTGGCACATTTGTTTTAGTAGTACCTGGTTCAGTGATGATGTAGCCTGTCTCATCCATTGTAATATAATCTTTAAAAATATCACTATTCGGTTTATGACCAATGGCAACAAAAAAAGCAGACACAGGAATTTCTTTTAATTCATTTGTCTTGCTATTTTTTACTCGAACGGCTTGTACCGATTTCTCTCCTAAAATTTCATCGGTCTCTGTATTAAAATACACTTTAATATTGGGCGTGTTCAAAACTCTATCTTGCATTACTTTACTTGCACGCATTTGTTCTTTACGAACAATCATATGAACGGTGGTACACATTTTAGATAAATAATGTGCTTCTTCGGCTGCGGTATCTCCTGCTCCAACGATCGCTACTTCCTTTCCTTTAAAAAAGAAACCATCACAAACTGCACAAGCGCTCACTCCAAAACCATTCAATCTTTCTTCACTTGGGATACCCAACCACTTCGCACTTGCTCCAGTTGATATTATAACCGCATCGGCCTCTATTAATTTTTCATCATCAATCCATACTTTTTTTACATCCCCACTAAAATCAACCTTAGTCGCTAAGCCATAACGAATATCAGTACCCATGCGAGCTGCTTGCTTTTCAAAATTGACCATCATATCTGGTCCTTGTATGCCGTCTGGGAAACCAGGATAATTTTCAACTTCGGTGGTAATGGTTAATTGACCTCCTGGTTGTATGCCTTGGTATAATAAAGGTTTCATATTTGCCCTTGCTGCATATATGGCAGCGGTATAACCTGCAGGCCCCGATCCTATAATTAAGATGCTTACTTTTTCTGTTTCCATAACCGGTTTTTAAACTTTTCTTCTACTATCTAATTGTCTTTTGTAAAAAAAAGCCCCGTCTAATCGTTAGATTGAAGGGGCTTTGTAATCTATTTCATTATTAGCCCAAATAAGCCTTAAGTGCATTACTATATCTCGCTTTTTGTAAACGTTTTATAGCACGCTCTTTAATTTGTCTTATTCTTTCTTTTGTTAAATCGTATTTGATCCCAATTTGTTCAATGGTTACTCCATTCTCGCCATCTAAACCAAAATAAGCATTAACTATCTCTGCCTCTCTAGGACTCAATGACTTAAGTACACGACGAATTTCCTCTCTCAAGGAATCTTTCATTACATCCTCGTCTGTTTCATCGCCTCCTTTTAATAAATCACCCATGGCCACATCTTCAGCTTCATGCACTGGTGCATCTAATGAAGTATGACGTGTATTAGATTGGAAGATATTGTTGATTTCAGTTTCGGACATCTCTAATATGCCTGCTAATTCCTCTGTAGATGGCTCACGCTCATGTTCTTGTTCAAAAGCCATATAAGCTTTGTTCGCTTTATTATAAGTTCCGATTTTATTTTGTGGTAAACGAACCAAACGACCTTGTTCAGCCAAAGCTTGCAATATGGATTGACGAATCCACCATACAGCATATGAGATAAATTTAAATCCTTTTGTTTCATCAAATCTTTGAGCCGCTTTGATCAAACCTAAGTTTCCTTCATTGATTAAATCAGATAAAGACAACCCTTGGTGTTGGTATTGTTTTGCAACGGATACCACAAAACGCAAATTGGCTTGTACTAATTTATCCAAAGCTCTTTGATCACCCATTTTAATGCGTTGCGCTAAAGTGGTCTCCTCCTCTGGGTTAATCATAGAGATTTTCGAAATCTCTTGTAAGTACTTTTCAACCGCTTGTGAATCTCTGTTGGTAATCTGTGTTGCAATTTTCAGCTGCCTCATGCAAAGAATTTATTTAAATGTATAACGATGTAATACCTAAAAAAGTGTGTCCAACAATAAGTTAATATACGAAATAATAACAAATGTCAGTCGGCAAAGGTACGATTTTGCGATTAATTCAGCAAATATTGATAGAAAGGGATTTATGCACATAAATAAGGGTAAAATGTCCCCATTTTCTAAAAATTTAGGAATAATCCCCAACTCGGATTTATCTTCGTCCTATGATTGATTTTAGATCCGATACAGTAACCCTCCCTACTAAAGATATGTTGGCCTATATGCAACAAGCCCCTATTGGAGATGATGTATTTGGGGAAGATCCAAGCATCAATGCTTTGGAAGCAAAAACAGCTGCTATTTTTGGCATGGAAGCGGGTTTATTCTGCCCAAGTGGAACCATGACCAATCAAATTGCGATCAAAACACATACCCAATCAGGGGATGAAGTGATTTGTGATGAATTATCCCATATTTATCAATATGAAGGCGGTGGCATTGCATCCAATTCTGGTTGTTCGGTTAAACTATTACAAGGAAACCGGGGTCGTATTACTGCTCAACAAGTTTTAGCAGCTATCAACCCCGATGATGTCCATAAGCCCATTTCGAAGCTAGTAAGTTTGGAAAATACAAGCAACCGAGGCGGTGGTGCTTGTTATGATTTACAAGAAGTGGCGGCTATTCAAAAAGTAGCAAAAACGCATGGCTTATCCCTACATTTGGATGGGGCTAGATTGTTCAATGCCATTGTTCATAAAAAGGAAGATCCTACCCAATATGGAAAACTGTTTGATTCTATTTCACTTTGTTTAAGTAAAGGATTAGGCGCACCAGTGGGAAGTGTTTTAGTAGGCAGTACTCCCTTTATAAAAAAAGCGCGTCGTTGGCGTAAAGTATTTGGTGGTGGCATGAGACAAGCAGGTTCATTAGCAGCAGCAGGGATTTATGCATTAGACCATCATGTACAAAGATTATCGGAGGATCATGCAAAAGCATTATTAATTAAAGAAGCTTTATTAAAGAAAGATTTTGTGGAAGAAGTATTCGAAGTAGAAACCAATATTGTGATTGCTAAAATTCAAGGAAAATTCAATGCAACTAGTTTAGCAGCGGAATTAAAACAAAAAGGAATTTTAGTGATTGCCATGTCCCCAACTTTAGTTCGATTTGTTTTGCATTTGGATATTAATGAAGAAATGACCCATCAAACCATCAAAACCATTCATGCTTTGTAGAGTAATAGTGGTGGTTTTTGAAAAGAAAAAAGAAGAATAGAAAAGAATAATAAATAAGAATTATGTTAGAAAGAATTAATCCGACATCTACGCAGGCCTGGTTTGTTTTAAAAAAACATTTTGAAGAAGAGATGAATCGCAAACACATGAAAGATTTGTTTGCAACCGACCCTAGCCGATTTGAGCAATATTCCATTACTGTTTCTGATATTTTATTTGATTACTCAAAAAATATTGTCACTGATAAAACCCTTCAATTGTTATTTCAGTTAGCAAAAGAATGTGGTTTACCCAATGCAATTACAGCACAATTTGACGGAAAGGCAATTAATGAAACTGAAAATAGAGCGGTACTTCATACAGCATTACGAAATTTTAGTGGAAGTCCTGTATTCGTGGATGAGCAGGATGTGATGCCTGAAATTATTCGCGTACAAAAGCAAATGAAAACATTTTGCAACAATATTCATCAAGGAGAACATGTAGGATATACAGGAAAAAAAATCACCACCATCGTAAACATTGGAATTGGGGGAAGTGATCTAGGTCCAGTGATGGTGACTGAAGCTTTAAAACCATATTGGGTAAAAGGAATTCAAGTTCACTTTGTAAGTAATGTAGATGGTACACATATCTCTGAAACTTTAAAAAGGGTCAATGCCGAAGAAACCCTCTTTTTAATTGCTTCTAAAACATTCACGACTCAGGAGACTATGACCAATGCGCATACAGCTAGATCATGGTTTTTAGAAAAAGCAATAGATGAAAAACATATTGCAACTCATTTTGTTGCATTAAGCACCAACGAAAAAGCAGTGAATGCATTTGGAATAAGCAGTAAGAATATGTTTGAATTTTGGGATTGGGTGGGAGGAAGATATTCATTATGGAGCGCCATCGGATTATCTATTGCATTAACCATAGGATATGACAATTTCGAAGGATTATTAAAAGGAGCACATGAAGCAGACTTACATTTTAAAAATGCTGCTCCTGAAAAAAATATGCCAGTGATTATGGCCTTATTAGGAATATGGTATACTAATTTCTTTGGAGCACAAAGTGAAGCCATCTTACCTTACGATCAATACATGCACCGATTTGCAGCCTATTTTCAACAGGGCAATATGGAAAGTAATGGTAAATTTATTGATCGAAATGGCACAGCTGTTAACTACACAACAGGTCCTGTTATTTGGGGCGAGCCAGGCACCAACGGACAACATGCATTTTATCAATTAATTCATCAAGGTACTTTAGTAATACCATGTGATTTTATAGCTCCAGCCATTAGCCACAATCCAATTGGCGATCACCATGATAAATTATTAAGTAACTACTTTGCACAAACCGAAGCTTTGCTTAATGGCAAAACAAATGCAGAAGTATTAGCTGAATTAACACAAAGCAAAAAATCACCAAAAGAGATTGAAACTTTAGCTCCTTTTAAAGTGTTTGCTGGCAATAAACCTACCAATTCTATTTTAGTTAAAAAAATAACCCCAGCTACCCTAGGCTTTTTAATTGCCACCTATGAACATAAAATATTTACACAAGGAGTGATTTGGAATATTTTTAGTTATGACCAATGGGGTGTTGAATTAGGAAAGCAATTAGCAAATAAAATATTACCTGAATTAACCCAAACTGAAAAAGTCGACAATCACGACAGTTCTACTAATGGATTAATGAACCAATATAAGGATTGGAAAAAACAAGCCTAATGCAAGCACCTATATTGATAAGGAATATTGAATTAAAAGACAACGAGGAAATTGCGAAAGTAATACGAGCTGCATTAAAAGAATTTGGCGCCAACAAACCTGGTACGGTTTATTTTGATCCTACTACAGATCATTTATTTGAATTATTTCAAATGCCTGGTTCTATTTATTTTGTAGCAGAAGAAAATGGAATCGTAATAGGCGGTGCAGGAATCTATCCTACTATTGGCTTGCCTCATAAAACCTGCGAGTTGGTAAAATTATATTTAAATAAAAATGCCCGAGGTACAGGATTAGGAAAAAAATTATTATTAAAATCTATGGGTTGGGCCAAAGACAATGGCTATGATCAAGTGTATCTTGAATCCATGCCCGAACTTTCCAAAGCAGTGTCTATTTATGAAAATGTAGGTTTTGAAAAAATCAACCATTCACTAGGCAATAGCGGACACGATGGTTGTGATATATGGATGATCAAAAAATTATAGATCTATACAATTACCATTTATCTACTTCTTCGCCACTTAAATTATCCCCTTGACTTGCAGGTGTATCTTTAGCTTCTAAAGGAACTTTCTCAGTGATCACGATATGTTCGTTTTCATCACTTGATTCCTCTTTAGGTTGCTCCATAGTTTGTACTATTTCACCAACTGTATCTTTTTCAATTTGGGCTACTGGCGGTGTTGAAAATCTTGGTCTTTCCTCTTGTCCGTTCGCGCCATCCTCTTCATGGTTAAACGCATCAAAATCAAAATTGGGCATTAATTCTGTTTTAACAAAATCCATTGCCTCGGTTACAGCTTTTATAAATTTATTAAAGTCCTCTTTGTAAATAAATACTTTATGGCGATCATAACCATTATTGTCAAAACGCTTTCTGCTTTCTGTAATCGTTAAAAAGTAATCATTGGCACGTGTCGCCCTTACATCAAAAAAGTAAGTGCGTCTTTTTCCAGCCCTAATACGGGTACTGTATACACTTTCAATTTGTCGATCATTATTGCCTTCGAATTGCTCTTGTTCCATAAATACATTTAATTATAGCTAAAAATATAAAATGTTCTTGAAAATTAAAAATTTTAAGCCTTTTAATCAATAGGGGCATTTTGGGCCTGTTGTGCCTTATATAATTCAGCATAAAGGCCATTTTTTACTAACAAACTATCGTGTGTACCCATTTCTGCAATCTTACCCTCGTCTAAATATATAATAAGATCAAAATGAAACTGGAAGAAAATTCGGTGGGTAATGATAAGGGTTGTTTTGTCCTTAATATATGTTTCAAAATTAGCGAGTATGGTTTGTTCAGTTTGGGCATCGACTGCACTTAAACAATCATCTAATATAAAAATGGCAGGATTTTTTATTAATGAACGCGCAATGGCTATTCTTTGCTTTTGACCACCACTTAAAGTAGTGCCGCGCTCCCCTATTAAGGTATCAAATTGCTTTGGTAAATTATTTATTTCATTCAAAACATGAGCAGCTTCTGTTGCTTTTAATAATTCTTCTTTTGAAGGCAAATCACTTAAGCCAAATTGAATATTATTTTCAACTGAATCACTGAATAAAAAAACATCTTGTTGCACATATCCTATATCATTTCTTAATTGTTTTAATTGGATATCATTTAATGCGATTCCATCAATAGTAATTTTTCCTTTTGTGGGTTCATACATCCTTGTCAATAATTGAGCAATAGATGTTTTACCTGCACCCGTCTTACCCAAAATCAGCACTTTTTGTCCAGCTTTAATATGTAAATTGAAATCAGTTAGAGCATTTACTCCTGAGTGCGGAAATACTAAACCAACATGATCAAAATTGATATCGCCTTTTATATCAAATACTTTTTCTTTCCCATTATTTACGATACTTGGCTGAATAGATAAAAATTCATTGAGTCTTTTTTGAGAAGCAGCAGCACGCTGAATCATACTAGCCGTCCAACCAATTGCACTAACAGGGAAAGTAAGCATATTAATATAAATCACAAACTCAATGACAGTAGCTACTTTGGAAGGATCTGCTAAAGCCTGTAATCCCCCTAAGTAAATGGTCAATAATGTACTTAACCCAATCATTAACGCCATTGTGGGAGCGTAAAACGCTTCTACTTTTGCTAAGCTCACTGCATTTTGACGATATAATTCACTGTTTTTTTTAAAAAAGCCTAGCATTGCTTTTTCTTGTACAAATGATTTGATGACTCTAATGCCCGAATAAGATTCTTGCGCGTTGGTGGTTAAATCAGATAATTGACCTTGAATTTGTTCACTCTTTTTATTAATAACACTATTCACCACATAAATGGTAATGGCTAAAATGGGAAGTGGTGCTAAAACATATAAACTCAACATAACATCTTTAGAAAACATATTGTATAAACAAAAACCGATCAAGGACACCAAATTGATTAAATACATTAAGGAAGGTCCTGTATACATTCGCACCCTACTTACATCCTCGGTAATACGACTCATTAAATCACCCGTACTATGTGTTTTATAAAATTCAGTATCTAGTTTTTGATAATGCGCATACACTTGATTTTTTTGATCAAATTCAATATGCCTGCTCATCACAATAATCGTTTGGCGCATAAAAAACATAAAAATGCCCCTTATAATGGCTAAAATTAAAATGGTTAAACTGCAAAAAGTAATGAGGCCAGCGAAACTAAAGCTAAAATAGCTGCTTAAATGATCAATACTAGATACGATGTAATCATTATGAATACTAGAAGCTGTTTTTGCACCTGGAAGCTTCGCTTGAACTAAACCGACCACATAACCGGTAATTTGAGGGGCTAAAACAGCCAAATAATTGGTAGCAATGACTAATAGGATGCCCATGAAAAACCGCACCCTATTCTTCCAAAAAAACACATTTAATGCTGATAATTCTTTCACTTAATCCTTTTTTGTAAAGATACATGGTAGTCAATATATTAGACCAATTGTTTACCCCTTTAAAATACAAGTATTTTTGCAAAATTGGGTTTCCCTTCCTACATTTGCCGCGGAGAGTTGGCAGAGCGGTCGATTGCGGCAGTCTTGAAAACTGTTGACTGTAACAGGTCCTGGGGTTCGAATCCCTAACTCTCCGCAGAATAACAAAAAAAGGGGCTTTTAGCCCCTTTTTTAATGACCAATAAGGTCATTTAAAATATAATTCTAGCTTACTATTGTACCCCTTCCCCATGAAAGGAAACCGTTTTAGTCAAATTTCCGCTAAAAAATAGTGTGGCCGATTTTGAAAAAGGCCCCATGGCAGTTCCATTAAATCCAAGCACCACATTGGCATGTGCTCCAGGCGTTAACATCTGGTCCTTGGTAAATTTAGGAGTGGTACAGCCACAACCTGCCATCACATTATCTAAACTAATATTGTAATTACTAATATTTTGTATATCAACAGTGTATTCGATTGTTTTGCCAAACTTGATTTTACCCATATCATAATTATCATTGGTGAATTTCAATAGTTTAGTGATATCCACTTGATTGGATGGGGTATTTTGAGTAAAGCCATATGAGAATGAAAATATAAAGGAGCCAATTAAAATGAATTTTTTCATAAAAAAGAATTTTATTGTTTTTGAAGTTTTTGTATCATGGCATATTGAAATAAATCATAAGGATTATTTAAATTCAATTTACGATAAATCGTTTTCTTAATCGTAGAAATCGTATTTGGTTTTAGATCAAATTTTGTTGCAATTTCACTTGTTTTCATTCCTTTTACAAGGCAATCAAATACTTCTTTTTCACGTTGTGCTAAAGGCTTGATATTAATTCCGATTTTTTTTCTTAACATAATATAAATATTTAAGTTATTTATTTAAT
>CAIJXU010000008.1 GCA_903824725.1 uncultured Bacteroidota bacterium | reverse complement strand
GGTTGGAAGCCTAAATATGATTTAGCAGCATTGGTTAAAGAAATGGTAGCAAGTGATGTTACCTTATTTAAGAAGGAATTGTATATCAAAGAAAGCGGATTATAAAAATGGAACAAACTGCTAAAATATATATTGCTGGAAACAGAGGAATGGTAGGTTCTGGATTAGAACGTAAATTAAGAAAGGAAGGATATAACAATATTGTTACAAGAACTTCCAGTGAATTAGATTTAAGAAACCAGCAAGCTGTCAATGATTTTTTTGAAAAAGAAACACCAGCATATGTAATACTTGCTGCAGCAAAAGTAGGAGGCATACATGCCAACAATACTTACAGAGCAGAGTTTATTTACGATAACTTAATGATAGAGGCGAATATTATTCATGCAGCTTATTTGAATAAGGTTACTAAATTATTGTTTTTAGGTTCTTCGTGTATATATCCTAAACTGGCACCACAGCCATTAAAGGAAGAATATTTATTAAGTGGATACTTAGAGCCAACCAATCAACCCTATGCCATTGCTAAAATTGCAGGTATTGAAATGTGTGATAGTTATAGAGCGCAGTATGGTTGTAATTTTATTTCTGCCATGCCCACCAACTTATATGGCACAAACGATAATTACCATTCTGAAAATTCACACGTTCTCCCTGCTTTAATTAGAAGAATCGTTTTGGCAAAAAAGAATAATGAACCAACTATTACCATTTGGGGTACAGGAACGCCAAGAAGAGAATTTTTACATGTAGATGATTTAGCAGACGCATGCTATTTCTTGTTACAAAACTATAATGAACAAGGCTTGGTGAATATTGGATGTGGTACTGACGTTTCCATTAAAGAATTAGCAGAGTTAATAGTTGCAGAGGTTGGCTATGAAGGTCAACTTGTATTTGATACAACTAAGCCAGATGGAACTCCAAGAAAACTAATGGATATAGGTAAAATTAAAGGTTTTGGATGGAGTCCGTCTATTATTTTAACAAACGGTATCAAAAGAACAGTTTTAGAAGTACATAATCAATTTTAATGTTTAATAGATTTCTGGCTTTTATACTAATTATAATTTTTTCTCCAATATTTCTAATTGTATCAATAGCTATACTTCTAGAAGATGGGTTTCCTGTATTCTTCACTCAAAAACGTATTGGCATTAATTATTCTTTCTTTAATATCTACAAGTTCCGTAGTATGAAGATAAATACACCCAATATTGCAACACATCTACTTGAAAAACCAGATTATTACTTACTTAAAATTGGCAAGTATATTAGAAAAACAAGCTTAGACGAAATTCCTAATTTAATTAATATCATTAAAGGTGAAATGAATTTTGTAGGCCCTAGGCCTGCATTATATAATCAGGACGACCTGATGAAATTACGGATAGAAGCTGGCGTTCATAAGCTAAAACCTGGTATTACAGGTTGGGCACAAATCAATGGGCGAGATGAAATTTCAATTGAAGCAAAAGTTACACTTGAGAAAGAATACTTATTTCGTAAATCTTTTCAATTTGATTGCTATATTATTTTTAAAACTTTTACAAATGTCTTGTTCAGTAAAGGTGTAAGTCACTAAATTTAGGAATATAATTAAATAGAAAAGGCCAATCACTTGATTGGCCTTTTCTATTATGGGTTATTAATTTCTATTCCTACCTCCCCATCTTCCCAACCTCCCCAATACTCAATAACCTTGTATGATCTAATAGCTCCACTAAAGCCATTGTCTTTTGTGTTTTCATATCACTTAGGCCTTTTATAATGGTATAGGAATCCTTTAGCAAGTAAAATACATTAGTAGTAAGGTTAAGCGTTTTAAGTTTTGTAGTTGGCCCTATATTGCTAATAATGTTTGTCCTATAAAAAGCATCAATCTCATTTAAAGCAAGTATATAAACTTTAATCTGCTTATTATAATTTTGAATACTTTTCATTGATTCGTTTAACTCCTCATACTGCTTCAAACACCATTTATTTAATAAGATTAATTTGCGCGGTCTATTAGCTGCGATCATATCGCCGCTTAATTGATACACTAATCCATCTATTTTCCAACGCAAGGTATTATAGATGGCCATTGCAGTATCGTTCTTTCCGCGCGAACTCGCATAAAGTTCTGTAGTGTATTTTATTTCAATAAGGCGAGTGATGAGGCCGCGAGTTTCAGATGGTTTAAGTTGCGGCTGCGCCCGCGCAGCCGCAACAACAAAAATATTCATTGCTACCATAACTATAAATACCAACATTACCCTAAGCATTTCTTTTTTCATAACTAATATTTTTTATAAAAAGAAGGTTTTGTTTTCCAATAAACCTTCCGATTGTGGATTTTGATCATAGCCGTTTTTATTTAAATCCTTATTCACTATTTCAACTATAGCTTGCATAGATTTACTATCACCATATTGCATTAAGTTTTTAATGAGGTAATAGGTAAATGCCCCATTAAATCGATTATTGATATAAGCGTCGGCACTTAGTTCATGTGAGGCGCAGGCGCTTAATAAAGCCCCATTAAAGGGCTTAATGATAGGCAAGGGAAATTCATCTCCTAAGTCCTCATAGCCTGCCTTAAAAGGGGTTATTCCGTTAAAATACCGGTAATGCTTTTCCACCCCCTGAAAAGGGTCCCTAGATAGGTCCTCTGCATGACAACTATCCGATATCCATACAAAATGCACCCCTTGTGGGATTCCTGCAAATAGCTGGGCAAACTCCTTATCCCTTAATGCTGTCTCATTACTGCCATCATAATCATAAGGGCAGATAATTTCATCCAATCCATCTTTTTCTATTTTTTGATTTTTGGTAGGTGCTTGTGCACCATGACCACTATAATGAAATAATAAGGAATCACCCGATTGTGCTCCTTCCAATAACCATTTTATTTGTGCTACAATTGTTTTTTTAGTGGCTTGTTGATCCGTTAGCCTTTTGATATTTTCCGTCGCATACACTTTATTTTTTTCTGAAATAAAATGCGCCATATCTAAAATATCATTCACACATCCTCTTAATTCATTTCTGGGATCGGGGTATTTATTAATACCAACTAGTAGTGCTTTGTTTTTCATTTTTTTTAGTTTTATAAATTGAATGTATAATTAAAATAGCGCGTTCCAAATTTTAATTATACATTTATGAAGCAGGTTAAAAGGCTTTACTAGAAAGGATTCTAAGGCATTTAATGATAACTCAATGCCTGCTTATAATTCAACTTTTAACACTTAGAAATTATACTAAAAAATATTTTATGAAAAATGATTCCCCCATTGGTTTTTTTAAAAGTGTCACGCTTTTTTTGATTGCATTTACATTATTAGTGACCACTGCGCCCTTTGGTTTTTTGTATACGGTACTGCGTCAAATTATGTTAAGACAAATAAAATCACTCAATATTTTTTTTGTACAAGTAGCGCTTGCCTTAGATGTGGCGGGTAATGTCATGATGCAACATTTATTAAATGACATTTTATTAGTGCGAAAACAAAACACTTATTACTTTGGTAATGCTAAAGAAACCATCAGCAGTGTGATTGGTAAAAATAGCATAACCAATACCCTTAGTTTTCTAGGCCTTCGTTTAAATGCCTTTTTAAACTTCTTGGACAAAAATCACTCCCTTAACTCCATTATTTATGATATTAGGGCTTGGCATAAGCAAAGGGAGGCCCAATAACTCAATTTTTTTCATATTTTTAATTCCAACCCTGTAAGTATTGCCTTATGAAAAAACTACTCCTATTCATTGTCTTTGCCTTGTTTTATCAAATCATTTTTGCTCAATTGTTTAACAAAGAGTTTAAAATTGACAAATAGCACTTAAACAACCCTTATCTAATATTGGTATTGAAATTAAGGGCGATGTTAAAATACATTCTTTCGACCTTGCCGAAATGAAGTCCATTTGGAAATAGGGGAGTAATATTTAACTAATAACAACTCCAACTTTATGGGAGGCCTTGTTTTTTTGTAATTTTTGACTAATTCCAAGCCCATTACATATTAATATACAATATAAATTGTAAATTTATTATATGTTTAATTTTATCAAAATATTCATTTTTAGGGCTTTAATGATAACAGTAGTAGTGTTACTGTCCTTGCCTGTAATAGGTCAAAAAAAAATAAATTATTTTTTAAACCTAAATAAGTATTCTTTAAATGGAACTTTTCAAAAATACCATGCTGCATTAGGAAGTGGTGATGGTATATTATTAAGAATTGAATTACCCATTGAAATTTTTAAAAAAAGATATACCATTGATTCTTTTTTTATCGACAAAAAATTCTTTCCATTTTCAATAATTGAAATAAACAAAAAAAAATTTGCTGAAGTAAATATCTTTCAAAATAAAAAATCAATATCTACGGATAATACAGATGGAGTAAGTGATGATGTTGTTGATACCATGTCTGTTGAAAAAATAAAATCAAATTTTGTCATTACTAAAAATGGCGTGAGGTATAAATTATTTATCAAGGGCTATAAACAAATTGAAATTTCAAATAAGTATTAATTAGCTATATATGCAAGCGAATTTAAAAAAAGTATTATTTTTTACATTAATCATAATAGTCGTAGCTATTTTAAAAAATAATAGTACAAAGTTTGAAAAAGAAAGTTTTACTCCAAAAAAGTTGAATCAAAATAAAGCCTATGCTTTTAATTCAATTAAAGTTAAAAGTGCTCATCATAAATTATTAAAAAGGGAACAAGAAATTGAATCTGTAGAAGAAAAATTTGAAGAAGAAAGAGAAAAAAGAGAAGGTCCAGATAAAGCTTTTGAACAAGATTTTAATAGAACAATGAATCTTGAAATTAAAAGACCAACCCCAGAAGTATTGCCAGATATCATAAATGAAAACTTTTTAAAACTACAATCTAAAGTTAAACCCTTTGCTGTGCCTGGTTCATCTTCCACTGCAGCTTGGACCGAATTAGGTCCTAATAATGTGGGAGGTAGAACAAGAGCGATCACCTGGGATCCGAATGATGCTACTGGTAAAAAAGTATGGGCAGGTGGCGTTGGTGGTGGCCTTTGGTATAATAATAATATCACTAGTAATACTTCATTGTGGAATAAAGTAGATGATTTTTGGCAAACACTATCTATAAATAAAATTGTCTTTGATACTTTAGATAAAAAGATTGCTTATGTAACAACTGGGGAAGGTTATCAGGCAGGTGCTTCCATTGGCGCAGGTATTTGGAAAACTACTAATGGCGGAACTACTTGGTCGCAACTTAGTTCAACAACTAATTATCTATATGCTAATGATATTGCTATAAGAAACGAAAATGGTAAAAGTGTAGTTTATGCTGCCATCGATGCCAACTATTACACAGGCAAATGGACCAGTACAAGTAATGTTGGTCTTTATAGGTCAACTGACAATGGAACAACTTGGTCACAAACCTTACCTCTTATTGATACAGCGAATACAACTAAAGTACCTTTTGATGCTGCGTCTATTCAAATAAGTAAAAACAATACCATTTGGATTGGCACAAAAGCAAGTCCTAATGGAAATACAAATAGAGGGGGTGGTACTATTTTAAAATCTGTAGATGGTATTAATTGGACAGTGATGAAAAAATTTACTGTATCTAATAGTTCAGGAAGAGTTACCATCGCAACTGCACCGTCCAATGAAAAAATCATTTATGCATTTGTTGAAAATGACGGCAAACTAGAAAATTTATACAGATCAGATGATGAAGGTTTAACCTGGAATACTTTAACCAAACCTGTAGATGCTGATGGGGGAATACCTGCTACCGATTTTACTAGAGGTCAAGCATGGTATGATCAGTCCTTAGCGGTTGATCCAAATGATGCCAATGTTGCCATTGTTGGTGGGGTAGATTTATTTAAAACTATTGATGGAGGAAGCACTTGGAAGCAAATTGGTAAGTGGTATAGTTGGAATTCAAAATATTCCTATGTACATGCTGATCAGCATGTAGTGAGCTATAAACCAAAATCATCTAGTACAGTATTATTTGGTAATGATGGTGGCGTATTTTATACAAATAATGTACTTGGCTCAGATTCGCTTAATGTGATTAGTAGTAGAATTAACGGATATAATGTAACTCAGTTTTATGCAGCTGCAATACACCCCTATATTGGGAAAAACTTTTTTTTGGCTGGCGCGCAGGATAATGGCACACAAAAATTTTTAAGTCCTACTTTTTCCTCAACATCGTCGGTTTCTGGAGGTGATGGTGCATTCTGTTTTATTGATCAATCAAATCCAAAGTATCAAATTGCTTCCTATGTAGGAAATTCGTATTATTTATCATCGGATTCAGGAGCTTCATTTAATCAAACATTAATTGAAAATACTAAACTTGGCTCGTTTATTAATCCAGCCACTTATGATAATATCTTACACATTTTATATTCAAACTCTGGAAGTAATTATTTAGTTAGGATTAAAAATATTACAGGAGTTCCGAAAATGGAAAATGATACAATACCGAATTTAACTTCTTCGGTTACCGCATTAAGAGTTTCTCCATACAACCATATGTCCTCCACTATATTTCTTGGTACAAATACTGGTAAATTATTAAAAGTGATGAATGCAGATAGTATTCCAAGCAGTACTTTAATTGGTAGTACTAATTTTCCTGGCGGAAGTATTTCATGTATTGAAATTGGCGCAAGTGAAAATGAACTTTTAGTCACGTTTTTTAATTATGGCTC
Organism: uncultured Bacteroidota bacterium; assembly: GCA_903824725.1. Classification (GTDB taxonomy): domain Bacteria; phylum Bacteroidota; class Bacteroidia; order Chitinophagales; family Chitinophagaceae; genus Sediminibacterium. The sequence continues at coordinate 23,641 of CAIJXU010000008.1, read as the reverse complement.
AAAAAAAATATGGTACACTTCCGATGGCGGAAAAACTTGGGTGGATAAAATGGGTAATTTCCCAGATATACCTGTGAGATGGGCCTTATTTAATCCAAATAAAATTCCAAGTCAAGTTATACTTGCTACTGAACTTGGGGTGTATGCATCAAATAATTTTGAAACAGCAAGTCCAAGTTGGACTCAATCCAATAACGGTTTTGCAAATGTTCGAACCGACATGTTGCAATTAAGAAGTTCTGATTATGCAGTTATTGCCGCCACCTATGGCAGAGGTTTATTTTTTAATAGTTCTTTCTCGGAGGCAAAAGCTCCTGTAATAAACTCATTCACGCCAAAAATTGGAGTTAACGGCACAAAGATTACCATAAAAGGGACTAATTTTTTAAATGCAACTGAAGTTCGTTTTGGAGGCTTACCTGCACTTTCATTTAAAGTAGACGCGGATACATTAATAACTGCAGTGGCTGGTATTTCATATCCTGGTTACGTAAATGTAAAAACACCCGGAGGCATTGCAGCTTTAGCAGGGTTTTCAACTAGTCCACCTAAGCTTAGCTCGTTTCTACCAACAAGTGGTGGAAATGGAATACCCATTACAATTAGTGGAAGTAACTTATCTGAAATAACTAAAGTAATTATTGGGGGCAGGGCGGTAAAAAGTTTTATTATTGAAAGTAGTACTAGAATAACCACAACCATACCCGATTCTACTATAAATGGAAAAATTATTATATCCAATGATTTTTTTGCTGATTCAGTAGCCGGTTATACAACTTGTGCTACACCAATACTTTCTAAAGTAAAGGATACTTCATTTTGTAATGGCAATTCATTACAAATTAATTCATCCTCATCTGGTCAGTATCAATGGTTGAATAATAGCATTAATATAGCGAATCAAATTAACCAATCTATAAAAATAGTTGCTTCAGGAATTTATAAAGTAAAAACAACATTGAATAATTGTTCAGCATATTCAAATCCAATTACAGTAACTGTTCATCCTGTACCTTCTGCACCTATTGTTAGAGATACATTTTATTGTCAAAACGCAAACATAACAGATTCATTCAAAGTAGTTTTTACCAGCGGAAATAATTTACAATGGTATTCTGTTGATACGGTTGGAGCAGCTTCAAGTGCGCTTACACCAAAACCTAGTACTGCTGCATTAGGATTTCAGAAATTTTATGTGAGTCAGAAAAATGCTACAACTGGATGTGAGGGTATCAAGTCAAAAATTAATGTTGAAATTAGACCTACCCCCACGACACCTTTAATATCTAGGGATACCGCCAATAATTTAGTTTCAAGTGTAGCTTTAAAAAGTATTTGGTATAAGGACGGCCTTTCATTAAATGATACTACGCAAAAATTCAAACCTAATTTAGCTGGCTCCTACACTGTGAAAGCAACCTCACTAGGATGTAGTAGTGTATTGAGCGCGCCTTATTATTATTTAGTGACTGATATTATTAAACTTAGTCAGGATGAATTTATTAAATTAGCACCCAATCCATTTTATAATCAAATTAATTTTGACTTTGTTATAAGAGGCTATCAAAAACTTAACATCGACATTTATGATATTACTACAGGTGCAAGAGTTGATTTCAAACAAAATATAACAGCTGGGTCACCTTTGCAATTTACTCAATTACCAAGAGGAACTTATATATTTAGAGTTAGTTCTACAGACAATAAAATTTTACATCAATTTAAAATTGTTAAAATGTAAGAAGTGGGGCTAGTCTAATTATAACATTCATTTTTTATTGTCGTATGGAAGAACTAATTGCTGTGTGAGTTGTTTTCAATTTTTAATTAGTAAATCTAAAAATATTATTGAATTAGATTCACTTCCATTTCTAATGTAATTGAAAACTTTTCTAAAACAGATGTTTGTATTTTTTGGGCTAATTCCAAAACATCCCCTCCTTTAGCATGCCCATAATTAACTAATATTAAAGCTTGCTTTTCATAGCAGCCCACTTGATTTTTTCGATACCCTTTCCAGCCCGCATTTTCAATAAGCCATCCTGCATAAATTTTATATAAAACGCCCACTTGATTGTATTTTAAATCGGGGTATTTTAATATTAATTTTTGAAATTTATTTTCATCAATGACTGGGTTTTTAAAAAAGCTGCCTGCATTTCCTAGTACTTTGGGATCGGGTAATTTACTTTGCCTTATAGCAATAATGGCCTCTGACACTTCCTTGATGGTAATAGGATCAGTGCTTTTTAATTCCTCTGCAATAGCCCCATAAGATATATTTAAAACAGGATTTTTTTGTAATCTAAAAACAACCGAACAAATAATTGTTTTATTTTTTAAACTGTTTTTAAAAACGCTATCTCTATAGCCAAAACAACATTCCTCATTAGTTAAACTTAAAAATTGTTTGGTTTCAATATGATATAAATTTACTTTCTCAATTACATTAGATACTTCTATTCCATAGGCGCCAATATTTTGTATAGGTGCCGCACCCACTGAGCCCGGTATTAGTGATAAATTTTCAACGCCGCCCCACTGCTTGTCTATTGTATAATCTACAAAATCCTGCCATGGGACACCCGCGCCTACTTCTACCATTGCTGTCTGTGTTGTCTCATCTAGTATTTTAATATATTGGATTTCATTTTTTATCACAACGCCATTGATATCATTGCATAGCAATAGGTTGCTTCCTCCCCCTAAAATTAAAACGGGTTCACTATTTTGTGTTAGTATCTGTAGTTCCGGTAAATTAAAAATAGTTGCTATTTCATTCGTATTTTGAAAACAAATAAAATGCGCAGCTTTTATATCTATTCCAAATGAATTATAAGGAGCTAAACTTACATTTTTAGTATGTGATACCATAAGTACAATAATATTAGTTAAAATACTTTGTTTTGGCCTCTTTGATGTATAAAATTATAGGTAAATTTGGAAAACTTTAATAATGAAGTCATTTGAAGTACAAGGGGGGTATAAGTTAAGTGGTAATATTACCCCTCAAGGGGCTAAAAATGAAGCTTTACAAGTGATATGCGCTGTATTGCTTACATCTGAACCTGTTACCATTTGCAATATTCCTAATATTATTGATGCGACTTTGTTGATTGATGTATTAGTTGATTTAGGAGTTAAAGTCACGCATGTTAAAGAAGGCGAGTATTTATTTAATGCAAGTCAAATTGATATTGATAAAATTAACGACCCTGCTTTCCAGAAAAAAGCAAATAAGCTAAGGGGCTCTGTGATGATTGCAGGTCCTTTATTAGCAAGATGCAATCATTCATTTATTCCCAAACCAGGGGGCGATAAAATTGGAAGAAGAAGAATGGACACCCATATTATGGGTTTTGAAAAATTAGGTGTGGTTTCGGAATACAAACAAGGTGATGGCTTTTTTAAACTATCCACTAAGCAATTAGTAGGTGCAGACATTTTATTAGAAGAGCCTTCCGTAACAGGCACTGCGAATATTATTTTAGCAGCGGTGATGGCAAAAGGTCAAACTACTATTTATAATGCTGCCTGTGAACCCTATATTCAGCAGCTTTGCCACATGTTAAATAGCATGGGCGCAAAAATTTCCGGCATAAAATCAAATTTACTAATCATTGAAGGTGTTCAAGTATTAGGAGGTTGTACGCATACCATTTTGCCTGATATGATTGAAGTAGGATCTTTTATTGGATTAGCAGCGATGACTGGTTCTGAAATAACAATAAAAAATGCTGGTGTGCAACATCTTGGCATGATTCCAGATAAATTTCAACAATTAGGTATTCATCTTGAGATCAAAGGAGATGATATTTATATACCTGCACAAAATAGTTATGAAGTAAATAATTATATAGATGGTTCTATTTTAACTATTTCTGATCATCCCTGGCCTGGGCTCACCCCGGATTTATTAAGTATTTTATTAGTAGTTGCAACTCAAGCAAAAGGAAGTGTATTGATTCATCAAAAAATGTTTGAGAGCAGATTATTTTTTGTAGATAAATTAATTGATATGGGTGCGAGAATTATTCTTTGTGATCCACATCGTGCTACAGTGATTGGGTTAGATCGTACACAAAAATTAAGAGGCATTACAATGAGTAGTCCAGACATTCGTGCTGGCGTTGCTTTATTAATTGCAGCGTTAAGTGCCGATGGAATTAGTATTATTCAAAACATTGAACAGATAGATCGCGGTTACCAATTTCTAGATCAAAGGTTAAATCAACTTGGAGCTAAAATAAAAAGGATTGATTCATAACATAGTGATCTTTATACTTTCCAAGACTGACAGCCTTCGGCTGTCTTCTTCCCGTATTGAACTTACCCAAAGCTTTTCAAACATTCCCGATGCTCGGGACTGTTTGGCTTCTTCATCTCTCACCAACTTGCGAAAGCAAGCTTTCGCAGTTGGCTCAAAATGAAGAAGCCCCAACACTTCGTGTTGAGGCTTTGTGGTCTCGCCAAGAATCGAACTTGGATCTAGTGTTTAGGAAACACCTATTCTATCCATTGAACTACGGGACCATCGACCAACTAGTGGCCGAGGAGGGCAAAAATAACTATTCTTTTTTAAGCTTTCATTCAATTTATTTCTACCTCTTTAAGGCATTATTTGGTATCTTCACAGCTCAAATTGCAATATTTATGGGTTTTTATAATATCATTATTAAGTTCCGTTTTTGGCTAAGTTTAATCGCCATTTTTGGTGGTTTAGGGCTTGAACTTACCGGCATAGCTGGTTTTTGGCCTGTTTTCCCCCTTTATTTCATTGGTTTGATTGGTATTTTAAGCCATTTTTTTATTGGCCCTCTTCGTTTGGTGCAAGCGCCAATGGAAGCTGGTAATATGGACGAAGTAGAGCGCATTTTAAATACCGTTTGGTTCCCTTCCTTACTTTATAAGCCTGTTCGTAGCACTTATTATACTATCAAAGGTAATATTGCCATGGTTAAACAGGATTTTGATACCGCCGAAAAACATTTAAAGCACAGCAATGACCTTGGTTCTGCTATGCCCGAAGCTGAAGGCGCCAACAAATTACAATTGGGTATGATGGCGATGCAAAAAGGAGATACCAAACAAGGTGAATCTTATATTCGTGCTGCTATTCGTGCAGGCATCCCTGATAAAGAAAGTGAAGCCGTTGCTTTTTTAAGCATGTGCCAAATTTTTATGAACAAGCGCGAGTTTCGTGCCGCTAAAGATTATTTCCGCAAAGCAAAAGCTTGTAAGCCCACCACTAAACAAGTGATTGATCAAATTAAAGAAATCGAGAAATACATTTCGCGCATGCCCGGTTAGTTGGCTTGCTTCAGAAAATCTAATTCAAAACGATAATTGTAAATGAAAATTTCTTCCATTACCGATACCATTATTCCTGGAGCTAAATTAATTCACTTTGATAGGTTCCCCGATGTAAGAGGGTATTTTTCAGAAACCTTCAGAGCCTCCGATTTTATTCATCATGAATTAAATATTTTTCCTAATGGTATTTTACAAACCAATGAAAGCTTTTCATATCGCAATGTTTTAAGGGGCTTGCATTTTCAGTGGAATCCAAACATGGGAAAATTAGTACGTACCATTTCGGGTCATATGGTTGATTTAATTTTAGATTTACGCAAAGGCTCTCCAACACTAGGTAAAATTGCTGCTTTTGATATGCCGACTGCTCCTTCTGATACTTCCACTAGTTGGATTTGGGTGCCTGAAGGCTGCGCACACGGCAACTTTTTTTTACAAGATTCACATATTGAATATTATTGCTCGGGCGCTTATAATGGCGCTTGTGAAGCAGGTATTTCTCCTTTTAGTGAGGATATTGATTGGTCTATCTGCGATACTTCGTTAAAGAATTTGTTTTTTGAATTAAAAGATAATTTTATTACTACCCCCAAGGATTTAAATGGTTTAAGTTTTACAAAATGGATGTCGTCTTCGGAAGCAACCGATGGCGCTCAATTTAAATGGTAACATGAAAAATATTTTAATTACGGGTGGGGCTGGTAAATTAGGATCGGCTTTACTTCATTGCATTCCGAATGCCATTATGGGCACACGTGAAAATTTTGACATCACGAATGCAACTATGATGCACAATTTTTTACAAGCAAATAGCGACATTAATACCATTGTTCATTGTGCCGCTTTAGTATCTCCGCCTAAAGTAAATGAACAAATTCCTACCGCCATTTCAACTAATATTATCGGCACCGCTTTATTAAGCGCCGAATGCTATCATCGCAATATTCGCCTCATTTATATTTCAACAGATTATGTTTTTAGTGGGGATGAAGGATCCTACAGCGAACAAGATGCCTTACTGCCTCAAAATAAGTATGCTTGGTCCAAACTAGGTGGTGAAACATCGGTTCATATGCTTGACAACTTTGTTATTATTCGTTTATCCTTTGGCCCCGATACATTTCCTTACAAAGCCGCCTTTGTGGATCAGTTCACTTCCCGTGAATCCGCATCTGTAATTAGTGTGAAAATAAAAAATATTGTACTTTCGGATTTCAAAGGTATTATTCATATTGGCGCCGATCGCAAATCGGTATATGATTATGCATTGAGCCTTGGTGCCGAGCACATTGAAAAAATTAGTATTAATGACATGTCCGTTAAAATGCCCAAGGACACTTCTTTAAATACAAGCCTTTACAAAAGCTTGTTCAAGTAATTATTATTCTATGAAAAAAATATTATTAGCAGGCGGAGCAGGATATATTGGCACTGAACTTTGTAAAAGGTTAATGAAACTTGATTACAGTGTTACCGTGATTGATGATCTTTGGTTTGGCAATCATTTAGATCCCAAAGTGCAACTTATTAAAAAGGATTTATTTCAAGTTTCGCATACCGAATTAAAAGGATACGATACCGTTATTTTTTTAGCGGGTGTTTCCAATGATCCAATGGCTGAATTTAGTCCTTCCGAAAATTTTATTCAAAATGCAGCATGCCCTGCTTATTTAGCATATGAAAGTAAGCGCGCTGGTGTTAAGCGTTTTATTTATGCTTCCTCTTGTTCGGTGTATGGTTATACAGTAGATGAATTATACGATGAATCAGCGCCTACCACTTGCGGCTATCCTTATGGCATTTCAAAATTACAAGGTGAGAATGGGGTGATGCAATTAGTAGACAAAAGTTTTTCTGGAATTTCATTGCGTCAAGGTACAGTTTGCGGTTACAGCGATCGCATGCGTTTTGATTTAGTAGTGAACACCATGTTTAAAAATGCAATCACCAAAGGTGAAATTACTGTCAACAACCCTTCCATCTGGCGCCCTATCTATCATATTCAAGATGCTTGCTCTGCTTTTATTAGAGCAATTCAAGCACCTGAAAATATTTCTGGTGTTTTTAATGTAGCTTCTGATAATTATACCCTTGGTCAAATTGGCGACATTGTGAGTGTAGAGATGTCTAAAAATTTAAATAAGGAAATTAAAATGCATATTAACGATATGCAAGATTTTAGAAATTACAAAGTGTCTACTAAGCATGCAAAAAATACTTTAGGATTTACGCCTGTTTATGGCATCAAAGATATTATCAATCAGCTTTTTGAAAAAGCAGCTACCTTCACCAATTTTGAAGATGATAATTATTACAATATCCGCGTTTTTGAAGGGCTGGGTAAAAAGTAATTAAAATTTAAATGCTCGTAACGTGAGCTTTATTTTTGCGAGGCCAGTAATCTTACTTCCTCTGTGCTTAGCGCCCTATTATAGAATCTCACTTCATCAATACTTCCGTTAAAGAATTCAGTGATTTGTTTCAATGCAGATGTAGACCCAATAGCGCCTAGTTTTTCTTTATATTTTATAGTTCCTGTTCTTACATAATCATCGGTTCCTATTTTAACGCCATCCACATATATGCTTCGTCCATAACAACAACTAATAGTGGCTGCTAAATGATGCCATGCGCTGTCCGCAAATTTACTTGGATTAATGGGTACATCTAATTCACTGTAATAATCCTGCTTTGTTCCAAAACTTAATGTGGTTCCTGAATCTTGAAAAGCGAATATCCAATCTGGCCTACTTACTTCGGGTCCCTCTTGTCGGCAAATAGTATGATACATTTTTGAAGTAATGTTCTTAGCCTTTATCCAAACTGAAATTGAAAATTCGGCCGTATCGGATAAGGGGCCAAATGATTTGGATAAATTAATAGTATTGATTGCGATTCGAGAATTTCTGCCATTAAAATTATAGGCCCTTCCCTCCACACCAAAGCGATCTTTGGTTAATAGGGTGCTATCACTTGCAACACCATTGTTTCCATTTCCTGTACTATCTATTGCATTTCCACTAAATGGATAATATGCGACTAAGCCTTCATCCAAGTTGACACTAGTGCTTTGCTTGGTGCAACTATTGGCATATAGGATGACCAAAAAAAAGCCTGCGATTTTAAGAAATTTCATGGATTGCTTATTCATAATTTAATAGCTACCCAAAGTTAATTTTTTATATGCTATAAATTAAATATTTAAGAACTTCATTTTTAATAACTTCTCAATCCTTGTTGCAAAATGTGCAGGTTCTAGCACCTGTTTTTTATCAACTACTCAATAACCCTTAGAAAACTGTCATAAGGCCTATAAAGATGCCGCCGAAAATGACCAGAAACCCAATTAAATGATCAAAATAGGGTATAAATACGGTGTTGGTGCAATCCTTTTCGTGGCTATAATTCTGTAAATTTGAAATTGGGTTATAGTCAAATAGAAATAAGGTCACCCCAAGATATCATCGAATATGAAACAGGTAAATAAAACATTTGATACTGTTAAAGTTTTTAGAGGTATAAAAACGCAATTATCTGAAAAGTTAAGTAATATGAATGATGCTGAGATTAATGATTATTTAGCATCATACAATGAAACCTATTATAATCAATCAATTGCTGAAACAAGACTTAAATATAAAGATGTAATTGATAAAATGAGTTTTACTGAATTTGCAGCATTTTTAAAAAATAAATAAGCCCACTAGAAAATTTTTAAACCCACTTACTTTAAGTGGGTTTTTTGTTATGCACATTGCTGAAAATTTTCAAACGTATAACTTTTCTGTATTTAATTATTAATTAAATCTATTTTTAATTTAAATAAATTAATACGGTGCAAAAATTTTCTAATTTTTTTTGGATTGCTTTTTTCTCAATTACAATTATCATCCATTTCTTTAAAATCGTATATATCTATTTTAAACCAACTTGGCTGAATCAGTATGAATCAATATCTAATACCAATATTTCAAAATATAAACTAAGCTTATATTACCTTCTTACCTTATTGGTTTTAATTAAAATTGTAATGGATAAAATTTAAATAGTATTCACGAACGAACATGGTGAGCGAAGCGATCTGAGAGAGAGGGAGTACTATTTAGGAGAAGTTAATTCCAAAAAAAGCTAGTATAGTTTTAAATAAAATTATACATAGGGTGTACTATTTAGGAAAAGTTAACTCCTAAAATTGCTATCTCAATAATTTTTCAATAGTAGGAGCAAAGTGCGCATGTTCAAGCGCATGTATTTTATTTGCTAAGGTATCTGGTGTATCGGACAATTCCACCGCGCAATTCGCTTGAAATATAATCGCACCTTCATCATAATGTTCATTTACCCAATGAATGGTGATTCCCGATTCAGTTTCTTTTGCCGCAATCACTGCCTCGTGCACTTTAGCACCATACAAACCCTTGCCTCCATACTTAGGTAACAATGCTGGATGTATATTAATTATGGCTTTTGGAAAAGCACGCACCAACACTTCGGGTACTTTCCATAAAAATCCTGCCAATACGATAAAATGGATGTCGGCATTTTGTAAACTTTCGACATATCCTGTAGTATCAAATTCGGTTTTATTAATAAGCAAAGTGGGGATCCCTTTTTCCTTTGCGATGGCCAACACCCCCGCTGTAGGAACATTAGTTACAATTAAGGAAACCTTAATTTGGGCCGATCCTTCAAAGTAGTCGATTATTTTTCGGGCATTAGTTCCCGCCCCCGATGCAAAAATGGCGATATGTTGGGGCGCTTTGGTCTCTTTTCCACCTCCAAACAATTTACCACTTACCCTACCCAAATAACCCCTAAAAAAGCGATATTGCCCTGTGAAGAAACTCACGAAAATGACCGAAAAAGGCCATAAAATGGTCAAAAATAGGGGATAAATGAGCCAAAAAGCCCAATTTTTCTCCAAAAACACCAAATTCAGTATTTTAGAACATAGCCTCCCACTTAGGCTCCCCCCTAAGGCAAATGTGACCATGATAAGCCAAAATTGTAGGGCGCCTACCTTCCACTTTTCCTGTAATTGTTTTAATACTTTCATTCTTTGTTTTATTAAAATCTAGCCCCTTAATTTTTAATGCCTCAAAGGTGCCTTTTTTTTCTAAAATCTGCCCATATCCCAATTATAATTTCCCCCACATATACTTAACATTACAATATTATGACATTCGTCACCCTTTTTTGACCCACATCCCTGAAAGTCAATAATTTCAATAAAAAAAAACTTCTCATTTTGTTAGTATTCAATCTTATTCTTAAGTAATTTCGCCCCCGTTCGAGGACATTTTTACACCCTAGACACTTTTTGTGTATATGACAATTTTAAGAAGCCTAGCTAAGATCGTTTCGATCTTCCTATTTATCACCCTTAGTTCATCTATCGGAAATCATTTGAATGCGCAAGATGGGAAAGCACTTTTCTCACAAAATTGTGCTTCATGTCACGCTGTTAATAAAAAATTAACGGGTCCTGCGTTAGCCGGTGTTGAAGATCGTTGGACTGAGAAAAAGAATTTGTATGCATGGATTAAAAACAGTGCTGCATTTTTAAAAACGGGTGATCCTTATGCCAACAAATTGTACAACGAGTACAATAAAACTGCAATGAACTTGTTTCCTACTTTAGCCGATAAAGATATCGATGCTATTTTAGCTTACATCAAATCAGTTCCTGCAGCAGGTGCAGCTCCAGTGGGTGGCGCAGCAGCAGGTGCTCCTGCCGAAGAATCGGACAGCACTTTAGTTTTTGGTTTACTTACTTTAATATTAGCAGTTGTTTCATTAATACTTCTTCAAGTTAATAGCAACTTAAAAAAATTATCTGACGACAAAGCAGGTATTCCTGCTGTTGATCCTGTTCCTTTTTATCGTAACAAAGCTTACATCGCATTTATTGCAATTGTATTATTTATTACTGGTGGTTATATGACGACCGTTGGTGCAATGAACTTAGGTCGCTCTAAAGATTATCAACCTGAACAACCTATTTATTATTCTCATAAAGTACATGCTGGCGTGAATCAAATTAATTGTCAGTATTGTCATACTGGTACTTACCAAGGCAAACAAGCAACACTTCCTAGTGTGAATGTTTGTATGAACTGTCACATGGCGATTAACGAATACAAAGGCGCGCCTTTAGTAAGAGAAAATGGGGATGTAGTTGACGGTACTTCTGAAATTAAAAAATTATACAAATACGCTGGCTTCACCGAAGGGCAACCTTGGGATGCTTCTAATGCCAAACCTATTGAGTGGGTGCGTATCCATAACTTACCTGATCATGTTTACTTTAATCATGCACAACACGTGAATGCAGGCCAAGTGGCTTGTCAACAATGTCATGGTGATATTCAAACTATGGGTGAAGTAAAACAGTTCTCTGATTTAAGCATGGGCTGGTGTGTGAACTGTCACAGAAATTCGGAAGTGAAATTTAAAGACAATGGTTTTTATAGCATCTATGAAAAATTCCATGAAGATATGAAGAGTGGAAAGTTAGATAGTGCAAAAGGAATTACTGTTGAAAAGATTGGTGGTACTGAGTGTCAAAAATGTCACTACTAAACTATTTGAATTTATAATCGAGATTAAATAAGAGGCGTAATATTATATATACATTATTATGGAGCAAAAAAAGCACTGGCAAAGTTTCGGAGAATTAAATCAATCCAAAGCTTATAACAATGAAGTTCAAAACGAATTCAAAGAGGAACTTCCTTTTGTTGAAGACGAATCTACTTTAGAAAAAGGAGAAAGTTTTTTACAAGCGAAAGCACCACGTCGTGATTTTTTAAAATATGTCGGCTTTAGTACTGCTGCAGCAGCAGTAGCAGCAAGTTGTGAAATGCCTATTAAAAAAGCAATTCCATTTGCAAACAAGCCTGAAGATATGGTTCCTGGTATTGCAGATTATTATGCAACTACTTATGTGCAAGATGGTGATGTAGTTAGTGTTCTTGCTAAAGTGCGTGATGGTCGTCCTATTAAATTAGAAGGAAATGATTTAAGTCCTTTAACAGGTGGTGGTACTTCGGCTCGTGTTCAAGCTTCTGTTTTAGATTTATATGATACGGCTCGTTTACGTTTCCCTTCCATCGCTGGTAAGGAAGCCACTTTTGAAGATATTGATAAATCGGTGATGGGTGAATTGTCTGGTAATATTGTTATTGTTACTAGTTCCATTACTTCTCCTTCTACCAAAAAATTAATCGCTCAATTTTTAGCTAAGCATCCGGGTAGCAAACATGTTACTTATGATGCGGTTTCTAATAGTGCCATGCTTTTAGCTAACGAAGCTTGTTATGGTAAACGCGTTTTACCTAGCTATCATTTTGATAAAGCAAAAGCCATTGTAAGTTTAAGCGCCGACTTTTTAGGTACTTGGTTAAATCCAATTGAATTTGCAAAACAATATGCAGTTGGTAAAAGAATAGATGAAAAACATCCTGCGATGAGCAAGCATATCCACTTTGAAACAGTGGCAAGTATGACTGGTTCTAATGCAGATGAAAAATATTTATGCCGTCCTTCCGAAATGGGTTTAGTAGCCGCTGCTTTATTGAGTGCAGTAAAAGGCGCTCCCATCACTGGCATTACGGATAGTAAATTAAAAACAGGTATCGCTGTTGCAGCGGATGCTTTAATTGCTAACATCGGTGCTGCTTTAGTAGTATCGGGTAGCAATGATGTAAATGTTCAAATTATTGTAAACGCTATTAATAATGCAGTAGGCGCCAACGGCACTACTATTAATTTTGGTACTACTGTTAATTACCGTCAAGGTATAGATAGCGATTTTGCTAATTTAGTAGATGACATGAATGCAGGTAAAGTAAATAGCATTTTATTTTACGGAGCAAATCCTGTTTACACTTGGCCAAATGCGGACAAAGTAAAATCAGGTTTAGCAAAAGTGAAAACCACTATTTCATTCAATGCTAAATTAGATGAAACAACAGCACTTTGTAAATTCGTTATCCCTGCTCCTCACTTTTTAGAAAGTTGGGGTGATGCAGAAGCGGCTACTGGATATATTAGTTTTATACAACCTACTATCTCTCCTTTATTTAAAACTCGTGCTTTCCAAGATTCATTATTAAAATGGTCTGGTGATGCATCTGATTATACAACTTATTTAAAAAATGAGTGGTCTGCTAAATTAGGTGGCGAAGCTGCTTGGAATAAAATTTTACAAGCAGGTGTTTCTAATCCTACTTCTGAAATTGTTGCAGGTGCTTCTTTAAATGCAACTGCAGTGACTGCTGCTTTAGCTGCGATCAACGCTGCTAAGCCTAGTAATAAAATTGAATTAGCCTTATACCAAAAAGTAGGTATCGGTGCTGGTCAAGGTGCAAGTAACCCTTGGTTACAAGAATTACCCGATCCAGTTACACGTGCTACTTGGGACAACTATATTATAGTATCTCCTGCGATGGGAAAATCTTTATTAGGTATTGACTTAAATAATGCAGGCCAAGCCGATGCATATGAAGTACATCCTCCTAAAAAAGTGGTGAAGTTAACCGTTGATGGAAAATCAATTGAACTTCCTGTTTTAATTGTTCCTGGTACACATCATCAAACCGTTGGTATCGCTGTTGGTTATGGCCGCACCGAAGCCTTAGGTAAATCGGTGGTTGGTACTGGTAAAAATGCATATCCCTTAGCTTGCATCGAAAATGGTATGGTGCATTTTAATTGTCAAGATGTTTCTTTAACTGTAACAGGCGAAACTTATCCTGTTGCTTTAACTCAAACGCATTTCCGTTACGATACTGAACAAGGTGTGCGTACCGAAGTAATGAAAGAAATTAGTTTTGCATCTTACTTAAAAAATCCTACTGAAATTAGAGAAGAACGCGATCATGAATTAAGAAGCGTGACCGAAGGTGGTGATAAGATGAAGGAATTTGAAGCGCTTGAAAAATATGAAAAAGAAGGTACCATTTATCCTGTGTACGATCGTCCAGGTATTAAGTGGGGCATGAGCGTTGATTTAAATAGTTGTAATGGTTGCGGTGCTTGCGTAGTTGCATGTAACGCTGAAAATAATGTATCTGTTGTTGGTAAACCCGAAGTACTTCGCGGTCATGAAATGCATTGGTTGCGTATTGATAAATATTATAGTGGTGATATGGAAAACCCTAAAGTTGTTTTCCAACCTTTAATGTGTCAACATTGCGACAACGCTCCTTGTGAAAACGTTTGTCCTGTTGCCGCTACCAACCACAGCTCTGAAGGTTTAAACCAAATGACTTATAACCGTTGTATTGGTACTCGTTATTGCGCGAACAACTGTCCTTTTAAAGTGCGTCGTTTTAACTGGGCCGATTATACGGGTGCAGATAGCTTCCCTGATAACCAAGTAGGTGAAGTAAACGATGTCGTATTAGATATGTTTGACGATTTAACAAGAATGGTGTTAAACCCTGATGTAACGGTGCGTTCTCGTGGTGTTATCGAAAAATGTTCTTTCTGCGTTCAACGTTTACAAGCAGCTAAACTTGATGCGAAAAAAGATTCTCGTCCAATGGTAGATGCGGATATTAAAGTGGCTTGTCAACAATCTTGTCCTACACATGCCATTAGTTTTGGTAATGCTAATGACAAGCACAGTGCGATTTCAAAAGTGCGTGTTGATAATCCGAATCGTCAGTTTTATGTGTTAGAGCAATTACACGTATTACCTAATGTTACTTATTTAGCCAAAGTAAGAAACAGCGACGAAAAAACGGAAGCATAAAATATATAGATTAAAAAATTTAAGAAATAGATAAAGATGCATATTAAATACGAATCACAGTTGCGCGAACCTTTGGTGTATGGTGATAAAAATTTTCACCAAGTAACCGAAGATATTTTACGCCCTATCGAAGTGAAGCCATCTCGTTTATGGTACATTGGTTTTTTTATTGCCGTTACTCTTTTGTTATTTGGTGTGTACAGTTTGTACCGCGAAGTAACTTATGGTGTAGGCCAATGGAACCTTAATAAAACCATTGGATGGGGTTGGGATATTACCAATTTCGTTTGGTGGGTGGGTATTGGTCACGCAGGTACTTTGATTTCTGCTATCTTATTATTATTCCGTCAAGGCTGGAGAACGGGTGTTAACCGTGCAGCCGAAGCGATGACCATTTTCGCCGTTATGTGCGCTGGTCAATTTCCAATATTCCACATGGGTCGTGTTTGGTTGGCTTTCTTTATTATGCCTTACCCTAACTCTCGTGGTCCTTTATGGGTGAACTTTAACTCTCCTTTATTATGGGACGTTTTTGCGATCTCTACTTACTTCACTGTTTCTTTATTATTCTGGTATTCTGGTTTGATTCCCGATTTAGCTACGGTGCGTGATCGTGCTTTCACTAAACTTAGAAAAAAATTATACGGTATCGCTTCATTTGGTTGGACAGGTTCTACTAAACATTGGCAAAGACACGAGAGTTTATCTTTAGTGTTAGCAGGTTTAAGTACTCCTTTAGTATTGTCAGTGCACACTATTGTATCTTTTGACTTTGCTACTTCTGTTATTCCAGGTTGGCATACGACTATCTTCCCTCCTTACTTTGTGGCAGGTGCGATATTTTCTGGTTTCGCGATGGTGCAAACCTTAATGTTGGTGGTACGTAAAGTATTTGGTTTAACAGATTATATTACAATTGGTCACATTGAAATGATGAATAAAGTAATTGTACTTACTGGTTCTATTGTAGGTATTGCTTACTTAACCGAATTATTTATGGGTTGGTACTCTCAAAATAAATATGAGGGGTATACTTTTTGGTATAGTCGTGCTTATTTATTTAGTCCTTATGGCTGGAGCTATTGGGGTATGATGGCTTGTAACGTATTATCTCCTCAAATTTTCTGGTCTAAGAAAATGAGAAGAAATGTATTTGTTACTTTCTTCATGAGCATCATTGTAAACATTGGTATGTGGTTTGAGCGTTTTGTAATTATTGTTACTTCATTGTATCGTGATTACTTACCATCAAGCTGGTCTGTATATTATAGTCCTAGTATTTGGGAGATTGGTTTTTATGCAGGCACTTTTGGTTTGTTTTTTACTTGCTTCTTTTTATTCGCTAAATATTTCCCTGTCATTGCGGTGGCTGAAATTAAATATGTTTTAAAGAGAAGTGGAGAGTCGTATAAAACAGATATGAACACTTTAGAGGCACAGCCTTTGGATAAATTCATTCACGATAATGCGCATGCTCATTAATTAAATATCGATTAAGAAAAAGATTATGGCACAAAAGAAATTTGTAGTAGGTTGTTTTGATAATGAAAATGTTTTATTTCCTGCAGTGAAGCAAGTGCGTACTGCTGGCTATAAAATTAAAGATGTGTACACGCCCTTTGCAGTGCATGGTTTAGACCACGCATTGGGAATGCGCGAAACTAGTTTACACACTGCCGGTTTTATTTACGGTATAACGGGTACCACGACAGCGGTGAGCGCTATTAGTTGGATTTTCACTAAAGACTGGCCTTTAAACATTGGTGGTAAACCGCATTTTGCTTTACCAGCTTGGGTTCCTATTATATTTGAGTTAACCGTATTGTTTGCAGCGGTGGGTATGGTACTTACTTTTTGTTATTTATGTCAATTAGCACCTGGTGTAAAAAAACATCATTTTCACAAACGCGCTACCGATGATTTATTTGTAATGGTCATTGAGTGTACCGATAAAACAAACACAGACGACCTTAAAGCTTTATTAAGTGCAAATGGTGCCATTGAAACAGATGTGCAAGTAGCTGAGGAAGGTTGGTGGTTTGGTACTTATGATAAAGAGGATAATTTATACAACGAAAAACAACTTGCATAAAAATTGCTCTTTAACCAAGCGCCAAAAACTTAGAACATTTTAAAAGAACTCGAATGAATAAATTTTTTACAATATTATCTTTAGCTACAGTAGTTGTTTTAACTAGCTGTAACGATATTAAGCGTACACCTGGTACTATTTATATGCCTGACATGGCATACAGTCGTGCTTACGAAACTTACGCCGATCATAGTAACTTAGCAAGCAAAGGAATCCATTACGACAATCGTCCTGTTGCAGGTACCATTGCGCGTGGTAAGGAAATGCCTTTCCCTTATGCAATTGATAAAGTAGGTGATTCTACTAATTATGTTGCTTCTAAAATGGTTCCCAATCCAATTGATTCTTTAAATGTAAAAGACGCTGCCGAAGCAGAAAGATTATACCTTATTAACTGTGGTATTTGTCATGGTACTAAATTAGATGGCAATGGTCCTTTATATAATGGCGGTAATGGTGCATTTGCTGCCAAGCCCGCTACTTTAGTAGGCGATGCGAAATATGAAAATATGCCTGCTGGTCAAATGTTTTATTCTGTTGCTTACGGAAAAAACTTGATGGGTTCTTATGCATCTCAATTAAGCAAGCATCAACGCTGGATGATTATAAAATATATTAAGAATAAACAAACGAAGTAAGATGGCATCTATTAAAGAGCAATTTGAAATTCCTGGTACACTTAAAACATGGTCTTATGCATTAATAGGCATAGGCGCCGCTGCTTTATTGTATGGTATGTTTACCAAAGGATTTGGTTCGGATGAACATGAGCAAGTGCATTTTTGGGGAACCTTAATGTACAATTCTATTTTTTGGACTTTAGTGACCAACGCTGCTATGTTCTTTTTATGTTTTAGTACTATGGCCATGGCTGCTTGGATGCAATCCTTTAGAAGAATTGCCGAAGCCATTTCTACTTTAGTACCCATTTTTGGTGGTATTACTTTATTAGTATTATTATATGTAGTGCTTTCACACAATCATCATATTTACCATTGGTTAGATGCGGAAGCAGTTGCAAAAGATCCTATCTTAAAAGGTAAAGCAGGTTTTTTAAATCCTACTTTCTTTATTATATGGACTACACTTACTATTACATTGTGGAGTTATTTTGGATACAGAATGCGTCAAATTAGTTTAGAAGCAGATATCGCTCCAATGGATGCGGACACTGCTCATAAATATAATGTGCGCAGCATGGTGCGCTCTGGTTTCTTTTTAGTGTGGTTTGGTTTAACTGTTGCAAGTACCATTCCTTGGTTATGGTTAATGAGTATCGATGCACATTGGTATTCGACTATGTACAGTTGGTATACTTTTGCTAGCTCCTTTGTTGCGGGTATGGCTTTGATTGCTTTATGGTTAATCTACATGAAAAACAAAGGCTACATGGAATTATCTACCAGCGATCATTTACATGATGTGGGTAAATTCATGTTTGCATTTTCTATCTTCTGGACTTACTTATGGTTCTCTCAATACATGCTTATTTGGTATGCGAATATTCCTGAGGAAACCATCTATTTTAAAAATCGCGTTCAAGGTTCTTATAAGCCTATCTTTTTCTTAAACTTATTCATCAACTTCCTTTGTCCTTTATTAATATTAATGAAGCGCTCTGCGAAACGCAACTTTACTTTAGTAGCGTTCATGGCGGTACTTATATTATTTGGTCACTGGATTGATTTTTACCAAATGGTGATGGGTAGCTTAATGAAAGAGCATGTTACTTTAGGCTGGTTGGACTTTGGTATACTAGCGTTTTTTGTTGGGGTAATGATTTTAATGGTTGCGCGTTCTTTGGCCAGCAAGCCTTTGATTGCAAAATACCATCCGTTTTTAAAGGAGAGTATCCTTCACCAAGTTTAATAAATTATTCGAGTAAGAAAATATTAATACGACTATGACTTTATTTTTATCTACTGCAATTATCATTCTCATCTTTGTGGTTATTTTCCAAATTGCCAAAGCAAGTGAGTATGTATCTATCCTTAAAGGGGAAGAAGCAAGCCGTCAACAAAACAACAAAATCAATGGATTTTTGATGGTTGCTTTTTTGGTGTTAGGTTTTGTCGGCATTTATGTTTGTAATAAAATGTATTATGGCAAAACCCAGATGGCGCAAGGTGCTGCAAGTATTCAGGGTGAAAAAGTAGATGAAATGCTTTTTGTTACCTTAATTATTACAGGTATCGTTTTTGTGATTACACAAGTATTATTATTTTGGTTTGCTTATAAGTATCAAGAAGACACCAACCGCAAAGTTTTCTTTTTTGCGCACAGTACTAAATTAGAATTAATCTGGACCGTTATACCTGCTATTGCACTTACTGTATTAGTCGTGTTTGGTTTACGTAACTGGTTTTTCTTTACTGATGAGCCTCCAAAGAATGCAATGGTGGTTGAAGTAACTGGTAAACAATTTGGTTGGATTTTCCGTTACCCAGGTAAGGACGCCATCTTCGGAAAAAAATATTATAAAAATATTGACCCTGCTACTAACTCTGTAGGTATTATTTGGGATGATGAATATTCAAAAGATGATATCTTAACAGAGCAAACCATGTATGTGGTTAAAGGAACGCCTATTAAATTAATTCTAGGATCTAGAGATGTGATCCATGATGTTGGTTTAACTCATTTCCGTTTAAAGATGGACGCCGTTCCAGGTATCCCAACTACCATGTGGTTTACCCCCATTTATACTACGAAGGAAATGCAAGAAAAAACGGGCAACCCGAATTTTCAATATGAAATTAGTTGTGATCAAATGTGTGGTAATGGTCACTATTCGATGAAAGGTGTTATTCAAGTGGTAGATCAAGAAGAATACGATTTGTGGATGGCGAAACAAAAGCCGCAATACTTTACTGCATTCCCTGAAAAGGATCCATCTGCAGTTCCAGTAATAGACAGCACGGCAAAAAAAGCAACCATCGTAAAATTATAAAGATTAAAATTATTTAAATAAAAGGTATGAGTCACGAAGCAGCATTACATGAAGGTCACGGACATGATGATCACGGTCATCACGAACACCATGATACATTCTTAACTAAATATGTATTTAGTCAAGACCATAAAATGATCGCGAAGCAATTCTTGATCACTGGTATGGTTTGGGCAGTACTCGGTGGTTTAATGAGTGTACTTTTCCGTTTGCAATTAGGTTATCCTGATGCTAGTTTCCCTTGGTTAGAATCTATCTTAGGTAAATGGGCGAAAGGTGGTCAAATTACACCCGAAGCTTACTACGCTTTAGTAACGACACACGGTACTGTTTTAGTATTCTTTGTATTAACAGCAGGCTTGTCGGGTACCTTTGCTAACTTTTTAATTCCATTACAAGTAGGTGCGCGCGATATGGCTTCTCCTTTCTTGAACATGTTATCTTACTGGTTCTTTTTTATAGCAAGTATTATTATGTTGTCCTCTCTGTTCGTTGAAACAGGCCCATTCAGTGGTGGCTGGACAGCGTATCCTCCTTTATCTGCTTTACATGATGCGTCTCCTGGTTCTAAAACAGGTATGGACTTATGGATCATTGCGATGGCTTTATTCGTTGTGTCTTCTTTATTAGGTGGTTTAAATTATATCACTACTATTTTAAATATGCGTACTAAGGGAATGAGCATGACGCGTTTACCTTTGACCATTTGGGCTTTATTTTTTACAGCAGTATTAGGGGTATTATCTTTCCCTGTATTATTGTCTGGTATGATTTTATTAATTTTTGATAGAAATTTTGGAACTAGTTTTTATCTATCTGATATTTATGTAAATGGCGTAGGTGCTTTATCGAACGAAGGTGGTTCGGCCATTTTATTCCAACACTTATTCTGGTTCTTAGGTCACCCTGAGGTTTACATTATATTATTACCTGCTATGGGTATGGTTTCTGAAATCATGTCGGTGAATTCTCGCAAACCTATCTTTGGTTACATGGCGATGTTAGGTTCTTTATTTGCAATTGCAATTTTGGCCTTCTTGGTTTGGGCGCACCATATGTTCGTAACAGGATTAAATCCATTGTTAGGTTCGGTGTTTGTATTATTAACTTTATTAATTGCAGTACCTTCTGCTATTAAAGTATTTAACTGGTTAACTACTTTATGGAGAGGTAATATTCGTTTCACACCTGCTATGTTATTTGCTATTGGTTTTGTGAGCTTATTTATTAGTGGTGGTTTAACGGGTATTTGGTTAGGTAACGCTGCTTTAGATATTTATTTACACGATAGTTATTTTGTAGTTGCGCATTTCCATATTGTAATGGGTGTGGCTAGTATGTTTGGTATGTTTGCGGGTGTATACCACTGGTTCCCTAAAATGTACGGTCGCTATTTAAATAATTCATTAGGGTACATTCACTTTTGGATCACGATGGCTGGTGCTTATCTTATTTTCTGGCCAATGCATTACCAAGGTTTAGCAGGTATGCCGCGTCGTTATTTTGATTTTAGTATTTGGGAAAGCTTTAAACAATTCGCTGAATTAAATCGTTTCATTAGTACGATTGCGATGATTGTTTTTGCAACACAAATTTTATTTTTAATTAATTTCTTTTACTCCATATTCAAAGGTCGTAAAGTAACAGTTTTAAATCCTTGGGAATCCAATACTTTAGAGTGGACTACTCCTATTCGTCCTGGTCATGGTAATTGGCCTGGTGAAATTCCTGAAGTACATCGCTGGCCTTATGATTACGGTAAAGATGGGCATGATTTCATTCCTCAAACCACACCAGTGGGTGAGGACGAAACAGGCACACACTAGTATAAAATATTCAGTTATTACATTGCCCTGATTTCAGGGCATTGTAATTTAAATCACCAATTCGATTTGAAACAAACGCTCAAAAATTACGCTCAGTTGATGAAGTTCACCTTAAGTTTTACGGTGGTGTTCACTTGCGTGATATGTTATATGTTGGCACCCACAGTGAAAGCGTACGATTGGTCCATGATTTTACTTTTAACCTTTGCGGGTTTATGTATTACAGGTAGTGCCAATGCGATTAATCAAGCAGTAGAAAAAGATACCGATGCGCAAATGAAGCGCACTGCTTCACGCCCTGTGGCGTCGGGCCGTATGTCACAAACAACGGCTTATACTTTTGCAATCATTACTGGTATTCTTGGCGTTGCAATTATGTGGAAGTATTTTAATATTTCATCTGCATTATTATCTGCGTTCAGTTTGTTTTTATATGCGTTTATTTATACGCCTTTGAAAAAAATAAATTCAATTGCTGTTTTAGTAGGTGCCTTTCCTGGTGCGCTTCCTTGTTTAATTGGATGGGTAGCAGGCAATGATGATTTTGCTTATGCAGGTTGGGCTTTATTTTTAATTCAATTTTTATGGCAGTTCCCGCATTTTTGGGCGATTGCTTGGGTGTCGCATTCGGATTATTCTAAAGTAGGTTTTAAATTATTACCTGCAGATAAAGGACCTACAAAATTTACTGCATTACAATCCATTATGTATGCAGTGTTGATGATACCTGTTGGTTTGTTACCTTATTATTTAGGTTTAACTGGACAAGTGAGTATGTGGATTGTATTAGTGGCAAATATTTTTATGGTAGTGCAATGCGTAAGACTATATCAAAACATGGGCGTGCCTGCAGCGCGTCGTGTTATGTTTAGCAGCTATATTTATTTGCCTATTGTATACCTAGCATTATTAGCAGATAAATTATAAAATTTATAATTATGGCAACAACAATCATTGAATCGAAAAATAAAATACACCCCTACAAAATGTTGTTATGGGTAGGCCTTGGTAGTATTGTTATGATGTTTGCTGGTTTAACAAGTGCTTACATTGTTAAAAAAAGCCAAGCCAATTGGTTGGAATTTGAGCTTCCTAAATTATTCTATATTTCAACCTTGGTGATTTTGATTAGTAGCTTTACCATTCAAATGGCAGTAAAAAAGGCCAAAGCGGGTGAATTGGCCCAATATCGTGGCTTTTTATCGGTTACGGCTATTCTTGGTCTTGCCTTTGTCATTTTGCAAGTTCGCGGTTTTCAGGCCTTGGAAGCGAGCAATGTGGCTTTAACTGGCGCCCGAAGCAATTCGGCTGGTTCCTTTTTGTTGGTGATTACGGGTTTGCACCTGTTACACCTTGTTGGAGGGGTCATTGCCCTTGTGGTTATTTCATTAAGATCGGCTGCTGCAAAATCTAGCTCAAATCAGGTATTGCCCGTTGAATTGGCAGCTACTTATTGGCATTTTGTAGACCTCCTTTGGATCTACCTTTTTGTATTCCTTAATTGGGTCGGATAGGTAGTGGTTTTGTTGAATAGAATTATAAAAAAAACAGGTTTTTTGATACGAATATCCTTGATAGCCAATATTTTTGCACTGAAATAGAAATTGAACATGTCAACAACAACAACCGCTTCACCAAATGAAGCAAAATTGTGGGGAGGAGGAAAAAGTCCTTTCAACGTAGAGTACGGAAAATTAATG
>CAIJXU010000007.1 GCA_903824725.1 uncultured Bacteroidota bacterium | reverse complement strand
GATTTTATTGAAAAAAGGATCGCTATACGCTGAACTGTCTTTTTTAGTAATGGAATCAACCTTTTGTGAAATTTTAATTTGTGTATCCTTTATTGGATTAGATAAATCATACAATTGAGGATTTAATTTAGAATAGTAGGTTGCTTGATAACCAATCTCACTTAATGCCGCTTCTTGATATATTAACTGGGTCTGAATGATTAAAAGCTTAATACGCTCCAACTGCATATAGCTAATCCCCATCGGCTTATGATAAAATAAATAGGATTGCCATTCATCTCTACGCCCCTTTAAGGTGATGACCTCCTTTTGCAAAGGGATTAATTCATCTAATCTACTTGTAAGCTGGAATGGAGCAGATTTAATGTATTTTGATAATATAAATAAATCAGCTTCAATAAGTTTAACCCCTTTTTCATCTTTTAAAGTTTTTTCAATGAAAGACCTTCGATTAAATTGTTCTACAAGGCTGGTTCCTTGGATTTTCATTTGATTGTTCACATGTAGAATAACCGAATTAATGACAAGAAGGCTGTTAGCTAATTTTTTACTAATTTGTAAATAGCTATTTGATTTTGGATTTAAAATAATGGTGTCCAAATTATTGGCAATAACAAGATTACTTATTTTAAGCTTTTTAAGCTCTTCAGATTGAATGGTTTGAAATGTTTTAATAGTATATATATTAGAATCTAAACTTGAGATTTTAATATTTAGTACAGAGAAACAAACAAAAATGATGTATAAAAGACTAATAATCTGATATCTTTTGACATCTACTACACCCGCTGCCATAGACTAGATTTTAGTTTAAACTATTGTATTGTTTGTATAATAAGATATATGCTAATTGTGAACCATTAGGCGTTAACTTAGATTTTTCTAAAAATTGATTCAATTTTAAATAAATCTCTTTTTTGATATCATTTACTTGAATACCAAATAAAAGATCTAATGGTTCTTTTGATGCTATTTGTTGATGTTTTAATTTATCAACTAACTGATATACATATTGTAAATTATCCAATTGATCAGGTAAAAAGATGTCATTAATTAGTAAGGTGTATTCATTATTGATACCAAAATAAATAGATTCAGAATTATAATTGACTACCTCACTTAAAGAAAAATATTTATCATTTTTCTTTTTATAAGTAATGGCGCTTTCAAATAAGGAGTAGCCTTTTATTTTATCATCAAAACTTAATGTAAGCTTTACAAATTCTTGAAAGTAGTTATAACTCTTCTCATTATTAAATATGTATTGAAAAGGTGTAATACATTTAAATAATAAAGACCTTGTTTTATCATTGGTATTGGTCACTAAGTTATTAAGGGAAATGAATTCATCAATTTGATCAAATTTTAAACTATTGATCAATTCAACTATTAATCCAGTATCATATGAAAAAACCAAATCCTTGATGGATTTAATATTAGGACTGATGATATATTTATTCTTGTAATAATGATCTATATGTAATAATGTAGCATCATTCTCCCCACCATATACTTGAATTTCATCCGATTGTTTCGCTCGGATATAGTAAAAATGATTACTTTCTTGAAAAACAAAATGATCTAAAAAATGATAATCATTCACCAATGCAAAAGCCTTACATAGTAACTCAATCTCATTCTGTCTTAATTCAATGGGCTCTAAAATTGAAAATTGGTCATAATTAGGAATTGGTAATTTAATTGGGGTTTGAATTAAGATGGGTAAAAACTCATAATTAGGCATTCTCATGCCAAAAATACTTTTAATGAGTAATATTAACTTTTCATATTCATCCATATGTAACTGATACCAATCTGGCTCATATAATAAATCTTTAACTTGACTTAATGCTATAATTTTATCTAACTGGGATAAATTACTCAGTATATTTAAATTTCCAAATTGACCAACATTTAAATCAATTGAAAAACTATCTGCCGAATTTAAATAGGTTTTATAATCGGTCAAACTTGAACTAGATTGGGTTAAGTTAGCATCAACCCCATTTTGAATGTTTATATAAGTACCTGACACATTTGAATCTTGAAAAGGAAGGGCTACTTTATCAGTTTCTGCATCATCAAAGTTGTCTACTTTTGTTTCATTGAATTTAATGGAGGACAATGCAAAAATAAATATCTCCATACTTAATCCAACTGTCATTAAAACATCTTGAACTTCCCACTCCAATAATTTTCCAATTACTCCTAGCAAAATAATAACAGCGCCTAGACTATAGAAAAAATTAAATAAATCAAGTTTCTTTTTCATAATTGGTTCATGTTTAAACAAAATCAATTCATTATAAAAATTGAATTAAGCATAAATAGATATAGAAATAAGTCTATAATTCAAATGATTATTTCTAATCAAAGTAAATTTAATTTGACTTTAAAACTTGTAAAATTTAGTGATTTGAAATGTAGTTCTAGACGGGATTTAATGTAGTATAAAAACTACATAACTAATTGATTGAAAAATCGTAGATGATGACTTAAGAATTAAATATAATATTGAGTTCGTAAATATTTTTAACCGAGAGTTTTTTTAGTATCCTTTTTTTATAGGTAGAAATAGATGACTTATGCAAATTAAGCTCTACTGCAATTTCATTAATGCTTTTCCCTACCAATAAATTCTTCATCACATTATATTCTTGTAGTGAAAGCTGACTTAAAGGATTCGATATTGAATTATTCGTTTGCTTATCAAAATGCATTTCTAATAATAAATCCTTATCATCTTCGCTCATGTATATTTTATTATCTAAATTTTGATGAATAAGTCCTTAAAGGTATTGTCAAAAATGCTGTCCCTGTCTATGTATCCGATGATATTGTATTTAGATAATCGATTGAAGAATATATTAATTGGAATATCACTAATAATCACAATATTACTGGATATAATATTCGATTCAATCAGCTGCATCGAATAGGAGTCAAATGAGTTAATGTAAATAAAATTTAAAAAATCATTATCATAATTCAACCCATCAAAATTGATTTGCTCTTTATTAGAAAAGGCATGTATTTTAGTATAAGGTATTGCTTCTTTTATTAAGCTACTAATGGATTTTATGCCAATAAAATTGTCGTATATTAAGACATTTTGAAACTTCAGCATTCATTCAATTTTTATACACCTAAATGTATCTTAATTACTAACATTTGTATATTATTATAGTTGTATTATCATGTAGCATTAAAACTACTTATATTATTAATGTAGTTTTTAAACTACATATAAGTTTTAAAAAGATTTTGTAGAGTTTATTCTACTTATAAAGTAAAATAGATTAAACATAAATGAACAAAAAAAAATTATAAATTTACAAAGTCCAATATGATGATAAAAGCATAGACAATACCCCACCCCCATGCCCTCTTATAAAATTATAAGCTTGATCTCACTATTAGGATATTCAATTTTTTATCCTAATAAGTCGAATTTTACTCAATATTATAAAATTGGCTGTGCCAAATCAATGTATTTTGCTTTAAAAATATTTTACGAAATAAATAAAATATTAAAACGCGATAATCATCAATATTCGAATTTATTCAGACCTATTTCAAATTTGCAATATGAAAAAGTTCATATTGATAGAACTCTGTATTTTTTAGAGGATAGTATCCTATTTTCTAATAAACAGCGCATCGTTTTTAATAATTTTAAACTCAAAAACGAAATACATCATACTCGACATTTGATTGAGAAATTATATGTCAATGTTGACCGAGATACAATGCCAAAAGAATTTGTTAAGAATGTGAAATTAGGTCTTGAGTTAAAGCGCCAAGAACTAAAAATGAATAATAATTCAGATATCACTAAAATCATCTATTGGAGAAATAAGGAACAATGGATGTATTATAGCAACAACTTAAATAAATTAAAAATTAATATCTCATATCGCAATCATCAGTTGAAAGTGACAAAACAATCTATTTAAAATTGCGATTCCATATACCACCCCTTTTTTAATTATTTTGTAGTACAAGTTTATATACTTGTCGTTTTTGTTGATAAAAAAATTTAGAAAAAGTTTATAGGAATTATTCTACAAAATTTACAAAGTCTTTTAGATGGAGCATGTAAGTTTGCTTTATGAATATCGAATAAATTCATAAAACAAACTTTTAAAAAATGAGACACCAACTAATTGAAACAAAGCCATTGGATCGATTATTCCAATTTATTGAATACATACAATCCAATCCATGTGCCTTTGAAAGAAGCATTAATGTATCTAATGGTTATTTTGCGAAGCAAAAAAAGAATGGATCAATGGGTTCTAATATTCTTGAAAAAATTCATCATCAATATAAAATGCTTGATATTAAATGGATATTAACAGGTGAAGGTCAAATGCTCATCCACACTTATCAGGTTCATGAAGCAATTCAAGGATCAAGGGTTAATGAACCAATTTAACTTCCCCCGAAGGTTTGTATATATAGTTTGAAACACAAGATGCCGTTTAATTTAAATGGCATCTTTTTTTATGAAAAGGTAGGGTATGGGGTATGTTTTGATATAAAATAAAAAACCTCTACAAAATTCATTGATTTAAAATGACTTGTAGAGGCTTTTTTTGTGTTCGTCGGGAAGACAGGATTCGAACCTGCGACCACCTGGTCCCAAACCAGGTACGCTACCGGACTGCGCTACTTCCCGAACTCCGAAACGATTGCTCGTCCCTTTTACAACCTTCGTTGTAAAATATGTTTACCGGTATTAAAACTCAAATGTAAGAACTTAAAAGAGCGGAGAGGAAGGGATTCGAACCCTTGGTACAGTTTAACCCGTACGGCAGTTTAGCAAACTACTGATTTCAGCCACTCATCCACCTCTCCTCCAAAACCTCTTTCGAGGGCTGCAAAAATAAGCACTACAGCCTTAAATACCTAAAAAAAGTCCGGAATAAACTTAAATAAAGTTCGTTCCGGACTATAATATAGTTAAATGTTTATTTCTACTCTAAAATAAGGAGATACAGGGGGATCAATCTCTACATAGCAGCCAACTGCACTTTCTGAGTCAGCTCCATTACGTTTTCTCTGAACATTGAATCAGTGTCCATTAAATCCTTCACTGTTTGACAAGAATGGATAACAGTAGTATGATCACGACCACCAAAATGTTCACCAATGGTTTTTAATGAATTCTTTGTAAAGGCTTTCGCTAAATACATCGTGATTTGACGGGCTTGTACAATTTCACGTTTACGCGTTTTTTGCAATAACTTATCATATGGCACTTCAAAGAATTCACAAACCATTTTCTGAATAGCGTCAATGGTAATTTCTTTGCTGCTTGTTTTAACAAAATTGCGTAAAACCTTTTTTGCTAACTCAACATCAATTTCTTTTTTATTCAAAGAAGACTGCGCTAGTAAGGATATCAAAGCACCTTCTAATTCTCTAACATTCGTGTTAATATTATAAGCTACATACTTTACTACTTCCTTAGGCATATCTAAACCATCGGCCTTCATCTTCTTTTCTAATATTTCGATACGAGTATCGTAATCGGGTACTTGTATATCAGCACTCAATCCCCAACGGAATCTACTTAATAAACGTTCTTGCAATCCTTCTAAATCCTTAGGCGCTTTGTCCGAAGTTAAAACAAGTTGCTTGCCGCTTTGGTGCAAATGATTGAAAATAGCAAAGAAGGCATCTTGTGATTTTTCGGCACGATTAAAAAACTGAACATCATCTATGATTAAAACATCTATCAATTGATAAAAATGAATGAAATCATTAATAGCATTATTACGACTATGGTCTTGAAATTGATTAATGAACTTTTCAGAACTTACATATAAAACCACCTTACCTGGATGAATGCGTTTTACATCATTCCCGATAGCTTGGGCTAAATGTGTTTTTCCTAATCCTACCCCACCATAAATAACCAAGGGATTAAATGAGTTCGCTCCTGGCTTTTCAGCTACTGTTTTACCAGCACGACGCGCTACCCTATTACAATCACCCTCGATAAAGGAATCAAATGTGTAATTATGGTTTAACTGAGGGTCAATTTGCATTTTCTTTAACCCAGGAATCACAAAAGGATTTTTCACTGGATTATCAATCACCAACGGGAAATTCATCTCGTTGTTATTGTAAGTTTTCATACCGCTAGCAGGAACATCCATAGAACCTTTTTTATTATTCCCACTATCCACCATGATACGATATTCAAGTCTCGCTTCTTTTCCTAGTTCACGCTTTAAAGTCTTAGCTAAAAGATTAACATAATGCTCCTCGATGTATTCGTAAAAAAATTGGCTAGGTACTTGAATCATTAAAACATTTTCCTTCAAGTCTACGGGTTGGATGGGCTCAAACCAAGTTTTAAAATGTTGCCATTCGACAATATCCTTAATAATCTTTAAGCAATTACTCCATATTAATTCTGCACTCTTAGCCATCTTAATTACTAACCCTTTATATGATGATAAAACTTGTTCCTTGTTTGCTGATTTCCGAATCATTGAATCAGAATGCGAATATGATGACTTTATGTTGAAAAAAAAACTTTTTTTTTCGGTTTTTTTTACATGTACCTAAAACATTGAATTCAGCACCCAATACCCTATTTAATCAGGCGTTCAAGATAGTGCCTTTTTTCTAGAATGGCCTAGTTTATCCACTTATTTTTAAGTTTTTTTTAGCCAAAGAGAATCTTCATTTGCTTTTTAATTTAGGCCTTGGCTCATTTGGTCAAATATTGCTACCTTTACCCACTTAATCATACATATGAGCTACGAATTAACCGGCAAACTAATTGCCAAATACGAAATTATTCAGAGGAAAGAGACCTTTAAAACAAGGGAATTTGTCATTGAAAAAACAGACGATATCAATGGGAAAATCATCACGAATTATGTAAAATTTCAATGTGTACAGGATCGTACCACCATGCCGGACCGCTTTAACCTAGGCGATACCGTAAAAGTCCTTTTTAATATAAAGGGATCTAAATGGAATAAGGACGGCAAAGACAATTATATAACCAATTTAGACGCTTGGCGTATGGAGGCAGTTCAATTAGGCGGTAATACAGCACCGACCGAAACGAACACCTATTTTGACATACCTACCAACGAAGCAGGAGATGATTTGCCATTTTAGTTGATCGACTAGCTATCTTATGATATAGTATATCATAAGTAACCATAATAATAAGTCCGCATTTTTTTAGGATAAACACCTAACCCATGCAAAAAACAATATCCTTAAAGCTAACCCCTTCAGAAGCAGCTAGCACGCCTAGTTTGCTTACTGCTATTGGGCATTCCTTATCGGTGCCCCTCTCGCATATTCAGGGTTACCATATTCTCAAACAATCCATTGATGCCCGAAGTAGGCAACAAGTTTGGATCAATCTCAGCATTCTAGCTTTTATTAATGAGCCCCCAAGCCAAAGGTTCATAAGCCCCATACATTTTCAAGTACTTCCTAAAAATGCAAAGGAAGTCATTATTATTGGAGCAGGGCCTGCTGGTTTATTCGCTGCTTTAGAATGTATTCAGCTTGGACTAAGGCCTATTATTTTAGAAAGAGGGAAAGATGTAAGATCAAGGCGTCGAGATTTAGCCATATTAAATAAAGAAGGGACAGTAGATCCTGACAGTAATTACTGTTTTGGTGAAGGTGGTGCCGGTACTTATAGTGATGGGAAATTATATACTCGAAGCAATAAGCGTGGCAGTATTGATAAAATTTTACGCCTCTTTTATCAGTTTGGAGCCGACGAAAGTATCTTATACCAAGCACACCCTCATATTGGTACTAATAAATTACCACAGATTATTACTGAAATGAGAGAACAAATTGAATCATCTGGAGGTCAACTATTATTTGAAAAAAAATTAGTTGACTTAGTGATTGATAAAGAACATATTCAAGAAGTCATCACTTCAGATGGTGCCCATTTAAAATGTAAGCATCTCATTTTAGCAACAGGACATTCTGCACGTGACATATTTAATTTGCTTTTTGAAAAAAATATTTTTGTTGAAGCAAAACCATTTGCATTAGGTGTCAGAGTGGAACACCCTCAACAAATCATTGATCAAATTCAATACCATTGTGTTACAAAGGATGCTAATTTGCCCCCAGCCTCTTATAATTTAGTGGAGCAAGTGAATGATCGAGGTGTATTTAGTTTTTGTATGTGCCCTGGTGGCATTATTGCGCCTGCTGCGACTGCCCCTGGTGAGATTGTGGTTAACGGCTGGAGTCCAAGTAAACGAAATAATCCTTATGCCAATAGTGGTATGGTCGTACAAATTGATATTCCAACTGCTTATTCATTTTTAAAGAAACAAAAAACGACACTCCCCCAAAATCATCCGCTTTTATTATTAGCATTTCAGCAAATGGTTGAAAAGTCAGCTTTCGAGCTAGGCGGTGGATTACAAGTTGCACCTGCAGCAAGGTTGGTTGATTTTTGTAATAATAAATTGTCTTCTGATTTACCTAGTGCAAGTTATTTGCCTGGATTAATATCAGCACCACTAAAAGAGGTGCTACCTAATTTTGTTCATCAAACTTTACAAGAAGGATTTAAAGCATTTGGAAAAAAGATGAAGGGTTTTTATACCAATGATGCGATTGTGGTAGCAACGGAAAGCCGAACCTCTTCCCCAGTGCGTATTCCAAGAGACGCTGATACTTATGTGCATCCACAAATAAAAAATTTATACCCCTGCGGCGAAGGCGCTGGATATGCAGGCGGTATTATGAGTGCGGCAATGGATGGTCAAAAATTGGCCCATGCAATTGCACAGGTAGAAGGATTAAGTTCAAATTAATTTTTACTCTTTTGCTTTCTGTTTTTTTGAAATCAACAAAGTATCTTGTATTAATTGATTCTTTCTGTATGAATTTAATTCTAATTCTAAATTACTCGAGATAGCCCTTGTTGTAAAATTAGGCTTCCCAGCATTTACCCATGCAGTATACCAAAAATCTGAAAGCATATTAGCCGACGCAATTAACTGTTTATTAATAGTTGCACCTAAAGTTTCTGCATAAACTTCTGCAAATTCTTTTGTATACATTTTTGTGCTTTTGCCAAAATACATTTGCGTTTTATACTTTTGTTCGGGCGTAAAAGATTTAGACACTTCAATTTCTTTTGCAAACATTTCTGGAAGTAAGGCATAAGCTGATCGCATATCCGCCCATAATGCTTGTTCTGGATGACTGATGTATTTTGCTTTATGTGGATTGTATAATTGGTACTGATCTAATTTAAGAGAAGGTATAAAGGTTTCCCATAAACTATGCATCCCCTTTTGTCCCGTTAATTGTCCATCATAATTATTAGTAAGGTGCAATGGCACATGCATATCAGACACATAATGTCCTAAGTCTGCAGCATAAAATAAAATGCTGTCTTTATTTTTGGATTTAAACGCATTGGTTAGTTTATCCAATTGCATGATAACATTATAGGGCCCGTACCCATGCTTTTCTAAAGTATCTAAAGAATATTTTTTTACAGCTGTTGCCCAATCCAGTGGCATTTCATTAATCGCATTGGGGCCATATTCTTCAATATCTATGATATGCTTTTTATCTTCAGTTTTATCAGTGTTTCTTCTTGTATCTGGCCTGGGGGCGTTCTCCACTAAGTACTGCATATCTTGATAAAAAAAAGATTGCAAGGGATCTGGTAAATTATAAATTGCGATTTGGTTGATGGTTCGATGCATTAAAAAACCCCAACTACTTGAGCCAATAAGTAATAAAGAGAATAGAAAAATATAGACTGTTTTCTTTGTAAAGGTTTTAATTGAGCGCATATTCTAAATTTAAATCGAAGATAACCTATTATCCTATTTTACTAACGCTTTAAGCTTAAAATTTCCGTTTATACAATTAGTGATGGGATATGAAAAAGTTGTTTAATTTTGAATCAAATTATTAAACATGGATGCTTTGTTAAGTTTATCGAACTTGAAAAAATATTATGCAACACAAAAGGCGGTTGATGATATTAGTTTTGATATTAAAAGAGGCAGCATTTTTGGTTTGCTAGGTCCCAATGGGGCTGGTAAAACCACATTGCTGCGTATGATAACGGGTATATTTTATCCTGATGGGGGTAGTATCATTTTAGACGGGCAACCATTTAATCCTATTGAGGATATTCAAAAAATTGGATACATGCCTGAGGAAAGAGGTCTTTATAAAAAAATGAAGATTGGCGAACAAGCCCTTTACCTTGCCCAGCTTAAAGGTTTATCTAAAGCCGAAGCCACTGAAAAAATAAAATATTGGTTTAAGAAATTTGAGATGGAAACTTGGTGGAATAAAAAGGTAGAAGATTTAAGTAAGGGGATGAGTCAAAAATTACAATTTGTCATCACTGTTTTACACGAACCCAAACTGATCATTTTAGATGAACCCTTTAGTGGACTAGACCCTTTGAATGCGAATTTGATAAAGGAAGAAATTTACAACCTTGCCAAGAAAGGTTCTACGATTATATTTAGTACTCACCGCATGGAACAAGTAGAGGAAATATGCGATCATATTGTATTGATGAACTTAGGCAAAAAAATATTAGACGGCACTGTTACCGAAATTAAGCAGCAGTTTAAGGAAAATAGCTTTGTAATTCAAACCGATAATACAACTGGCATTAAAGAAAATGCCATATTTAATACAATGAGTCATATCGAAAACAAAATTATCGTCAAAATAAATCCAGGCTATCAATCGAATGATGTTTTAAAATATTTATTACAGGAAAATATCAATATCGTTTCCTATAATGAGCTACTACCTTCCTTAAATGATATTTTCATCCATCTTGTTGAAAACACACATGCCACCGCAAGGGCTTTTCAAAATGTTCAAAATTAAAAATACTTAAGATGAATAAAATTTGGTTAATCATACAAAGAGAATACAGCAGTAGAGTAAAAAATAAGCGTTTTTTAATTCTTACTTTTTTAATGCCGCTTTTGATTGTGGGCTTAATTGCCGCATCGGCCTATTTGTCCATTTCCGGTGTTGAACATAGGAATATTGCAGTAGTCGACCCCAATGGATATATAAAAAATTCATTAAAAAATACAAATCAAATTAGTTTTAGCTTCCCTAATAATATAGATACTAATAATTATACTCAACAGGGATATACGGATATCTTAATCTTGCCTTCTTTTGAAAAAAATAAAAAGGCAGACTATATTTTACGCTCCAAAAAGTCAATGGGGTTAATGTTGCAGGAAAGTATTAGCAATAAAATTAACAGTGCTATCGAGGATCAGATGCTACAAGATGCTGGAATAAAACAAAGCATTCTAGATTCCATTCATTCAGCATCTCAATTTGCTGAATTAAAAGCATACGAGGACAAAGGAAAATCAAGTAAGGAAAGTAATGCAGGATTGGCGATGGGTATTGGTTATGCAAGTGGTTTACTTATTTATATGACCATGTTTATATATGGCGCTATGGTGATGCGAGGTGTTATGGAAGAAAAAACAAACCGCATTGCCGAAGTTATAATAAGCAGTGTTAAACCATTTGAATTAATGATGGGTAAGATCATTGGCATTGGCGCAGTGGGATTAACTCAGTTTTTATTATGGATCGTGTTAATTATTAGCCTAACAAGTGTGGCTATGGGTTTCTTACCTTCGGATATTCAACATCAAGTAAATACCTTACAACAATCCAATGGACAAATGGCGGGAGGTATGATGCAAGCGAGTGAATCAGCAGTGAAAATTTATAATATCCAACATACTATTAACACGGCGAATTGGCCATTAATTATTGGATGTTTTATTTTTTATTTTATAGGAGGCTATTTATTTTACGCCTCTTTGTTTGCAGCTGTAGGAAGCACAGTGAACGAAGATCCGCAGGATGCGCAAAGTTTAATGTTCCCCATTACCATGCCACTCATCTTTTCTTATATCATTACTAATATGGTGACTCAAAATCCGAATACCCCTATTGCTTTTTGGGCAAGTATCATCCCATTTAGTTCACCCATGGTCATGATGGCGAGAGTTGCTTATGGCGTACCCAGTGCAGTTAGTTATTGGGAATTGGCTTTAAGTATGATCACCTTAATTGCAGGCTTTATTTTTACAACATGGCTTAGTGGTCGTATTTATAGAACGGGCATATTGCTATATGGAAAAAAAGTAACTTGGAAAATTATGTTCAAGTGGGCATTTAAAAATTCATAAACTATAAAGCAATCCGAACATTAATACCAGCCCTTGTTGATACAATGGGCGGAGAAGAAGAAATATAAGGAGTAGTAGTTCGCTGGTCAAAATAGAATTTTAAATTTATTTTACTATTTAACACATAGTCAATGGAAGGCTGTAAGGTGATTTCTTTTTGACCACCCGTTCCATAAGCATTGGCTTGATCTAATCGACTATTGCTATTATACATATCACGAAACCCGACGTCTAATCTTAAGGTTAAATCATTGGCTAATTTATTATTATTTAACCCTGGGATCTTAAATGGTAATCTTAAGCCTCTTGCTCGATAACTAGTTCCAAAAATCCATTCCTTACTGTTATTTTCACTTAGCTGATAATCCACTAAACTTAATGTAAGTAATCGGCTTTTTTTATATTCAAACCTAAATGACCATTGCGTTACTGTGGTGACATTAACTCCAATCAATGGCTCCATTCGTTCACTAATAGTAATATTGGGAATTAAAAAATAAGGAATATAGTTACCACTAATTGGATCTAAAAAGGAAGGGGCTCCTAAATAACGACGATCTGCATAAAGTAATGAACTTGAAAAACTATTCATGGATAAGCTTCCATTATATCCATGGGTTAAGGAAATATTAGTGAAAAAGGCAGATAGTGCTTTAACTTTCGTTAATCCATTGTACAAGATGGACCAATTGGGCAATGGCAACATCCCAGAGAAGGGATTAGATCGCATACTACTATTATTTTGATTCAACAACGACACCGATCCTGCACTTTTTCCAGTATAGGCAGATAAGAATGCAGGAATTAAAACATCCTGAGCGTATTTGCCATATCCAATGGCATAGCCATTTGGATCTTTCTTTTGGTCCCAATACGGATTTTTCCCGGCAACTCTTAAAGATATAATTTGTCGATTGTCTTCAAAAGTTTTAAAAATATTTGAAATAACATTGGGATCATGGTTATCAAAAAATGTATTCAAAGCAACATAACTTATGTTAAACCCTCCAGCAGATAAGGGATTAAGATGGTCCTTCACTCCTGTACCACTGGTATCCTTAAATAATTCCGAATAATCTTTACTAAAGGTTTTATCAAAGTGTATGTCAACAATTAAATCTTTTACAGGTTGTAATTGCAATCGGATAGATAATTTTTGATCAAAGCCTTGTCTTAACATTAAATTAAAATTTGCATCTTTAGATAATAAGCCTTTATTATCTTGTTTACGCAACCAAGCAGAATCAGGTTGTTTACCAAACGCATAATCCAAACCTGGCGCTAAGCCATCCCATGATGAATTCAAAAAATTCACTCCAGACATATAACCAGGCAAACGACTATTATAATTTTCAGAATAATCAATAGAAGCCGTTTGTAACATAGTTAAAAGACTAATGATTGGCCTTACTCCTATTGGCACATTAATTTGTTCATTTGCTTTTAATACGCGTTGTGCAATTCGCTCTTGCTTACGCGCTTCTTTCCACTTTTGCAAGGCCAATGCCCTTTCCTTTCCTGTCTTTCCACTCAAGGCCTCCAATTTTGTCATCAAAATCCTATTCGCAAGCGGATTAGCATTTGCATTGGATTGCGAAGGCGCGTCAGATAATGCTGCTCGTATAAATTTTGATTTATTATATAAACTATTAAAATTAAATTGTGTATTTATTTGTTGAGAAAAGGTATTTTCAATCACATTACCTAATTCCTGCGCCAACCTACTTGCTCCTACCCAGTTGTAATTGGTGGATAAATTATAACTTGATAAAATCCAATCAGTTAATGGAAACTTAGTAGTAGGCAAATCATATCTCATGGATAATCTCTGATTGTATAAAGTATTTCGCCCAGCACTAAGCAGCATTCTAGTTAATGAATCTCTTTTTTCCTTTGTATCAATTCGACCAGCAGGTTCATCTATTCTTGAATTTAAATTAGCATTAAAGTCTAAGTTCAATGATCTTGTTAATCCCCAACGTAAATTAAATATTCGGGTCATCGTAAAATACTTATCATAAGTGGTATCTACTTTATCGGTAGTGCCGTCAAATGAATTGACTACCCTTGGAATAAATTCACCAAACTGTCTATCAAATATGGTACGATAGCTGATTAAACTAGGTGTTGGATTAAAATTAATTTCTTTAGCCCAATTTAACCAAGGGGAAGACGACTTAATTAATTTTCGAAAAGGCTCATACGACTTTCCATTATAATTAAATGTATATCCAATTGCCCCTCTTTGTTTATCAATTTTATTTTGTAGAACCGTAGGGCTTGTTTGTAATAATTGAGAATACGAATAACTAAAATCAAAATTGCTTATACTTAAAAGATTGGTTTTTTTACCAGGCAAAAAGCGAACATTGGTAAAATTTAAAGTTTTAATGGTAGTTTGATCAACAGACGCTTTTTGAACAGAATCTTTTTTAGCACCACTTAATGAATTGATTTTATCTGCATATAAAATATCCTTATCAAAAGGATCAAACTCCGGCTTCTCTATAGTCTTATTAATACTAGCAAACACAGGCAAGGATATGCGCACTTTTTTTGGCAATAATTTACCCGCATCAATATTTGTTGCTATATCAAATTGTGTGAATCCAGTCTTAGCGCGCTCATTCATTTTTTGTTCAATACTTCCAAATCCAGTTGATCTAGTATTCGCCGAAATGGCAAGTGTACCTAAATCAGCTAAAATTAGATCCATTCTACCTAATGCGGCCCA
Organism: uncultured Bacteroidota bacterium; assembly: GCA_903824725.1. Classification (GTDB taxonomy): domain Bacteria; phylum Bacteroidota; class Bacteroidia; order Chitinophagales; family Chitinophagaceae; genus Sediminibacterium. The sequence goes on along the minus strand of CAIJXU010000007.1, from coordinate 12,632 downwards.
GGAACCAGACTCATCTAAATCAGATAGTCTCAATTCATTGATCCATACCTCGGCATCAATAGGAACTTCCGACTTCGTATTCTCAACAGCAATCAGCACCCCTCTCACCTCGCCTAAATTAGGATTTCCCATCACTGAATACCTTTGTTTTCCAAAATTTTGGCCGAATTTTTTATTAAATGGTAAATTTTGCTTGTCTCTTTCCAATTTCAATTTTACCAATTCCATCAAACTTAAGTTTAATTCGTTTTCCAAAGGCCATACATCACGAGTTTCGGAGCTTGAGTATATTTTTTGTTTTGTCGTAATTAATGGTATGCGAATTTCATAAAAATTATTTTGAAAATCCTGGCCAATTCTAATAATAGCGGTCATAGATCCACTATCTACCCTATTGATGTTCTTTTTATCTTCGGCATGTATAAACATGGACAATTTACCATATCGTCTAATATCCGCATTCATTGTCTTAAATACCCCGCGAGGCGATGCGTTTTTTTGTAGCCCATTTAATTGAATACTTAATGCTTGTTCATTTTGCAATAAATTCACCCCATTATTACTTAACAATTGCACCCGCTCAATTCCAGGAGGGATGACATAATTGACTGGAGTCCGACTTCCGTTTTCTTCTACATTCACAGCCAAGGTATTCACTTTAGTATTTAAATTATTCCCTATCAAAGAATCGTAATTTCCAAGACTATCAATGACATAATTAAATTGTCTCCATTGATTCCGTACTAAATCCAATTTAGCAAAACGTAAAGTAACCGAATCCTCAAAGTTGGTTAAATACATTCTTATAAATCGTATAGATTTAAAATCCCTAATCCCTCCCACCACTTTTGTAGGTGATTTAATAGGAACACGAAATAAATACCAATTCTCAATCCCTGGTGTTCCATCTGCTAAAGTCACATTCACTTTTTTTAAATCAGTAACATACTTGGTCGTATTGGTAGAAATATTATTTTTTTCTAAATTGATTTGGTATTCAAAATAAGCTTCTGTTTCATTTAAAGTATTATCTCTATTTAAATCTTCATTGTCAGGAAGTAAAGTGGCCGCACTACTAAAATCACCAGTCCCTGCTAGTGCCGAGTTTCCTTGAGGATTATTGAAATATTTATACCTACCTAATATACCTGCATTACTAGCATCATATTGTGCATCACGATACCATACATAGTTATCTGCCGAAGGATCTTTAATAAATTGTTGTTTTGCCGAAGCATTCGTTATTTTATTGATGATGTATGCTTTTTTAGTTCTTTCATCATCGTCGCCTAATCCATCTAAACCTACATCTTGATATTTTCTGTCTTCAGGATTATTACTAAATGCATTGGTCACTTGAATGGGGTTGATAGGAACCCTACCCCAAGTGGAGCTATCAATACCTGAAGGTATAGTAGGCGTTGGCATCCCATTTTCATAAAAGCGCCTTCCATCACGCAAAATATCTTCACTTACATTTCCTAAATTTAAAACTAAGGTTCCTTTGGTTGCACCTGACTTAATAAATGGATCCTGTGCCCAAAACTCAACATACTCAATAATACCTGTTTCAAAATCAGTTTGATCTAAGGAGCGCATAATACCTCCCCACTTGTCCTTAGGATTTATAAATTTTCCATTCGCATCTAAATCCTTGTAATTGTAATTATAGGGGCCACGATCCTTTGGATAATAACTTAAATCAAAAGTAGGAAGTTGAACATCGGTTATATTGGTCGTTTTTTGTGGGAATAATTCATTGGTAAAAACTTGTCGAACTCTTGGATCACTTAACAAGCTCAAATTAGATTTTAATGGATTGTTTCCCGCATTTTTATCCTGTAAGGTAGGCTCAATGGTATACCAGGCTAACCTTGATCTATTAAAATTATAATCAATGGAATCGGATAATTGACCTTCTCTAAATCCCTCGGCTTCTCTAAGCCCTCCTTGTGGAGTTGAGGCTAAAGTCCATGAAGTAAATGGGAATCGTAAATCAATATTAGTACGAGTAGATTCAAAATCATCTAAGTATACTACTCCATTACCTCCTTTCCCAATTTGCTGCGCATGACCAGGTTGTAAAAAAGCCGCTTCCCCATAGGCCGTCAAATAGGATTTTGCTTTAGTACTATAATATGGAAGTTTATCCAATGCCTTCGTCAATTTAGGAAGTTCCGTTTTATAATTAAAATCAAACCCATACATTGAATTATTAATTGGATCTGAACCAAAATTTGTTTTAGTAAAAAAAGGGCGCTCGCTTAATCTGGAAGCAGATAAACCAAAAATAAAATTTTTACTAGCCATATAATCTAAACGCAAAGCCCTAAATCCTCGTTCTTGAAAACCAAAACCTAAATTATTTTCAAAAGATACATTCACCGGAATATTGGAACTTAAAATTCCAGGATTAATGATTCGCACCGTACCAGAACCATAATCTACCACATAATCTCTACCTTCCATTAATACCTGGCCACCAGCCCTTACACTAACCGAACCAGGAGGAACATTAAAAGCATTTAAACTAATTTCCGAACCTCCTGCGCTACCTTTTACCTGACCTTCCATTACAAAACGATTTAAATTAGCAAAGGTTTGCGCTTCGGCTTTAATATTGCGGTATAACTGAGGAAATAAATACTTGCTATACACGGAGCTATCTACTCCTTTAAAGGCAATATTTTTTAAATCATTTCCAAATGGTTCTAATAATGGAAATATAATTCGTCCCATTTTTGATAATACTGTAAATCCTTCTACAAAATCAAATACCCCATCCGGTTGAGGATCATTGCGATTATTTAGACGATCTAATTGTAATAATTTAATCAAAGATTGCCCCTCCACACTTGGGCTTGTTATTGGCAAATACCTTTTAAGTCCTTTACTTGGTTCCTCGTATAAAATATTTAGTTGAAAATCTGCTTGTTGTATCGAACCAAATAAATCTAATGAGTATACATTTTTCATCATCAAATCCCAAATAGGCAAATCGGTTCGTTGTGTTGTAGCTTTTAATAATTTTAAAAACAAAATATTTTGTACTCCTTTATCTGGATCCAAAGCGGTATTCTCCGAAAATTCACCCACTTGATATACCTTCCCATTATAAGTATATTGATAAGCAACGGCCAACACCTCGTCAGGTTGTAAAGGAATATTTAATGACAAAAAACCAATTTGTGGATTAAAATAATACTCATTCTCGGTAAGCTTTCGAGCAAAGGTGCGCTCATAATCTTCAGCCGATCTTAATCCTGCCATATTTAATACTCCAGATACTGCCGAAGGATTTCTTGCTGCTTGATTGGTGGCAATATTCTTATACAAACTATTCGCACTATTATCAGGGAATTTTTCAGACGGATTAGTGACAAAACTTTTATTATGTGGGTTAGGTTCGCCAATATCCATTAAACCTACCACATCACGTGCATTGGTGGTTTGTCCATAACGATTGGTCACCCATACCTCTATACGTTGCACTTGTGCTTGCCCTTTCACCAATGGTAATGAAGACATGGCAGTATTATAGTTACTTCTAAAATATTGCGCTAATAAAAAGTGTCTGTTTTCCTCATAGTCATCTAATTTTTTTTGAAATTTTTGAGTAGAGGAGCCTCCTTGCAAAGCCATGGATTGTCGTTGCGATTTTTGGTTAGCGATCGCCGCTGTAACAAATAACTTACCAAATTGTAACTGTGTTTTAAGTCCAAATAAATTTTGAGTACTAGGAATTAATGTGCTTCTTGAAATAAAATTAATATTACCTGCCTCAATCGACTTAATGATCTCGTCTTTTTTTCCTGTATAATTTAATTTGATTTGATTATCAAAACCTAAATTGGAAAGGGTATTTAAATTAATTGGAAATTTTAATTTATCCCCTATACTGGCATTCAAACTAAAATTAGTATTGGCATCAAAATCGAAACCTCCATTTTTTCGAGCACGTTCAGGCAATGTTGGATTTTTTACATTTTGTCCTTGATATCCTGCCTTAATATTAATTTCACCAACAGGTTGAATATCAATTTTTAAATTTGAACCTGTCTTGCCAAACAACCTATCAAAAAAACTATCAAACACTTTTGATTTTGGTCGTGAAATTTTTCGATTCAACACGCCTATTGAATTGGCACGTTGTCTAAAATAGGATTGCTCGTCCTTTGCTGTTTTTAATTTCCAAAATTCATCAAAACTTAAAGTAGCAGTTGGCTTTTGATACCCACTACCAATCATATCTGTAAGTAAATACCTTTTAGATGCTGCATCGTATTCAACTTTGCGCTTAATAATGCTTGTATCCCTTAAATCATATGGATTATTACTGGGTTGGGACAAAAAGTCGCCACGTTTGTCTTGAATGGGATAGCGTAGATCAGTAGTAAAAGTATACAGAGTTGTATCTTTTTTTATCGCTATACTGTCTTTTTTTTTATTTGTCGAATCTTTGACGTCCTTGGTTAAATCAATTTTAATCTGCGCATTCAATTGACAATTCGCCAAAAGAATTGACGCTAACAATAAAAATGATTTTAAAATACGCAATGAATGGAAATTAAATGATTAGCAATTTTTGAGTGCCGCCTTAATAAGCACTTCTAAGCTTACTTCTGCCCCATCCGATTGAATTGTTTTTTCAACCGCTTTTTCAGCAACTGCTTTCTGAATTCCTAATGAAATCAAAGCCTGAATGGCATCTTGTTGAGGGGACGATTTAACAAAGGAGCCACTGCCTCCTAATTGGTGTGCGTTTAATGGTATTTTTGAAAGCTTATCTCTTAACTCAAGCACTAATCTTTCGGCCGATTTTTTACCAATTCCTTTTATTTGTTCTAACAATCGAGCATCTCCATTCACAATGGCTCTAATAATTTCCTCTGGTTGCATACCCGACAACATCATTCGAGCTGTGCTTGCGCCAACACCTGATACACTAATCAAATGCAAGAATAAATCCTTCTCTGCTTGGGCATGAAATCCAAATAAAACCTGTGAATTTTCGGTAATATGCAAATAGGTATACAACAAGCCTTTTTCCTTTTTGGAAATGGCCTCATAGGTATTTAAACTAATATTTACCTCATATCCTACTCCCCCCACATCAACGATTAATTTTGCCGGAGCGAGTTGGACAAAATTCCCTTGTAAAAATGCGATCATAATGTGCTCAAAAATAATACTTAAGCAACGAAAAAAGGGCATTTCGCCCCATTCTTGCACATTTTTTAAGATATTTGTATACTAAAATATTAAAACGAGTATATCTATGACGAAGAAAGCGGCCATTACAGCGGTTGGGGGATATGTTCCAGAGACTAAATTGACCAATTTTGACCTTGAAAAAATGGTCGACACCAATGATGAGTGGATCCGGTCTAGAACGGGAATATCTGAACGAAGAATATTAAGGGAACCGGGTAAAGCCAGTTCGGATATGGCAGTAAAAGCCATTGAAGAAATATTGAAGAAAAAACAATTAGATCCCTTAGAAATTGAATGTATCATATGTGCCACCGTGACGCCTGATATGGTATTTCCTTCAACAGCGAATATCATTGGAGATAAGATTGGAGCAAAAAATGCTTTTGGATTTGATTTGTCAGCAGCATGCAGTGGATTTTTATTTGCGCTTTCCACAGGCGCTAGTTTTATTGAAAGTGGTAGGTATAAAAAAATTTTAGTGGTAGGGGTAGATAAAATGAGTTCGATTATTGATTATACCGATCGAGCAACTTGCATCATTTTCGGAGATGGCGCTGGGGCTGTTTTATTAGAACCGAGTATGGATGAAAATGGATTACAGGATTCTATTTTAAAAAGTGATGGAAGTGGTCGTGATTATTTAAATATTAAAGCAGGTGGAAGTTTAAAACCAGCAAGTATTGAAACTGTCATGGCTAAGGAACACTATGCATTTCAGGACGGACAACCGGTTTTTAAATTTGCAGTAAAAGGAATGGCAGATGTAAGTGCCGAGCTTTTAGAAAAAAATAATTTAACTGGTGATGATATTGCTTGGCTAGTGCCGCATCAAGCCAACTTAAGAATCATAGATGCTACTGCTAATAGAATGGGGTTACCTATGGAAAAAGTGATGATCAATATTCAAAAATATGGCAACACCACAGCTGCCACTATTCCATTGTGTTTATGGGATTGGGAAAGTCAATTAAAAAAAGGAGACAACTTAGTATTGGCAGCATTTGGTGGCGGATTCACCTGGGGTGCTACTTGGATTAAATGGGCCTATTAAACATCCAAACAATTGGCTGATAAATAAGTATATTTAGAGAGCGATAAAAAAGACATTATGAAAAAAAAGAATTTTAAAGGTATTAGTACAGTCACTTTGCACACCGCAAGTACTGAAAATAATAACTTTTCACATACAACCCCCATTTACGCCACATCTACCTTCACTTTTGATTCTACCGACGAAGGCATGGATCGATTTAAAGGTGAAGACAAAACCAGAATTTATACAAGATGGGGTAATCCCACTTTTACTGCTGCGCAGGATGTCATTGCTGCACTAGAAGCATTTGGATTAAAAAATGAAAAAGGTGAGCAGCTTGAATTAAAAGCATTGTTACACTCAAGTGGTCAAGCCGCTATGAGTACTTTATTTTTTAGCACGCTAAGCGCAGGCGATACTTTACTTTCCCATTATTCCTTATATGGTGGAACACAGGAATTGATGCAAAAATTATTATTAGAAGCAGGCATTAAATGTATTTTGATAGATGTGCGAGATGCTGCATTACTTGAAAAAACAATTAAAGAAAATGCGAATATAAAACTCATACATCTTGAAACCCCTGCTAATCCTACCTTACAGTGCGTTGACATTGAAGCAATTTGTAAAATAGCACACGCACATGGTATCAGAGTATCCGTGGACAATACAGTGGCAACACCTTATTTACAACAACCCTTTGCTTTAGGCGCTGATTTTGTATTTCATTCAGCAACAAAATTTTTAAATGGACATGGATCAGCATTGCATGGTGTATTACTTGGCAAGGATTTAGAATTTATGAAAACTAAGGTTTGGAAGTGGCATGTATTGTTAGGAGGTAATAGCAATGCATTTGATGCCTATTTATTAATACAAGGAATGAAAACATTGGAGATAAGGATGGACAGGCATTGTAGTAATACTCAAAAAGTGGCGCAATTTTTAGACCAACATCCATCCATTGAAAAAGTGAATTTTACAGGATTATCTTCGCATCCAGATCATGCCATTGCTACCAAACAAATGAAACAACACGCCCCTTTAATAAGTTTTGAATTGAAAGGTGGCATAGAGGCTGGTAAAAAATTTATTGACGCTTTAGAAGTATGCACAAGAGCTGTTTCACTTGGAACAGTGGATACCTTAGTATCACATCCAGCAAGTATGACTCATTATGGAATACCAAAAGAAGAACGCATAAAATATGGCATTACAGATGGATTAATAAGAATGAGTGTTGGTATTGAAAATTACGAAGACCTAGAAGCCGATTTAACGCAAGCCCTAGCAAAAATATAGGCGCTTCAAAATATATTAGAATGGATATTATCATACGCCGTGCTTTACAATCTGATTGCCCAAGATTATTAGAACTTATTCAGGAATTAGCAGTATACGAAAAAGCACCAGAAGAAGTCACCGTAAGTTTAGAACACTTTTCTGAAAGTGGTTTTGGCCAAAACCCTGTATGGTGGGGCTTTGTAGCAGAAGTTCAAGGCGTAGTGGTAGGTATGGCATTGTATTATGTTAGATACTCCACCTGGAAGGGGCAAAGAATGTATTTGGAAGATATTTTAGTAACACAAGAAATGCGAGGCAAAAAAATAGGAAGCTTATTATTTGATACCTTAATCAAGGAAGCCAAGGAGAAAAAATTTACAGGATTAAATTGGCAAGTATTGGAATGGAATGAACCAGCCATTAATTTTTATAAAAAATACAATGCCAGTTTTGATCCTGAATGGCATAATGGAAGCATCGTATTTTAAGCGCTAATCAAAGATGGTTCTAAAATTTTTATTGAGTCTTTTCCCTATTATGGTTGAAAATGAAATTTCAAAAGCAGAAGGTCTTAATTGAGTTTTAGAAAATTCAGCATTATATACATCATAACTAACTCCAAATTTATAATTATTTGTCAAAATTGAAGCAGATGGTATAATTGCATTATTAAGTCTATAAAAACAACCTAAATACAATCTATTTGAATTAAGATAATAACTACCAAATGGCAAACCAACAAATCCTCCTAATAAAATTTCAGATATATTATTTCTAGTGTTAAAAGAGGTGTGAAGCGCTACTGTTTTTTTATTCAAAAATTCTTTTTCGTAATTTGAAAAAATATAAGTTTTAAATTTTTTATACTCGTTGTTTGTGATGAGTTTTGAAAGCTCAGGTTTAATATAAAAAAATGCACTCCCTCCTATTTCAAAAATATTATTACTTTTTCTAATGGTGTACTTGATCCCTGTATTTGCTAGAATATTATTAGCTTTTTGGTTAAGGTATTGAAGACTGATTGACTGAGAATTGTTAATAAACTCGCCGTCCGAAAACTGGTCATTGAAATTTAATTTATCAAACTGTAAATTAGCTTGAGAAAAAGTTCCACCTAATCCAATAGATAAATTTTTATTTAGATCTTCATCTAAAAAAATATGAGTTGCAATATTAAAAGATACATGATTAACCTGCAAAGCGCCACCCATAACTTGGTCTGAGATTACATTGACACCTACTCCAATATAATTATAAGATCCCTCTATAACATTATCAATATGGGTATCCCAGCCAATAAAAACGGTTTTAGCCAAACTATTACCCATTAAATTTTGTGACCGTATATTTGACTGCACTCTATTTTGAAATAAACCATCACCAACTGAGGCAGGATTTAAGAATTGCGACAAAGAAAATGCCTGAGAGAAAGAAGGCTCTTGAGCATAAACATCTCTAGCGAGAGTACTTATAATTAATAATATTAAAATTCTTTTATTCAAAATGAAATTATTTTAAAAGTAAAAATTGACCTGATTTTTTTTCAATTTTAGTTTTACCTAGCCCTGTATATTCTGCAATCCAAACATAAACATCAGCAACTTGAATAGTTCCATTTACTTTGCCATCCCAATTAACCATACTTGGATCAACATTCGAAACTTCATATACTAGTTGCCCCATTCTATTAAATATTTTAAAATAATTAACGGATTTAACAGCAAAATTAAAAGATGGTTTTATAACTCTATTCGTTATAAAATCTGCAGTAGGCATAAATGCATTAGGAAACTCAAATTTCATTGATAAAGGAATAATTTCTATATTAAATGGTAAACTAAGTTCGGAACGACAACCGTTTGCATCAATGACATAAAATGTGACAGCTGATTTGCCTGGAGTAACTCCAACTACATTTAATAGGCTAGTGTTGCTTTTATTTGAACTAAGGTTAGCATCTGTATTCCAATAATAACGAAATGGCGGCGTTCCCAAGAAAACAAAAGCATTCAAATCCATTGAAGCAGTTTCCATCAATTTATTTGATTTTGCCTTAATATCTTCTGCAATAGGAAGCGGATTTACCTTTATAATAATACTAGCGATATTCTCACACCCATTTAAATCGATTCCCTTAACATAGTACTTGGCAGTATTTTTTGGAATGAACGCTTTTTTGTCTATCACACCTAGATCCCAAGTATAAGTGCTGGCACCAGATCCATATAAAATTAATGTTTCGCCAAAACACAAAGCAGGAACATTTGAATTAGCTACAACATTTGGCAAAGCATTTATATTAATATTACCACTAGCTTTTATTAAACCGCAACCTCCTGTTAAAGTTACAGTATAAGTAAAAATTCCCGATACCTTAGGTGAGCCACTAATGGTTAATACATTGCTAGCCCAATTATAAGTAACTCCAGCTGGCAAACCATCTATAATAGCGCCAGTTGCTCCAGTTGTTGCGTAGGTAATATTAGTGATAGTACTATATACGCATAGGGTTTGATTTATTGTACTTGCTAAAGAACTTAATTTAATAGTATTATCAGGAGTGACTTTTATTATTCCAGTCGTTGTAATGACCGAACATCCCCCAGTCAAAGTCACAATATAATTATATGTACCAGCAATAGTAGGTGTGCCACTTATTGTCAATACATCATTAACCCAATTATAAGTAACTCCTGCAGGCAAGCCGTCTATTTTTGCACCAGTAGCTACAGTTGTATTGTAAGTGATATTAGTTATTGCAGTATTGATACATATAGTTTGATTTATTGTACTTGCGGCAGAACTTAATACCACTGTATTTATTTTCGAAATGATACTTCCTGTCTTAGTGATAATTCCGCAACCCCCAGATAAGGTTATAATATAATTATATACCCCTGACACTGTTGGTGTACCACTTATTGTTAACACATTGCTAGCCCAATTATAAGTAACTCCAGCTGGCAAACCTGACACTGTTGCTCCTGTTGCTCCTGTTGTTGTGTAAGTGATATTTGTTATTCCGGTACTTATACATAATGCTTGACCATCTGTACCTACAGCAGAACTTAATGTAATTGTATTATCGGGAGTAACATTGATTAATCCTGTAGTTGTAACTACCGAACATCCCCCAGTCAAAGTCACTAAATAACTATAAGCACCTGACACTGTTGGCGTACCACTTATCGTTAATACATTACTAACCCAATTATAAGTCACGCCAGCTGGCAAGCCTGACACTGTTGCTCCTGTTGCTCCTGTTGTATTATAAGTGATATTTGTTATTGCTGTATTGATACATTTAGTTTGGCTTATTGTACTTAGTGCAGAACTTAATACCACTGTATTTATTTTCGAAATGATACTTCCTTTTTTAGTGATTACTCCACAACCCCCAGTTAGGGTTACAGTATAAGTATATACACCTGCCACTGTTGGCGAACCAGTTATTGTTAATACATTGGCAATCCATTTATAAGTAACGCCAGCTGGCAAGTCATCTACTCTAGCGCCTGTTGCTCCAGTAGTTGTGTAAGTGATACTTGTAATTGCAGTATTTATACATAATGACTGTGCGTCTGTACCTTCAGCAGAACTTAATGTAATTGTATTGTCAGGAATTACATTAATTAATCCAGTTGATGTAACTATTGAACAACCCCCTTGTAAAGTCACTGTATATAAAAAACTACCCGATTCACTAGGCCTTCCGTTTATTGTAAATACATTATTTGACCAAGTTTGGGTCATACCTATAGGCAAACCATCTACTTTTGCATTTGTCGCACCACTAGTTCTATATATAATATCAATGATGGGATTATTGATGCAAAGCTTTTGATTAGTAGTTCCTGGATTAGAAATTAAAGCAATGGTATTATCTGGATTCACATTTACAGTGGCAATGGCATTATCTGAAGCACACACCCCACTTGTTACAACTGCTTTATAATACTGTGATGCGGTATTACTTATGGAAGCGGCTGGTAAAGTAGCACTTGTTTCACCTACCATATCAGTATACGTTCCTCCAATAATTGCTGCACTCTGCCACTGTATCGTACCAACTGGACTAGTTAATGTAATTGCTGTTGGCGTTGTGTTAATACAAATTGTTTGTGTTAATGGACTTGGCGCACCGGCGTAAGATGTTGGACTTACTGTTACTAAAATTTCATTACTATAATCCTGCGTACAAACGCCACTTGTTACTTTTGCTCTATAATATTTTGTTGTGGTATTACTTATTGAAGCGGATGGTAAAATAGCACTTGTTTGACCTACAATTGGAGTAAACCCAGTACCTGAGGTTGAAGAACTCTCCCACTGTATGGTACCTGTATTACCAACTAATTTTATTGATGGTGCTGTAAAAGTCTTACATATTGTAGCATTACCTGATGTAATTGACGCAGTACCTCCCACTGAAGTTGGATCCACATTTACAGTGGCAATGGCATTATCAGAAGCACACACACCACTTGTTACAACTGCTTTGTAATATTGTGTTGCGGTATTACTTATGGAACTTATCGGTAAAGTAGCACTTGTTTGACCAACCATATCAGTATATGTACCGCCAATAGTAGTTGAAACCTGCCACTGTATCGTACCAACTGGATTAGTTAATGTAATTGCTGTTGGCGTTGTGTTAATACAAATTGTTTGTGGTGATAAATTTTGAGTACTAGCCTTCGATGTTGGATCTACTGTTACTAAAATTTCATTACTATAATCCTCCGTACAAACGCCACTTGTTACTTTTGCTCTATAATATTTTGTTGTGGTATTACTTATTGAAGCGGATGGTAAAATAGCACTTGTTTGACCAGCAATATCACTAAAAGTACCGCCTGAAGTTAAAGAACTCTGCCACTGTATGGTACCTGTACTACCAACTAATGTAATTGTTGGTGCTGTAAAAGTCTTACATATCGTAGCATTACCTGATGTAATTGACGCAGTACCTCCCACTGAAGTTGGACTCACATTCACAGTGGTTATAGTCATTGCAGAACTACACACACCATTTGTTACCACTGCTTTATAATATTGTGTTACGGTATTACTTATGGAAGCGGATGGTAAAGTAGCACTT
>CAIJXU010000006.1 GCA_903824725.1 uncultured Bacteroidota bacterium | reverse complement strand
AATCAACGTGAGGAGTGTAATATGCCTTGTTCTTACCACGTAGAACGGCTGCGATTTTTGAAGCAATACGTCCTACGGTTTGATTAGTACCATCAACAATGTACCAGCCATGTTTAACGGTAGCCGCGTTGGCGTGCTTCGTGGTGAAATGTAGTTTACTCATAATCTTTTGTTTTAATGAGGCTGCGCTATCCCGTCAGCCATAAAATAATCCCCCTTTTATAAGGGAGGGCGAAGGTACGAGGCGATTTTGACTTTTCCCAACAATTATAGACTTGTTTTTATATCGTATCTTTATAATTCATTGATTATCAATAATAATTTTGTATGATAATTTTAATGATACTAAAATGGTACTGACTATCAATGAGTTAAGAATTCAATTTGAAGCTCCTTTTGTATATAATTGAGCTTTATCAGTGTTTTTTAGGGAATCTGGGTTATTTTAGAGGACTTGCTCAGCAAAGCATACTTATATATATGTATCAAAAATTTCAAGCCCCTCAAATTTTTACCGGATCAGAACTCATCGAGGGGTCTGATATGGTATTGGTCGCAGATGAGCAGGGGGTGATACAGGAATTGGTTCCTATAATGGAGGCAGGTGAAGCAGTCCAAAAAGTAGATGGTATTTTATGCCCTGGTTTTATCAATGCACATTGTCATTTAGAACTGTCTCATTTGAAAGGAATGATTCCACCAAAAACGGGGTTACAAGAATTTGTAAAACAAATTGTGGGCTTGCGCAAAGTGGAAGATGCAATCATTCAAGAAGCCATCGAAGCTGCCGAAAATGAAATGTACCATAATGGAATTGTAGCAGTGGGAGATATTTGTAATACCCTTGACACTTTAAACACAAAGGCAAAACATAAATTAGCGTATTATAGTTTTGTGGAATTATATGATTTAGATCCAACGCGTGCACAGGATAAAATAAATGCTGGAATAATTATACAAAATACTTTTGAACAAAATTGTATTCGCGCCTCACTTGTTCCGCATGCACCCTACTCCTGCACTTTTGCTTTATTAAAATTATTAGCTACACATTTTGGATCTCATACCATCAGTATGCACAATCAAGAAACCGAAGCAGAGAATGAATTTTTTAAAACCAAGACAGGTGATTTTTTAGGAATGTATGAACGCACTAAGGTTTCTCTTGACTTTTTTCATGCTACCAATAAATCTAGTTTACAATCCGTGTTGCCTAAATTAAATCAAGCTGCTGCATTTATTTTAGTGCATAATAGTTTTACATCCACTGCTGACATTCAAGAAGTGCAACAACAAATGCCCAATACTTTTTGGTGTTTATGTCCCAATGCAAATCAATACATTGAAAGTGCTATGCCTCCCATTGCATTGTTAAGCGCACAAAAGGCAAAAATAGTTATAGGTACCGACAGCTACGCTAGCAACTGGAGTTTAAACCTATTAGATGAATTAAAAACAATTCAACTGCATCACCCCGAGATTCAATTGGCTGAAATGCTTTCATGGGCTACCTATAATGGTGCATGCGCCTTGCAAATGGACAAGCATTTAGGTAGTTTTACCAAAGGGAAAAAACCTGGTATTGTCACAATTAATGGGTTAGATGAACAAGGAAAATTAAATAAAACTTCTTCTATAAAAAGATTAATATAAAAATAAAAATGATGAAAAAATTAAGCGGCTTTGTATTATGTATCATGTGCTTTCAAATCTTAAATGCACAAACTACGACACCTTTAACTCAATTGATTCCTAAACCCATTTCGATAAAGGAAGCAAGTGGCGTTTTTACTTTTTATAAAAATACTACTATTGAAAATGCGCCCGCATTATTAAATGCAAAAAAATTATTGCAAAGTCAATTAATTAATTATAATTTTTCATCTACAAAAAATAGTTCAAAAATTATATTCATACAAGCCAACGCAAAAGATCCGATCACAAAAGAGGGCTATTCCATTAATATTACACCTAATACTATTTCGATTACTGCTAAAAATATACAAGCTGCTTTGTTAGCAACAAATACTTTAGTGCAAATTCAATTACTTCAAAGCAATGCACAACAAATTCCTTGTGGTACTATTATTGATAGTCCAAGATTTGAATACCGTGGCATGCATTTAGATGTATCAAGAAATTTTTATCCTGTTTCATTTATTAAAAAGTATTTGGACATCATGTCTTTATATAAATTCAATACTTTTCATTGGCATTTAACCGATGGGCCAGGTTGGAGATTACAAATTAATAGCTACCCTAAGTTAACTTCGATGAGTGCATTTAGAACACATAATGATTGGAAAAGTTGGTGGAATAGTAATCGCAAATATTTATCAGAAGGGGATCCCAATGCCTATGGTGGTTATTACACACAAGAACAAGCAAAGGATATTGTGGCTTATGCAGGCGCTAGAGGCATTACCGTGATTCCTGAAATTGAAATGCCTGGTCATTCAGAGGAAGTATTGGCCGCCTATCCCGAACTTTCCTGTTCGGGTAAACCCTATGTCAATGATGTATTTTGCGCTGGTAATGAAGCGAGCTTTGTGTTTATTGAAAAAGTGTTAACCGAAGTGATGGCTATTTTCCCTTCTAAATACATTCATATTGGTGGTGATGAAGCAGGCAAAGGCGCTTGGAAAAAATGCCCTAAATGTCAATTAAGAATGAAAGATAATTCCTTAAAAAGCGAGGAGGAGTTACAAAGTTATCTTGTAAAAAGAGTAGAAAAGTTTTTAAATAAAAACAATAGAAATTTATTAGGCTGGGATGAAATTTTGGAAGGAGGATTAAGTCCAAATGCAACGGTGATGAGTTGGAGAGGGGAACAAGGAGGTATTCAAGCCGCCCTAGAAAACCACGATGTAATTATGACACCAGGTGGTGAAACTTATTTTGATGCTTATCAAAATGTGCCATCTACGCAACCCGAAGCCATTGGTGGTTACTTACCTATGAAACGAGTATACAATTACAATCCTGTGCCAGCGGTGTTACCCAAAGACAAACAAAAATTTATAAAAGGAGTACAGGGGCAATTATGGACCGAATATATTCCAACCACTTATCATCTTGAATACATGTCCTTCCCTAGAGCAATTGCATTAAGTGAAGTAGGTTGGACCGCCAATGAAAATAAAAACTTTGCCGATTTTACTCAAAGATTACAAAGTCATTATTTATTATTACAAAAACTTAATGTCAACTACTATCATCCTTCTACAATTGTGGAAGTGTTTTCCACTCCTGACATGAAGGAGCAAAAAAATAAAATTAGTTTTAGCTCTGAAATTTTTAATGCAAATATTAGATACACATTAGACGGATCCACACCTAATATCAATTCCATAAAATATGACCAACCCTTTTATGTAGGAGGTGAAGTCACCATTAAAGCGTCGGTGATCACCAATGATGGAGTGGTGCATGATCCTACTATTTATTATTCTAATTATCATAAAGCGATTGGTAAAAAAGTAAAGTTCAATACACTTTGGGACAAAAGTTATCCTGCTCAAACTGAATCTACCCTTACCAATGGTATTATAGGAAGTATTACTTATTCAGATAAGCAATGGCTTGGTTATTTAATAGATTTTGACGTAGTTGTAGATATGGAAAATGTGACCCCTGTTAATAAAATTGGACTTCGCTTTATGCAATATGTAGGTGCTGGTGTATATATGCCTAAATCGGTTTCCTATTCTTTTTCAAACGATGGCATCAATTTTACCAATCCAATTAAAGTAGATAATAATATTCCCGACACCGATAAAAAATTATCATTTAAAACTTTCGAGTCGCAATTATCCAATATATCGGCTAGATTTATTCGCGTTCAAGCAGATAATTCAAGACGACAATTTTTATTCACGGATGAAATAATGGTGAACTAATGTAAGATGGATTGCAGTATAGGAAGTGATTTAATATCACTGAATTTTTTATAATGCCAGCTCAAGGATAGTTGAAAAAGTTCCAATATTTTTTTTCGCTGTCCGCCGCTTAATGAAATTGTTTCTAAATCATTATAAAACTGCACTTGCAAAAAAGAGGAAGCCACTTGTGCTGTTTGCGATTCTAAAAAATAAGGATGAGCAGGTGGCTTTGCAACAAACTCTCCTTCCTTGATATCGAGTATCGGCGTGTCTGGACTATACTTTCCTTGTAATCCAAATCCCATTGTTTGACTTAAATGAATCAAAAAATAAATGGGAAGATTACTTACTAAGCCCGGTCCTCCTTTATCAAGTTGTTTAAAAGTATCATCAATTAAATAAAATAATTCAGGATGCGGTTCGGGTTGCATGGTTTGTTGCAACACTTCTACTATATATAAAGCTACTGCGTTACGAAGTACATCAGAGTATACATTTTGATATACATAATCCCAACTTACTTCCTTCAACATTTGTAATGACTTCATGGGTGTATGATACACTTCCATTTGTAAAATAGCAGCGGGTTGATAAAATACACCTTTGTTCGCCCCCTTTTTACTTGTTGCCCTTACGCCTTTTACGATGTATTGTTGTAAACCAAAAAGTTCGGTATAAGCTGATATGATCACACTAGTGTCTCCATATTTTGTGACGCGAAGTACAATACCCCTAGTGTTGTGTAACATATTAATTTTCTAGACGCTCTTAAACTGTTGCAAAAAGCGCAAGTCGTTTTGTGAGTATAAACGCAAATCGTTTACCTGGTATTTTAATTGTGCAATACGCTCTACACCCATACCAAAGGCAAAGCCAGTATACTTTTCAGGATCGATATCAAAGTTTTTTAACACATTAGGATGTACCATGCCGCTTCCTAAAATTTCAACCCATCCAGTGTGCTTACAAATATTACAACCTTTACCACTACATATTTGACAACTGATGTCCATTTCGGCACTAGGTTCAGTGAATGGAAAATAACTTGGACGGAATCTTACTTTCACATCCTTGCCAAACATTTCTTGTACGAAAAAATAAAGCGTTTGTTTTAAATCTGCAAAGCTTACATTTTCATCAATGTATAATCCTTCTACTTGATGAAAAAAACAATGCGCACGCGCAGAAATAGTTTCATTGCGATACACGCGTCCTGGACATATGACTCGAATAGGAGGTTTTTGTGTTTCCATCACACGCGCTTGCACACTACTTGTATGTGTACGCAACAACCATGCTGCGTTGTCTTCCGTGCCTTGCTTTACATAAAAAGTATCTTGCATATCTCGCGCCGGATGATCGGCTGGTAAATTCATGGCTCCAAAATTATGCCAGTCATCTTCAATTTCTGGTCCTTCAGCGACAGCAAATCCCAATCGCTTAAATATAGAAACCATTTGATTGCGCACTAAATTTAATGGATGTCGCGTTCCAATGGGGATGGCATCGCCAGGCAAACTCATATCGATGTTCGCATTATTTTCATCTGTATCTCCTAAGCCTGCTAATAATATTTCTAATTTTTCTTCGACCGCTATTTTAAACGCATTTAATATCTGCCCAAATTCTTTTTTTTGATCATTGGGCACATTTTTCATTTCGCCCATTATTTGTTTCACCAAGCCTTTGGTTCCCAAGTATTTAATTCGATAGGCTTCTACCTCCGCATGCGTTGTGCCCTGCGCCAATGCGATTTCCTTTTTTATAGCCTCTATTTGTTGTAACAATTGCTCCATAGTAATACGAAGATAAGAAAAAACCGCGGTGCGGTTTTTGATGTGGGGGAAATTAACCATAAAAATCCTTACATTTGTTGTCAGAGGAAGTTAATTACATGGAGTACAATACAGCAAGAAGCATAATGGGGATGAGAGAATACGGCCGTCATGTTCAAAGGATGGTAGACCATCTTATGACCATTGAGGACCGTGCCAAAAGACAGGAGCAAGCCCAAGTAGTCATTGAATTGATGGGCTTTTTAAACCCACAACTTAAAAATATTGAGGATTACAAGCATAAATTATGGGATCACCTATTTTTTATGAGCAATTTTCAATTGGATGTGGATAGCCCTTATCCCATTCCAACAAAAGAAACCTATAAGCAAAAGCCCGATCCATTACCCTATCCTAAGCGTAAAATCAGATACGCACATCTTGGAAAAAATTTAGAATTGGTGATTGATAAGGCGATGGCAGAAACAGATCAAGAGAAAAAAGCTGGTTTCGCTCATGCGATTGCGCATTATATGAAACTAGCTTATAGCAACTGGCATAAGGAATTAGTTCAAGATGATGCAATTCGTAGTGAGTTAAATGCCATTACAGGTGGTGAATTAGAATTTAGCAACACGCCTTATATTAAACATCGTAATCAAAATTTTGAACGCGATGAATATCGCCCTGCAGGCGGTCGTTGGCAAAACAATCGCAATAATAATAACCGCGGTGGACGAAGTCAAGGTGGACCAGGCGGTGGCGGCGGACGCAATAATAATAACCGCAACTTTAAGAAGAGATATTAAGAAACACATTCATTGTGTTGATGTTATTCTGCATATAAAACCTACATTTTTATTTATTTAGTGGGTATTTCAGTAATTTAGACAAGTACAATTTCGCTCATTTTTAAACTTAGGATCGGATGTCTGAATTAGTAAAAAAAGTAATTATTTTAACAGCCCCTTCGGGTGCAGGGAAAACCTCTATTGCTCAATTTTTATTAAAACAATTACCTAATTTATCTTTTTCAGTATCGGCTACCACACGTGCGCCTAGAGGAACTGAACAAGATGGCGTTGAATATCATTTTATTTCCTTGGCTAAGTTTGAAGGCTTGATATATCAAAATGAATTCCTTGAACATGAAATGGTGTATGAAGGTGTTTATTATGGTACTTTGAAATCAGAGTTAGATCGTATTTGGTCACAAGGAAAAATTCCAGTGTTGGACATTGATGTCCAAGGTGCCCTTCGTGTTCAAAAGCAATTAGGAGATAAAAGTTTTTCTATTTTTATTAGGCCGCCTTCCATCGAAGTATTAAGGGAACGATTAGAAAAACGAAAAACCGAAACCCCCGAAAGTATTCAAGTAAGATTAGATAAAGCAGCCTATGAAATAAGTTTTAGCAATCAATTTAATGCCATCATTGAAAATGAAGTATTAGAAATAGCTTGTGCCGAAACCGAAAAAGTAATCACTGCTTTTTTAAACAGTTAATTTTAAAATTATTACCCATGTCTTTACAAGGAAAAACAGTTTTTATAACCGGTGGAACTAGGGGCATTGGAAAAGCAATGGCTTTAAAGTTGGCTGGAGAAGGTGCTAACATTGTAATTGCTGCAAAATCGGTTCAGGAAGATCCACGTTTAGGTGGTACTATTTTTTCAGCTGCAGCCGAGGTAGAAGCATTAGGAGTAAAAGCTTTAGCAGTGCAAGTGGACATTAGAGATGAAGTGCAAATTGCGAATGCGATGCAACAAGCAGTTGAAAAATTTGGTGGTATTGATATTGTTATAAATAATGCGAGTGCTATTCAACTTACCGACACCGCCAATACCCCTAGTAAAAGATTTGATTTAATGCACAGCATTAATGTAAGGGGTACTTTTTTAGTAGTGCAACATGCTTTGCCTTATTTAAAAAAATCATCGCATGCGCATATCTTAACTTTATCGCCTCCTATTAATTTAGCACCCAAATGGTTGGGTCCTCATGTAGCATATACTATTTCTAAATATGATATGAGTATGTTGACTTTAGGTTGGGCAGAAGAATTTAAAGACGATCAAATAGCATGTAATTCATTATGGCCTCGTACGACCATTGATACTGCCGCAGTTCGTAATTTATTAGGCGGTGAGATGTTGGCTAATATGAGCAGAACCCCCGCTATCATTGCCGATGCGGCTTTGTATATTTTAAGAAAAGAAAAATTAGAGTATACAGGAAAAACATTTATAGACGAGGAAGTATTGGCAGCAGAAGGCATAACCGATTTAGCACACTATTCGGTGGTTCCTGGTGCTAAATTATTTTACGATTTATTTTTGTAGTTAGATTAATCGTTATGCTCGGGTCTCATTTGAGGGAAAAACAACACATCTTGTATCGAGGGTTGATTTAACATCATCATACATAATCTATCAATCCCTATTCCAATACCAGAAGTAGGCGGCATGCCATACTCCAAGGCCCTTAAAAAGTCATGATCAATAAACATAGCTTCATCATCTCCTCTTTCCATTAAAGCCACTTGTTCCTCAAATCGCTTGCGTTGATCAATAGGATCATTTAATTCGGTATACGCATTGGCCAACTCTTTCCCATTCACCATTAATTCAAATCGCTCTACTAAGCCTTCTTTAGATCGATGCTTTTTAGTCAATGGACTCATTTCAATTGGATAGTCAATAATAAAAGTAGGTTGGATGTATTTTGATTCACTTGTAGCGCCAAAAATTTCATCGATCAATTTCCCTTTACCAATAGTAGGAGGTACATCGATATGCAATTGCTGACATACTGCCCTTAATCCTGCTTCGTCCATTGCGGAAATATCAATGCCCGTATTTTCCTGAATGGCTTCCATAATAGTAACACGACGAAAGGGTGCTTTAAAATTAATCGTCGTTTCTCCCACTGTTACTTCGGTTTTACCATGTAATGTCATGGCTATTTTTTCAAATAATTGTTCTGTGATTTCCATCATCCAGAAATAATCCTTGTAAGCTGTATACCATTCTAATACTGTAAACTCTGGATTATGTGTACGATCCATTCCTTCGTTTCTAAAATTACGGCTAAACTCATATACCCATTCAAAGCCGCCTACAATTAAGCGCTTTAAATATAATTCATTGGCAATACGCAAATAAAAAGGAACGTCTAATGCATTATGATGTGTTGTAAATGGTCGCGCAGCCGCCCCACCTGGTATGGCTTGCAATACAGGTGTATCTACTTCTAATGCACCACGCGTATTTAAAAATTCTCTAATCGTAGTCATTAATAAAGTACGCTTTGCAAATGTTTCCTTTACATCTGGATTGATAATTAAATCGGCATAGCGTTGACGATACCTAAATTCTGGATCAGTGACTGCATCAAATACATGACCATCTTCATCGCGCTTTACCACTGGTAATGGCTTTAAAGATTTAGCTAATAATGTAACCGTATTGGCATGTAATGATGTTTCGCCCGTCTTAGTTATAAAAACATAGCCAGTTGCCCCAATGATATCTCCTAGGTCCATTGCATTTTTAGTGATCAGGTCCCAATAAGTTTTATCCTCGTCGGGACAAATTTCATCTCTCTTTATATATAGTTGAAAAATGCCTTTATCATCTTGGATTTTTACAAATAGTACCTTCCCTTTATCATTCACACTCATAATTCGACCTGCCACACACACGGCTGCAAATTGGTCCTTATTTTCTTCTGTATAATTTTGCTTGATATCATTAGAATAGTGGGTCACTGGATATAAAGGTGCAGGATAGGGATTAATGCCTGCCGCTTCCAATTGTTGTAATTTTTCGCGTCTTATAATTTCTTGTTCTGATAGAGATTGGCTCATGAATGTTATATATTATAATACAAAAGTAAAACTTAAGGGTCAATTAACGAATAAAGCCTTTTGCACTTCCTCAGCGGTAAGTGAAAGGCAATCCCCGGGTTGCATTTGGCCTATGAAAAACTGCCCAATTTGAGCCCTAATTAATCGCAACACGGGAAAGCCCACTTTGGCAAACATTTTTCGAACCTGCCTATTTTTGCCTTCAGTTAATTGTATAGATGCCCAGCTGGTTGGGATGGTTTGGCGTACTCTAATGGGGGGCATTCTATCTGGAACTTGTATTGAAGCATCTAGTAATGTAAGTATCGCTTTTTTAGTTTGATAGGAGCTACCCTCTATTGAAATAGTAACGCCATTTGATAATATTGCTAATGCTTCAGTAGTGATGGCACCATCCACTTGTACCCAATAAGTTCGAGCATGTGCAAATTGTGGATGTAATAATTGATGATTGATACTTGCATCATTGGTTAATAATAATAAACCTTCACTATCATAGTCTAATCGACCAACTGGATAAACATCCTTAGGTACATTCAAGATATCTTTTAAGCATAATTTACCATCAGTAGCAGTAAATTGCGAAAGCACTTGATAAGGTTTATATATTAAATAGTATTCCATTTATAGCATTATTAAAAAAACAAAGTCCCCCTGAATGCTCAAGAGGACCTCGTATATGGATGGGTTAGTAAGTACGGGAATTGAATTCCCTTCACAATATTAAATATACTTTTTTCTAATTCAAAAAATATTT
>CAIJXU010000005.1 GCA_903824725.1 uncultured Bacteroidota bacterium | reverse complement strand
TATTTTATTTTTTAAAGTATAAAATATTAATTTAGAAGTATTTAGTGACAATAATTTTAGTTTAAATATTTATAATCAATCTGTCGATTTAGCTAGACATTTTAGCTTTTTAAAGGAATTAGGGCATTTTAGGAGGGGTATCTCTAAAATTAGGAAGTTCGTTTTATTCATATAAATGGGGGTCGACTTGTTAAAAAAATTAACAAAAATTAAAATGTATTGGTATAGATTATTTTTGAAAAATGCATCGAAACGATACTAGCACTTTTTTTTAAAAAATGATTTTATACTTAATAAATAAAGATTACAAATGTTTCAAAAATAAATTTATCAAGAATTAGTGTGTAGTTATAAACATATTTAAAGTAGTCGATCCATACTGACCAGCATCACTTGTTTGCAATGAATTTTATTGGAAATTAATCGTAATTTTCCGCCTACTAATAATTCATATCCTATGGGTGCGATTTCATTGATTGCTTTACTTATAGCTGCTATTGCATTTTCTGCTGGTGGTATTTTGGTTGGAAAAATATTAGTGAAGGGAAGCTCTAATCCTCAAAAGGGACAAGCCTACGAATGTGGTATCCCTACTAGCACTTCACCTTGGCATCAATTTAATGTAGGCTATTATTTATTCGCTTTACTTTTTTTAATCTTTGATGTAGAGCTTATTTTTCTTTACCCATGGGCGGTTGTTGTAAAACAATTAGGTATGGTCGCACTAATCGAAATCATCGTATTTATTTTTATATTATTCATGGGCTTTTTATACGCTCATAAAAAAGGTGCATTAAAATGGAGTTAAACGAAATTAAAACCGGAAAGGAAAGTTTTCCTGGGATCATACATGAAACACCAGGTGGTGGAATTGTAGTAAGCACTTTTGATAGTATCATTAATTGGGCGCGCTCCAATTCTTTGTGGCCTTTATCCTTTGCCACTAGTTGTTGTGGTATTGAAATGATGTCAACTGCTTCCGCTAAATATGATTTTTCAAGATTTGGATTTGAAGTAGCAAGGGCCTCTCCAAGACAAGCTGATGTTATAATTATTGCAGGTACCATCGTCAATAAAATGGCCCCTGTATTAAAAAGATTATATGATCAAATGGCCGATCCTAAATATGTGATCGCGATGGGCGCTTGCGCTATCAGTGGTGGTCCATTTTTTTATAATACTTATTCTGTAGTCAAAGGAGCAGATCATATCATTCCAGTAGATGTTTACATTCCTGGATGCCCTCCTCGCCCAGAAGCCTTATTGCATTCTTTAATTTCATTACAAGAAAAAATTAAATTAGGCATGACTAGAGAACAAATTAGAGGAGAATTTAAAGTTTAAAAACGGAACATACGCATGATGACCCAAGACGAAATAAAAGAATATATACTCTCTATTGCACCTACTGTTTCATTTGACGAAACGGGTGAGTGGTTAAATATTATTGCTGACGCAACTCAGTTAAAACCATTGATGACAGCCTTGAGAACTGGCAAAATACAAATGGATTATTTGTTTTGTTTAACCTGCGTTGATGTTAAAACACATTTAACAATGGTATATCATTTATCGGCAACGACGCATCGTCAAAGCATGGTGATCAAAGCCAATGTATCTCGTGAACAGCCGTCTATTGAAACCTTATGTGATATTTGGAGAACCGCTGAATTTTTAGAACGTGAGGTTTTTGAAATGTTTGGTGTTATATTTTTAAATCACCCCGACTTAAGACGATTAATATTAGAAGATGATTTTAAAGGATTCCCTTTACTAAAAGATTTTGAAGACCCTATCAACATGATAAAATTATAATTGGCGCATGTATAATCAAACAGAAATATTAAAGGATACAAGCGAATTAGGCGCAGAAGGCGAACTAGTGATTAACATGGGGCCGCAACATCCAGCCACACATGGTGTACTTCATTTAGTGGTTACTTTAAACGGTGAGACGATAAAAAAAATTGAACCCCATTTAGGATACATTCATCGTTCCATCGAAAAAATGTGCGAGAGTTTAACCTATCGTCAATTTATTTATGTGACTTCTCGAATGGATTATCTATCCTCTCATATTAATAATTTAGGTTGCGCTTTACTAGTTGAAAAAGGAATGCAAATTGAAGTCCCCGATCGCGCTAAAGTGATTAGAGTTATTTTAAGTGAACTAACTCGTATTGCTTCACATGAACTATGGCTAGGTGCGATGGCAATGGATTTGGGCGCATTCACTCCTTTCTTTTATGCTTTTAGAGAAAGAGAAATGATCACTGAAATTATGGAAGATACTTGCGGTGCAAGATTAACCATGAATTATATTGTTCCTGGAGGATTGATGTACGACTTGCATCCTGATTTTCAAAAAAAGGTAAAAGCATTTGTAAAACAATTCAAAGCCAAAGTCACCGAGTATGAGGATTTGGTAACCAACAATATTATTTTTCAAAGTAGAACAAAAGGTGTAGGAATATTAAGTGCAGAAGATGCCATTTCGTTTGGATGTACTGGTCCTGTAGCACGCGCTAGTGGTGTATCTTGTGATATTCGCAAAATTTATCCTTACGAAGTTTATGACAAAGTATCGTTTAATGAAATTTTAGATACTGCCGGTGATTCTTTTGCAAGGTATATGGTAAGAGTAAAAGAAATGAACGAATCCATTCACATCATCGAACAACTCATTGATAATATTCCAGACGGAGACTTTGTTGGTAAAACTAAAAATGTTTTAAAATTACCTAAAGGAGAATTTTACACAAGAGTTGAAACAGCAAGAGGTGAATTTGGTGTATTTGTTGTGAGTGAAGGTGGAACCACGCCACATCGAATTAAATTTAGATCTCCAGGATTTTCAAATCTGTCTGCATTAAATCATATGGCAGTGGGAAGCAAAATTGGTGATTTGATGGCGACCATGGGCACTTTGGATTTGGTAATTCCTGATATTGATAGATAGGAAGAATATAAAAATTTGTAGACCTATAAATAAATAGTTTACGCATGTATAGTTTAGAAGGCATTACTAAGAGTATTCAGGATTGGTTATTTTTAAAATTTGACCCCACTTTAGCATTAGCAATAGAGTGTGTGATTGTAATTTTATTAGCAATCAGTTTGTTTGCCATTTTAGGATTGGTATTGGTATTGATGGAACGAAAAGTGGCAGCACATATACAAATCAGATTAGGACCTAACAGAGTGGGGCCAGGTGGTATGTTTCAAACGGTTGCAGATACTTTGAAACTCATCATGAAAGAAGGACTTACGCCAGACAATGCAGATAAATTTTTATTTAATCTTGCACCCTTTGTAGTGATGATGGTGGGTATGTTATTATTAGCGCCCATTGCCTTTGCGAAAAATTTTCAAATTTGGGATATTAATATTGGTGTCTTATATATCTCTTCCGTTTCTTCCTTATCTGTCATTGGAATATTAATGGCAGGATGGGCTAGTAATAATAAATATTCCTTATTGGGTGCGATGCGCAGTGGTGCGCAAATTGTGAGCTATGAACTCTCTGCGGGTTTTGCCGTGTTAACGATTGTCGTTTTTACGGGTAGTTTGCAAATTTCTGAAATTGTCGCTTCACAACAAACAGGATGGTGGTTATTTAAAGGACATATTCCTGCACTGATATCATTTGTGCTATATATCATTGCTGTCACTGCCGAAACAAATCGCGCACCATTTGATTTAGCCGAAGCCGAATCGGAATTGACAGCTGGTTTTCATACGGAATATTCTGGTATGCGTTTCGCACTTTTCTTTTTAGCAGAATACATCAACATCTTTATTGTTTGTGCTATTGGTGCTACGTTATTTTTAGGAGGATGGATGCCTTTGCATATTGGACAATGGGAAAGCTTTAATCATATTATGGATTATATTCCTTCCTCCGTTTGGTTTATGGGAAAAACTTTCTTTTTGATTTTTTTAATCATGTGGTTCAGATGGACTTTCCCTCGCTTACGCGTTGATCAATTATTAAATTTAGAATGGAAATATTTGTTGCCGATTAGTTTGTTTAATTTATTACTTGCAACAGTGATCGCCATTTTTGGTTGGCATTTTTAAATATAAATTAGAGACATGTTTTTGAAAGAATATATAACAGAGGTATACAACGGAGTAAGTTCCTTATTAAAAGGGATGAGAAAGACCGGTTACTATTTTGTACACCCTAAAGAAATCATTACCGAGCAATATCCTGACAACCGCGCTCATCTTAATTTGGCAGAAAGGTTTAAAGGAGAGGTAATTATGCCACACGATGAAAATAATGAGCATACTTGCACAGGATGTACCGCTTGCGAATTGGCTTGTCCTAATGGCACTATTAAAGTGGTCACAAAATTTGAGGTGTCCCCTGAAGGCAAAAAGAAAAAAGCCATTGATGCATTGGTATACCGATTGGAACTTTGCACGATGTGTAATTTATGTATTGTGGCTTGTCCAAGTGATGCAATTAAAATGGCTCCCAATTTTGAACACAGTGTGTTTGACCGAACTAAATTAACAAAAGTATTAAATCACCCAGGATCTAAAATAAAGGAGGGTATTGAATAATGAATATAACCACCATTCTATTTTATCTTATTGCTGCTTGTATATTAGGAGCAGGTATTTTAGCCGTAACAAGTACTAAAATATTTCGTGCAGCCATTTGGCTTCTATTTTCATTAGTTAGTGTTGCTGCTTTATATTTTTGGATGCAAGTAGAATTCATCGCCGCCATTCAAATTGTAGTTTATGTTGGTGGTATTGTTGTACTCATTATATTTTCCATCTTTCTTACGCAACAATCTGGAAAGGAAATGCCAAAGCCTACTGCAACCAAAACAATCTCTTCATTAGCCGCAGCATTGTTTGGATTTTTATTTACCTGTAACTTAATTAAACACTATTCATTTGAATCAGCATTAGAAAAGCCTTTTGATTCTTCTATTCATACCATTGGAATTCAAATGTTGAGCACCCAAGAGCATGGCTATATACTTCCTTTTGAAGTGATAAGTATGTTATTGCTTGCTGCTATGATTGGCTGTATCGTAATTGCAATGAAAAAAGAAAGTACCCAATAATATGAGCGAATCACCCTTAATGCCTATTTTAATCGTCAGCACTGCCTTGTTTTTTATTGGCATGTTTGGATTATTTACACGACGTAATATGATTACAATGTTGATGGCTATTGAATTAATGCTGAACAGCGTCAATATTAATTTTGTTGCCTTTAATAAGTACTTATTCCCTGACAAATTAAACGGACTGTTTTTCACTTTGTTTATCATTGCCATTGCTGCAGCCGAAGCCGCTGTTGCCATTGCCATCATTATTAATCTATACCGTAGTCATACTTCAATTGATGTGGAAGACGCATCTGAAATGAAATTCTAACACTATGTCAAACTATTCTTATATCCTACTTATTCCCTTACTTCCTTTACTTACTTTTTTAGTATTAGGAATTTTTGGAAGAAAATATTTTAAAACCACAGCAGGCTTTATAGGTAGCGCCTCTTTACTGGCTTCCACTGTACTATCATTTATTGCTGCTAAACAATATTTTTTTGTTGACGGGAAATTAAATGGGGTGTATCAAAAAATAATTGCTTTTAAATATACCTGGCTTTCCTTTTCTCCAAATGTATCTATTGACATGGGTATTATAATAGATCCTATTTCAGTGATGATGCTTATTGTGGTGACTTCTGTTTCATTAATGGTCCATGTATTTAGCTTGGGCTATATGAAAGGCGAAGAAAGGTTTGCCACTTATTATGCCTTTTTATCTTTATTTACTTTTTCAATGTTGGGATTAATATTATCAGTTAATATTTTTCAAGTGTATATTTTTTGGGAATTAGTGGGCGCTTCTTCCTTTTTATTAATTGGCTATTACTTTAGCAAGCCAAGTGCTGTGGCTGCCGCAAAAAAAGCATTCATTGTGACTCGCTTTGCTGACTTAGGCTTTTTGATTGGGATTTTAATTTTAGGATTTTACGGAGGCACTTTAGATATTGGTTTATTGATTGAAAGATTAACCGCTACCCAATCGGCCGAATTTATCAATATGACTACTGCTAGTTTCTTGGGTGCTTCGATGCTCACTTGGGGATTGAGTTTAATTTTTATTGGTGGTGCAGGTAAATCGGCCATGTTCCCCTTGCATATTTGGTTACCTGATGCGATGGAAGGCCCTACTCCAGTCTCTGCTTTAATTCATGCTGCTACGATGGTAGTAGCAGGTGTTTATTTGGTAGCTCGTTTGTTCCCTATCTTTTCTATGGACCCGAGTTCACTTTCACTGGTTACTTATATAGGTGCTTTTTCTGCCTTCTTTGCTGCGGTGATTGCTTGCACTCAAACAGATATCAAACGCGTGCTTGC
Organism: uncultured Bacteroidota bacterium; assembly: GCA_903824725.1. Classification (GTDB taxonomy): domain Bacteria; phylum Bacteroidota; class Bacteroidia; order Chitinophagales; family Chitinophagaceae; genus Sediminibacterium. The sequence goes on along the minus strand of CAIJXU010000005.1, from coordinate 21,950 downwards.
TTATTCTACCATGTCGCAAATTGGATATATGATGTTTGCTTTAGGAATTTCCAAATTAGGTGGTGAAGAAGGGCTAGGATATATGGCTTCTCTATTTCATTTGTTTACACATGCCTTCTTTAAAAGTTTATTATTCCTAGGTGCGGGCGCAGTGATTCATATGGTACATAGCAATGAAATGAAAGATATGGGCGGACTCAGAAAATTAATGCCCATCACTCATATTGCTTTTTTAATTGCATGCCTTGCGATTGCAGGTATTCCTCCCTTTGCAGGATTTTTTAGTAAAGAAGAAATTTTAACAGCCGCCTTTCATTCCAATAAACTTATTTACGGAGTCGCTTTATTTACTGCAGCGCTTACTTCTTTTTATATGTTCAGATTGTATTTTTCTATTTTTTGGAGTAAGGAATCAACTTTGCAACACCATCATGGTGAAGGTACTTGGTCAATGAAGTTGCCTTTGCTTATTTTAGCAGCTTGTGCTGTTTTAGTAGGATTTGTTCCATTCTCTAATTTTATTACTTCCGATGGTAAAGCACTTGAAACACATATTGATTTAATTTTTTCAATAGCACCAGTGGGGCTTACTTTAATCGCCATATCCATAGCTGCCTATTTATACAAAAAGGAAAACGATACACCTTCAAAACTGGCCGCACAGTTTGGCATTTTATACCAAGCTGCTTTTAAAAAGTTTTATGTAGATGAATTGTATTTATTCATCACCAAAAAAATCATCTTCCCTTTTATTGGTCAACCCATTGCTTGGGCTGATAAAAATATAGTGGATGGCTTTATGTTATTATTAGGAAAAACAACTGCAAAAATATCTTTTAAAATAAAGGGCATACAATCGGGCAAGGTTCAGAACTATACCCTTTACTTTTTTGGAGGCATTTTAATTTTATCCATCCTATTCATCTATACTTGGAAATAAAATATTAATATGAATTTATCATTACTCATCTTATTACCCATTATCACAGCGATGGCTATTTTATTCAGCAATGGATTAAAGCAGATTCGTGTTATTGGCTTATTAGGATCTATTGCCCAACTAGGATTAGCGAGTTGGTTATTGAAACTTTATTTGAATGAACGAGCTATAGGCAATACCGCAACTTATTTATTTGAGTCCAATTACCCTTGGTTTAGCGCACTACATATTAATTACCATATTGGTATAGACGGCATTTCTTTGGCGATGATTTTACTCACTTCCTTGATAGTGGTCGCTGGTATTTTAGTTTCATGGACAATGGACAAGTTGAGTAAAGAATACTTTTTCTTACTTGTACTATTAAGTATGGGTGCTTATGGATTTTTTATCTCTTTAGATTTATTTACGCTTTTTTTCTTTTTAGAAGTAGCCGTAATACCAAAGTTTTTACTAATTGGAATATGGGGAAGTGGCAATAAACAAAACAGTGCGATGAAATTAGCCCTGATGTTAATGGCTGGTTCTGCATTGGTATTTGTTGGCTTAATGGGTATTTATTACAACACCCACACTTTTGATATTGTACAAATTACGCAAATAGGTATTTCAGCTGGTGTGCAACAATTCTTTTTCCCTTTTGCCTTTATTGGATTTGGAATTTTCGCTGCCCTATTTCCTTTTCATACCTGGGTACCCGACGGTCATGCTTCTGCGCCCACTGCAGCTTCAATGTTCTTAGCTGGTATATCAATGAAACTTGGAGGCTATGGTTGTTTGCGTATTGCGAGCTTGATGCCTGATGCAGCGCATCATTATGCTTGGATCATTATTTTACTTGCTACCATTGCTATTATTTATGGTGCGTTTGCAACGATGATGCAAACCGATTTGAAATACATTAATGCCTATTCTTCGATTAGTCACTGTGGATTTGTGATATTAGGTATTGGAATGATGAATAAAACCTCAATCAATGGTGCTGTAATACAAATGGTATCTCACGGGTTAATGACTGCCTTATTTTTTGCCGCTATTGGCATGATCTACTCAAGAACACATACCCGAATGATCGCACAATTAGGGGGCTTATTAAAAGCAATGCCTTTTATTTCCACTGTATTTGTCATTGCTGGTTTATGTTCTCTTGGCTTACCTGGATTTAGTGGCTTTGTTGCAGAGATGACTGTATTTATGGGCTCATGGCAAAACCCGAATGGGGTATACCGATTGGCTACTATTATTTCAGGCGCTTCGATAGTAGTGACTGCTGTATATATATTAAGAGCAACAGGGAAAACCATTATGGGGCCTATTTCAAATGAACATGCTTTATTGGGAGACGCGACTTGGAATGAAAAATTAGCTGCTGTATTATTGATTGCTGGAATTGTAATCATTGGTATTGCACCCTTTTTATTAAACGCACTTATTGGACCTGGCACTGATAATATTATGTTACAAGTTGGGAAAGCCATTACACTTAAATGATTTGAATGATGATAAATAATTTTTTTATACTACTAAGACAGGAATTGGTCATTACTGCCATTATCTTTATTTTGCTTTTTATTAAGCTTGGAAAAGATAAAAGCAACGAAAGCCTTTTACACATTATTAATGTTTTGTTATTCGTCAACTTATTGATCGGATTTTTCCCAATGTTGGAGGGAGGATTATTCAATAGCATGTTTGCTACAAACAAGTTAGTTGTCCTTGAAAAAAATATATTGAATTTTGCATTTTGGATTATTTCATTACAATCCTACGCTTGGTTAAAAACACATAAGCATGTTATTGAATTTTATATATTATTACTAAGCTCTTTATTAGGAATGTTCTTTTTGTTATCAAGTGACCACTTGTTAATGTTTTATGTTGGACTTGAGATGTCTACCATCCCATTGGCTGCTGCCGCTAATTTTGATTTAACCAAAAGACAATCCTCTGAAGCAGCATTAAAACTTATTATTTCTTCGGCGTTTTCATCCAGCTTATTATTATTAGGCATTTCCTTTTTATATGGCACCACGGGCACTTTGATTTTATCAGATATAGGTAGTCACTTAAGCTATAACCCATTACAAATTTTTGCGTTTATATTATTTATTTCAGGCTTTGCATTTAAAATATCAGCTGTACCCTTTCACTTATGGACAGCCGATGTTTATGAAGGTGCTCCCATTGCAGTGACCGCCTTTTTATCGGTACTTTCTAAATCTGCCGTTTTATTTGCGTTTATATCCATCTTATACAAAGCTTTTGCTTCTTTATCATCGATGTGGTATTTGGTGTTAATCGTATTATCTATGGCCACTATTCTCATTGGTAATTTATTTGCATTGAGACAGGAGAATATGAAACGCTTCCTTGCTTTTTCGTCTATTGCGCAAGTTGGATTTATCCTCATTGGTATTTCTGGAGGTTCTCATCAAGGATCTAGTTCATTAATCTACTTTATTTTGATTTATGTATTTTCAAACCTAGCCGCTTTTGGTGTGTTGTCATTGGTAAGTGCATTAACTGGAAAGGAATCTATTCAGGATTTCAAAGGTTTTTATAAAAACAATCCCACTTTATCTTGGGTATTAACCATTGCTCTGTTTTCTTTAGCTGGGGTGCCTCCTACTGCTGGATTTTTTGGTAAATTATTTTTACTCATGGCAGGAGCTGCCAAAGGCAATTATTGGATCATTGCAATTGCCGCGTTAAATATGGTGATTTCATTTTATTATTACTTAAGAGTAGTAAAAGCCATATTCATGGATGAAAACGATCAACCTATTGAAAAATTAAGCATTCCTATTTATCCTAAAATTGCGATGTTCATTTGTATTGCAGGGATTATATTGACAGGCTTTTTGACTGTCGTATATGATTATATTAATTCATTAAGCATCAGTTTATAAATTATTAAAAATGGCTATTAACAAAAATCACGAGTTTGAAGATTTAGACAATATCAAATGTGCAATTGTTGAAAAAAATGCAAGTGCAGATCGTGTGCAATTTTTAAAAAATTTACTTGAGTTAAATCAATACCAAGTGGTGGTGGTAGGTACACCCCCTCCTAAAGCAGCTCCTGTCGCAGCAGCTCCTATTGTTGAAGGTGCCGAAGCAATACCTGCCCCTGTGCCTGAACCCGCTGCTCCCACTACTTTTACAGTAGGTGTGACCAACTTAGCTTTTAATGCAACTAATGCTGTTTTTGGCCGAAGCTTAAAAACTAAGGAAGGCTCCATTGTTTCCTTAGCTTATTGGCAACAAAAGGAAGCCCTTTCCAATGATGAATTGCCTTATTTTGATAATGTGTATTAATTAAGTTCTAAAGCGTTGACTATTTAGCAGTTGCTTATTTTTTCAGGCTCCTTTTCCTAATGAATATCCTTTCCAAAACTGATATTAATCATGTTTTGATTTTTGTGATTGAGGTACTTTGGTTACTCAAAACACAAAAATTTGAATATGGAAACAACTGAATTAAAAAGAGATTCAATTAAAAAACTGGCCGCTCCAAAAGTACCATTGACTGTAATGGATGGAAATGAAGCAGCCGTATATATTGCCTACAAAACAAGCGAAGTTTGTGCTATTTATCCCATCACGCCCTCTTCCACTATGGGAGAATTTGCAGAAGAATGGAGCAGTGATAAAAAAGAAAATATTTTTGGAGAAGTTCCTACCATTATTGAAATGCAAAGTGAAGCAGGCGCAGCAGGTGCCATTCATGGTGCATTACAAGGAGGCGCATTGGCTTCTACTTTTACCTGTTCACAAGGACTATTATTGATGATTCCTAATATGTATAAGATTGCAGGCGAACTAACGCCAACTGTTTTTCATATTGCTGCACGCGCTTTAGCCACCCATGCTTTATCCATATTTGGAGATCATAGTGATGTGATGGCAGTTAGATCAACAGGATTTGCAATGTTATTTGGTAACAATGCACAGGAAGCACATGATATGGCAATGATTGCTACAGCTTCTACTTTAAAATCAAATATCCCCTTTTTAAATATTTTTGATGGCTTTAGAACTTCACATGAAATAAATGAAGTAGCGGTTTTAAGTGATGATATCATTAAACAAATGATAGATAACAATCAAGTAGCCAAGCATCGTCAAAGATCCTTGAATCCAGAAAACCCATTTATCCGTGGTACTGCACAAAATGCTGATGTGTTTTTTCAGAGTAGAGAGTCTTGTAACGAATATCATTGGAAAGTTCCTGAAATAGTAGACAATACGATGAAACAATTTGAAAAATTAACAGGTCGTGCTTACCAGTTATTTGAATACTATGGGCATGAAGCAGCCGAACAAATGATCATCATTATGGGATCGGGTACAGGAACTGTAAAAGAGACAGTAGATTATTTGAATAAGAAAGGAGGGAAAACAGGTTACTTAGCTGTTCATTTATTCCGTCCATTTTCGGTTGCTCATTTTATAAAAGTAATTCCAACCAGTGTAAAACAAATTGCTGTATTAGACAGATGTAAGGAAACAGGGGCCATTGGCGAACCCTTATTCATGGATGTCATCAACGCCTTACATGCGGGATGGGAAGGGGCCATGCCTAAAGTGATTGGTGGCAGATATGGACTAGCGTCCAAGGAATTTAATCCTGCTATGGTAAAAGCAATTTTTGAGGAATTAACAAAAGCAAAACCAAAAAATGGATTTACGATTGGTATCCATGACGATATCACACACACCAGCTTAGCCTATGACAAAAATTTTACGCTAGAAGAACAACATTTATTTAGAGGATTGTTTTTTGGATTAGGCGCAGATGGAACTGTGAGTGCTAATAAAAATACTATAAAAATTATTGGCGAAGTGACGCCACATCATGTACAAGCTTATTTTGTATATGATTCAAAAAAATCTGGTTCCCTAACTGTTTCCCACTTAAGATTCAGTGACCATCCTATAGGATCAACCTATTTAATTAACTCGGCCAATTTTGTGGCCTGTCATCATTTTCATTATCTAGAGTCCTATGATATTTTAAAAGATGTACAAAAAGGAGCTACCTTTTTATTAAATGCTCCATTTAAAACTGAGGAGGTATGGCATCATCTTCCACATAAAATTCAATCTGAGATCATTGAAAAAGAATTGAAATTATATATTATCAATGCTTCAAAAGTGGCCAAAGAAACCGGTATGGGCTCTCGAATAAATGGAATTTTACAAACCTGCTTTTTTGCTATTTCAAATATATTACCAAAAGAGGAAGCCATTGCAGCCATTAAAGCGGCGGTTAAAAAAACCTATGGTAAAAAGGGCGCACAAGTGGTACAAAAGAATTTTGACGCAATTGACAGTACCCTTGATCATTTATTTTTATTGGATTATACCAATTTCACTATTGGTACAAAAGAAATTACGCCTGCAGTGTCAGCCAACGCACCTGAATTTGTACAAAATGTTTTAGCAAAAATTATTGCAGGCGAAGGTGATGAACTTCCTGTTAGCGCATTTCCTGCTGATGGCACTTATCCAGCGGCCACTACCAAATACGAAAAACGAAATATCGCAGAGCAAGTACCCGTTTGGGACCCAAGCTTATGTTCGCAATGTGGAAAATGTTATTTTGTATGCCCTCATGCTGCCATTAGACCAAAAGTGTACGACAATAGTGCATTAGAAAATGCACCTGACTTTTTTAAACATATCGCTCCAATTGGAAAAGAATTTATGAGGGATACCGAGTCCTATACTTTACAGGTGGCCATTGAAGATTGCACGGGTTGTAATTTATGTGTCGAAGTTTGTCCAATTGAAAGTAAAACCGAGCCGGGGCATAAGGCGATTAATATGCAGGAAGTGATTCCATTAAAAGAAACAGAGAAAAAAAACTGGGACTTCTTTTTATCCTTACCTGAAATTGATCGAACAAGGGTAAATAGATCCACAGTGAAAGGCTCACAACTATTAGAGCCCTTGTTTGAATTTTCTGGCGCTTGCAGTGGTTGCGGTGAAACACCTTATTTAAAACTATTAACTCAATTATTTGGCGACAGAATGATTGTGGCCAATGCAACTGGATGCTCTTCTATTTTTGGTGGCAATTTACCTACTACCCCATGGAGTATGAATGCTGCTGGGCATGGACCTGCTTGGGCTAATTCATTATTTGAAGATAATGCCGAATTTGGTTTAGGAATAAAATTAGCGACCGACATGAAACGCAATTATGCTATTTCCTTACTAAAAAAAATAAGAGAAAAAGTTGGCGCCGAATTAACCGATGCTATATTGAATAACCAAGAGGAAGATGAAGCAGCCATCATTAAGCAAAGAATGGATGTGAATGAAGTTAAAAAAATGTTGCCCCATATTGAAGATCCTGCCGCAGCATTATTAACTCAGGTGGCCGGGTTCCTTGAAAAAAAATCAATGTGGATTGTAGGTGGCGATGGATGGGCCTATGATATTGGATTTAGCGGATTAGATCATATTTTATCCACTGGAGAAAATGTAAATATACTTGTATTAGACACCGAAGTATATTCGAATACAGGAGGTCAAAAATCAAAATCATCTCCTATTGGTGCAAGTGCCAAGTTTTCAGTAAAAGGCAAAACCACAGGCAAAAAAGATTTAGCGATGCAAGCGATGGCACATGGAAAAGCTTTTGTAGCAGAAATTGCAATGGGCGCCAATGATGTACACGCTCTAAAAACCATATTGGAAGCAGAAGCTTATCCAGGACCTTCTATCATCATTGCTTATAGCCATTGTATTGCACATGGCTACGATATGTGTCATGGACTTTCGCAACAATCTTTAGCAGTAAAAACTGGGTATTGGCCTCTTTTCCGATTTAATCCAATGAATGAAAAAGGAAAAAGATTTGTTATTGACAGCAAGGATCCAACCTTACCCATGGAGGACTTTTTATATAATGAAAATCGTTTTGCTACTATTAAAAACAACGACCCTAATAAAGCCACAGAATTTTTAGGATTAGCAAACGATGGCATGCATGAAAGATTAGAAAGATTAATAGCATTTAAAAATTTATAGATAGTGGTACTGTAAATAATCAATGACTCGATTTTATTAAAAATTACTTTTTGGGTTGTACTTGTTTATGTATATCATCAAGTTTACTTATGTAGACGCTTCGACCATGCGTGCCTAATACGATTTCGTTTTCTCTAGCTTGTATTACAATATCATGAATAGGAACCGAGTTAGGTAAACCCTTATTCCATAACATGGAACTTGCACCACCATCAATACTTACATATAAGCCCCCATCTGTACCAACATATAAAACCTGACTTGAACTATTATCCTCAGTGATGACATTCACCGCTTCCAAAGGCAAATCTTTCATGATTTGTTTCCAAGTAGCACCATAATCCTCACTTACATAAACATAAGCGTTAAAATGATCATTACGATACCCATTGAATGTGGCATAAACCCTTGATTCACTAAAAGCACTTGCAACAACGCGACTCACATATAAACCTTTAGGAAGTTTTTGATTAATCATTGTAAAATTATAACCGCCATCCTTAGATACTTGAATATTACCATCATCGGTACCAACGTAAATCAAACCAAAGTGCAAAGGACTTTCACTCATGGTGGTTAAAGTTCCAAAAGGAACATCCCCTTGTGATGGATTAGTGGTTAAGTCGGCAGTCAATGCGACTAAACTATCTCCCTTATTCATAGAACGATGAAATTTATTACTTCCATAATAAAAAACATCTTGGTTATGCCTGCTTAATAAAATGGGCGTTTGCCAGTTATATCTTAATGCGGCTTCTCCTAAATCTCTTGTAGGGCGAATAGATTTTCTTTCTTTGGTTTGCAAATTTTGTCTTGAATAAACGCCAAATTGCGATCCACTATACACTGTTTTATTATCTCTCCAATCCACTTGAACTTGCATTCCATCGCCTCCATTAATCATAGTATAAGGATTATGCCCACCATCATACCAATCATAATTTTCCTTAGTGGTACTTGCCCCTAACCAAGTGCCATTATCTTGTAAACCACCATAAACATTATAGGGTTTTGCCATATCTACCGCGATATTATAAAACTGTCCCACTGCAGGTGTATTGGCTTTAAACCAATGTTCCCCATTATCATAAGAAATATTACAACCTCCATCATTACCAATAATCATATGACTATCCTTATTCCCATTCATCCAAGCATAATGAAAATCGGAGTGTACATTTTCCTTGCCTATTTCCTTAAATGTCTTACCGCCATCTGTACTTAATAAAATGCCTACCCCAGTAATCACCACTTTATTTGAATTGGTTGGACTAATAAATACTTTACCAAAATAATACCCATAAGTACTATATAAATTAATTGGCTTGTCATGTGTTTTTTTCCATGAAGCACCGCCATCCTCACTGCGATATAATTCAGCACCAATAATAGGGGTTTCATATAAGGCTGTATTAGCATCATATAAATAATCCCAAATGCAAGATGCAGTTAACTTGCCTGATTTGACATCTTCTTTAATTCCAGTAGCGGTATATTTTGTAGGCAGACCATTTCGTGGAGATTTAATAAATGCAGATAACTTACGATCATCTAATGCAAGAAATTGATCTTTAGTCAAATCCTTAAAATCGTTTAGTACATATTTAGAAGTATCCGTGTTTTTTTTGATAGTAGTATCTGCTTGATGAAAGTTATTATCTACAATGGCATAAACAATGGATGGATTTTCAGGAAATACAGCAACCCCAATACGACCAACTCCTTCCCCATTAGGGAAACCAGAACCTGGAGTTGAAATTAATGTCCAACTATCTCCCCCATTGGTACTTTTATAAATACCACTGGTTTTACCTGCTTCAACAAAATTGGAAGCAGATCTGGTTTTATACCACATGGCAGCATACAAAGTAGTTGTATTTTTTGCATCTATATCAATGTCTACCCCACCTGTATTGGCATCAATATATAAAGTATGTTTCCATGTTTTACCACCATCTGAAGTTTTATAAATACCTCTATCTTTATTTTCAGAATATAGATGTCCTAAGGCAGCTACCCAAGCTGTATTAGGATCATTAGGTGATAATAAAATTTTACCAATATGATGACTTTCTGGTAATCCTAAATAGTCCCATGTTTTTCCATTATTGTCCGATTTAAAAACTCCAATACCTGAATAAGAAGAACGGCTACTATTTACTTCACCTGTACCTACCCAGATGATTCTATTTTTCCAATTCACTGCAATATCTCCAACTATTAAAGATGCAGTGGAATCAAAAATAGGTATAAAACTTTGACCATTATTTACGGTATGCCATACACCTCCAGAAGCATAAGCCACATAAAATTCGGTAGGTTCGGCAGGATTTACTTCAATGTCTACTACACGACCACTCATAATAGATGGGCCGATATTACGAAAGGCCGAAGTGTTTATTGTAGAATTGGCCTTAAGTAGTAATTTTTGATCAACACTTTTTAACCTATCAGCACCTGCCGTAGGTTTAATTTGTGCATAGGAGACCATCGCAAATAGTAAAAAAATAGATACTGCTAGTGATTTCATGTGTTTTGTATTAATAAATAAATATAAGTACTTTTTAAAAGCCCCGTGCCACTTTGTGAAGGATGTTTTATAATAAAAAATGCTTTGCGAGAATATCACAAAGCACTGATTATCAATTTATTGAAAATAAATCGAATGCTAAAAGGTCTAAAAATCAACTTCCTCTTGAACCACCTGTTTTAATAGGTTTCTTGGTAGTACCAGTTGATTTTGTGCTCGCTTTAGCGATAAATTTAGAACTTCCACCTTGTACTGTCGCTTTAGTAGTATTAGTGGAATTCTTAGCTGCAATTTTTTTATTAATAGCAAATCCCATAGTCATTGTTTTAGGGTATAAATATAATTAAAAAAAAATACAATAAACATATCTTTGGAAAAATTATTTAAAGAAGTGGAAAACATTAAATCAAAATTAAACCAATGGGGAAAGGAACATATTCCATTTGTTTTTTTAATTGATTTTGAATGTAAAAAACCTTTATGCTGGACTTGGGAAGAAGCCGCAACTCAATTCACATTTAATTTTGATGGAATCACAAATCAAAAAAACCACTCTATTCAAAGAACTGAGACCCCAATTCATTTTGAAAAAATACCCATCACTTTTGAACAGTATAAAAATAAATTTGACCAAGTTAAAAAAGAAATTGGTTTAGGGAATAGTTTTTTGATTAATTTAACTACTGCTACTAAAATTGAAACCAATTTTACACTGGACCAAATATATAGCAATGCTCATGCTAAATATATCTGTTGTCTTAAAAATGAATTTGTTTGTTTCTCACCTGAAACTTTTATAAAAATAAAAGAAAATAAAATATATTCCTACCCTATGAAGGGTACTATTCAGGCTGGTATTCCAAATGCAAAAAATATTATATTAAATGACCAAAAGGAATTTGCAGAACACGCAACCATGGTCGATCTTATTCGAAATGATTTAAGTAAAGTAGCTAACAATGTGAAGGTGAATCAATTTAGATATTATGAAGAAATAAAAACAAATAATGGTAATCTAGGTCAAGTAAGTTCTGAAATAGTGGGGGAATTGCCTCCATTATTTAATGAAAAAATTGGGGACATCCTATTTGATTTAATACCAGCAGGTTCCATTTCGGGTGCACCAAAACAAAAGACATTGGAAATTATATCCAAAGTGGAGAAGGAAGATCGAGGATATTATACTGGTATTGCAGGCTATTTTGATGGCAAAAACTTAGACAGTACTGTATTAATAAGGTTTCTACAAAATGACAAAACCTATCGTAGTGGCGGCGGCATCACTTTTAATAGCGATGCAATGAATGAATACAATGAAATGATTAACAAAGTTTATGTACCCTTTTTTTGAAACCATACGATATCAAAATGGGCTACTTGAAAATGTATCCTATCATCAAACTCGAATCAATCGAACTTTAAAGGCATTTGAAAAAAATACATCTATCTTGATTAATGAAATTTCATTAGAATTTGATTTTAAAATGGACGAAGTATATAAAATAAGAATACTTTATAATATAGAAGGAAATTATAAAGTGGAATATGAATTATATAAATTAAAAAATGTCGACACGGTCGCCATCTCTCCTATAAATCAAGAAGAATACTCCTTTAAATATACCAATCGCAATTGGCTTAATGAAGCTTTAGACAAGGCAGGTACGGACGAAATAATCATAGTCAAAGACGAAATTATTAAGGATGGCAATTATGCTAATTTGGTTTTTTTTAATGGTACGGAATGGCATACCCCAAAAAATCCACTCCTATTAGGCACCCATCGAGCGAGGCTCATTGATGAGCATAAAATAATTGAAAAAGAAATTAAAATAATGGAGCTGGCCAACTATGAAAAAGTAAAGTTCATAAATGCAATGATGCTTTGGGATGAATCCCCCGAAATAGCTATAATCGATATTATTATTAAAAATTAGAGCAAGGAGTCTGCTACATTAAACCCTTAGTAAGCCCACTTTATGCATGGTAGTGATGGGTTTATTGTCCCAAAAAAGTTCAAAATCAAGTAAGCCTGCATCAAGGTAGGATTTCTTGATTTCTGTAAAACTGAGTCCATTGGTTTTGTCAATACTTAATTGGGGTAATAGTGACATTAACCAAGTTCCTTTGGCAGCATCTATATTAATAGTTACGCTATTAGTATTTGTTTGGAATTCCATTGACATCTCCTCCCATTTAGTTCCTTTTTTTGAACGCTGCAAAAGTGAAGTCAAAGGCAAAACCCCTAACCAAATGGCTTTATAGTTATTTGATTCATTCAGTTCAGGCTCATTGATTGCCTTTTGTATATAATGCGGGGTAATGGTTGTGTTAGGCACTTTAAAATCAAACCATTTTTGTAATGGGTATTCAAAACACGCACCATGCATATAATTTAATAATGCTTTTTTTAATCCATATCCAAAAGTAGCATGATCTGCCCCAGTAGGATCGATATGCGCGATATCATTATTGGCAAATGTTCCAATTTCATCTGAAACTTTTTTGACTAAATATTTATCGGGATCTAGACCCACGGGACTATGTGCTGTCATCGTAAACAAATGCCAGAAAGCAGATTGTAAAACTCCCGTCTCAAATAATTGTCTTACCATTTCTAAAGAGTCGATAGTTTCCTGAATGGTTTGAGTAGGAAAACCATACATCAAATAAGCATGTACCATAATGCCTGCGTCAGAAAAATGCTTACTCACTTTAGCCACTTGTGCAACTGTAATTCCTTTTTGCATTAGCTCCAATAGTCGGTCAGATGCTACTTCAAGGCCTCCACTCACCGCTATACAACCTGAGGATTTTAATAATAGACAAATATCTTGCGTGAAACTTTTTTCAAAACGCACATTAGCCCACCAACTTACAACTAACTTTCGCTTTATGATTTCAATAGCCACCGCTTTCATCATAGATGGCGGTGCTGCTTCATCTACAAAATGAAAACCATTTTGTCCGGTCTTTTTAATTAATTCTTCCATTCTATCCACTAATAAACTTGCAGATATAGGTTCGTAATTTTTAATGTAATCCAATGAAATATCACAAAAAGTGCACTTACCCCAATAACATCCATGTGCCATTGTTAATTTATTCCATCTTCCATCACTCCATAAACTATGCATGGGATTGGCAATTTCAATGACAGATATATATTTATCTAACCATAGTCCATCGTAATCGGGTGTTCCCACCTGCCCTTGTTTATAATCGGAGCAACTTGTATTGTTGATATAAGTGACCACCCCATTCAATAAAATAAAGCATCGCTTTAATTCATGTTGTTGCTTTTTCCCATCAATATGTTCAATTAATATTTCTAAAGGGGCTTCCCCATCATCTAAAGTAATAAAATCATAAAACTCAAATACACGAGGATCACTTAATGACCGTAGTTCAGTATTCGCAAAACCACCGCCCATAGCCACTTTGATATGTGGGTATTTATTTTTAATCCATTGACCGCAACGAAGTGAAGTATATAAGTTGCCAGGGAATGGCACCGAAATGCAAACTAATTTAGGTTGTACTTTAAGAATATGCGCATCAAAAATTTTAATTAAAATTTCATCTAAATAGGTGAAAGGCATTTGAAGTAGGTCATATAGCTCGTCAAAGGAATTCGCAGATCTTCCTAAACTTTCAGCATAACGACTAAAGCCAAAATGTTCATCCACTGTTTCCTTGATTAAGTCTCCCAAATCCTCTAAATACATCGTTGCAATATATTTAGCTTTATCCTGTTTACCCATACTGCCAAAAGCCCAATTCGTGTCATCAATAGGTTCAAAGCGACTTGCTTCGGGCAAAAATTGTCGAGTACATATTAAATGAGCTAATGTATTTGATTGGCCTTGTAAAAAAAGTACAACATGATCAATGGTGTTGATGTAAGTATCTTTTAAAGCAAGCATCCTTTGGCTATTGGATGAAAGTGCTATTTCATTTGAAAGCAGTTTGGCTTCAATGGTGGTGAACAGTTTTTCAAGTCCTTGTTTATTAAAGAGGGCTAATATCACTTCAATCCCCAAATCGGACTGAACAGTGGGTATATTTTTGGTATTGAAAAAACCTTTTAGATACGCAGTAGCTGGATACGGTGTATTCAATTGCGTAAAAGGGGGCGTTATCAAAAAAATGGGCGATTCCAATACATTCAATTTATTCAGCAAATCTAAGGAATCGTATTGGCAGTTGTGATCATTATATGTACAAAATTTGAATTATTTCCACCCTCCTCCTAATGCCTTATAAATATGAATCATAGAACTAAGCTGTCTTTTTTAGCTTCAATTAATTCTAATTTAGTAGCCAATGGTAAAATATTTTTTACGGAGCGCTTGTGACAATTACGATCTGTCTTATGCAACTAACTGTATTGAAAAATGCATGATTACCAAAAAACCTATTATTTTGAAATTCATTTTATAAAAATTAAAGGATGTGCTTGAAAAAAATATAGGTATAAGATTAACCTATCATCAACACTAAAAACATATCATATTAATCGTATATTAGTGTTGAAATGCTATAGCGATCTATTGAAAAATATTTAACTTACTTATTAATTCACTTTTATATGAAATATATTTCCAACTTATTATTTAGTTTATGCCTCATAACCATTACGCAGTTTTTATCAATGGAAGCGGCATCGCAAAAAGTAAGCTTTCATTGGCAAAAAATGGCCAATGGGGTTTGGAAAGCTGAAGTAGGAAAACCTGAAGCGAAAAATTTATTGTCTATTTCAGGAGTATCTCCTAAAATAAAAGCGATTAATGATATGCCATCAGCTAATTTTCCGATTGCAGAAAATGAAATAGAAGTAGAAGTATATGACGGAAAAACTTATTTAAAATTTCCGCTCGACAAAACTGAAAAAATATTTGGATTAGGTTTGAATTTCAAAACAGTAGAACAAAGAGGACGCATTCTTAGATTACATGAGGATCATTATGATGGTGTAGATAATGGACGCTCTCATGCCCCCATCCCCTTTTATGTTTCATCTAAAGGATATGGTGTTTTTATAAATTCAGCAAGGTATATAGACATCTGGGTGGGAACAGGTGTGAGGGTAGATAGTAAAACTCCAGCAGATGTAAGAGATCGCAATACGGATCCAAAATGGTCTGCATCTCCTTATTCAGATAATGTGGAAGTATTAATACCAGCAGAAGGCGTTGAACTTTTTGTGTTTGGTGGACCTAGTACACTAGATGCTGTAAGTAGATTTAATTTATACCAAGGAGGCGGATGCTTACCTCCTAAATGGGGACTTGGATTTTGGCACCGAACGCCTACTTTATTTAATGACGCGCAGCTACTTGAGGAAGTGGAAGGATTTACAAAACATCAATTTCCTTTAACAGTGATTGGCTTAGAGCCAGGCTGGCAAAGTAAATCATACCCCTGTACCTATGAGTGGGATAATAAAAGATTCCCTGATCCTAAAGGTTTAATCAAAACATTAAAAGACAAAGGCATTTATACTAATCTTTGGATCAACCCTTATATTTCTCCAGATGCAAAGTTAATGAGCACTTTAAAACCTTTCACTTCATCGCATACGGTATGGTCAGGCTATATTCCTGATTATGCAATGAAGCAAACGAATACTATTATTGGAAATCATTTAAAGAAAAATTTACTTGACATTGGCGTAAGTGGATTTAAGATGGATGAGAATGATGGATTTGATTTTTGGTTATGGCCAGATGTCGCCAAATTCCCTTCGAAAATGCCAGCAGAAATGATGAGACAAACTTATGGGATGATGATGCAAAAATTAAATACCCAATTATATAGAACGGAAAATAAAAGAACCTACGGATTGGTTAGGGGAACCAATGCAGGCGCTACGAGCTTCCCATTTGTTATTTATAATGATTATTATAGTCATAGGGATTTTATTACTGCATTAATTAACAGTTCATTTATTGGTACACTCTGGACTCCCGAAGTACGCAGTTCGGGATCGGCCGAAGATTGGCTTCGCAGAATGCAAACAGTTTGCTTTTCACCCATTGCTATGTTGAATGCATGGTCGGATGGAACTAAGCCCTGGACATTTCCTGAAGTTGAAAAAGAAGTAGCGGATGTTGCCAATTTAAGAATGCAATTAATTCCTTATTTATATACTTGTTTTGCTGAATATGCATTTTATGGCCGACCTCCTTTTAGGGCAATGAATTTAGTGGATGCATTTCCAAATGAAATAAAAGATCAGTACATGGTAGGAGATAATTTATTGATTGCTCCACTATTTACTGGAGAAATTAGCAGAAAAGTATTTTTACCAAAAGGAAAATGGTATGATTTTTATACAGGCAAATTAGTGGGTGATTCAGAAGTAATCACTGTTGCGCCAGGACTTGCACATATACCTGTTTTTGTAAAAGAAGGTGGTATTATACCAATGGCTGTGAACAACACAGTAGCAGAAGGCAAATACGATTTAGTAATTAAATACTATGGTGAAAAAGATGCCAGCTATCAATTGTATGATGATGATGGAAAAACGTTTAACTATGAAAAAGGAGATTTTTCATGGAGAACGCTTTCGGTAAAACGAGATCAAAAAGGTCAATTAAATGGCAGCATATCATTACCAGCAACAGGAAAGCCTGATAATATTGGCAAAATTACCTGGGAATTTAAAACAAAATAAATCAATGGCTTGGTAATGCAAATGCAACATAGCTATCACCCATACTCCCTCCCCATTTTGAACCACCACATGCGATGACAACATATTGCTTCCCATTCACTTTATAAACCGATGGCGTTGCTACCCCTGAGGCAGGTAAATCTGTTTCCCATAAAATTTTACCATTTGCTTTATTAATGGCCCTAAATTTTCCATCTGCTGTAGCACCAATAAATAAAAGCCCTCCTGCTGTTATGACAGAGCCTCCATAATTTTCTCTTCCCGTTGTTGGAATTCCTTTTGCTTTTAATTCTTTAAATTCTCCTAAAGGAATGGACCATACATATTTTCCAGTATTTAAATCAATTGCATTTAATGTACCCCAAGGTGGGCTAATCGCAGGATAACCTTCTTTTGTCAAAAATTTATTATACCCTGTAAATCCATAAGAAGGTTTTAAAGATCCCTGAATTTTTTCAAGCGAACCCTTATATTTTTTTGACTGTTGTGTTTTCAATTTTAAAATATAAGAAGCCAAGGCCGATTTCTCAAAACTAGATAACTGATTAAAACCAGGCATCATTTTACGGCCTGTTGAAAGCAAATTATTGAAACTTGCTTCATTGTATTTTTTTTCTGCACCTATAATAGTAGGGTAATCACCAGATCCTTTTTGTTCAGGTCCATGACAACCCATACAATTCAACTTATAAAGCAATTGACCTGCTTCCAAATTGGTGAAATGTGTTTTTAAAATTTGTTTGTTTTCGACCAAGTTTAATACCCAAGCCATTTCATTTGCATTCACATATAAAATTCCTTTTTCTGGATCAATCGAAGGACCTCCCCACTCACCGCCCCCATCATATCCAGGTAAAATAATCGTACCTTCTTTACTAGGAGGTGTAAATATACCTTGAGATCGAAAAGTTTTAAATCGCTTTTTTATATCCTGATAGGATGAATCACTCACCAAAGTATTTAAACCATTTTCGGTTAGCAATTGCCTTACAAAAGGTTTAGGTAAAATCGGAAAGGGTTGTGTAGGAGAAAGTTTTTCACCTAGAATAGATGTTTGAGTTGAAACCGGTTTTTCTTGAATAGGGAAAAGGGGTTTACCGTTTTCTCTATCGAATAAAAACACAAACCCAGTTTTAGTGGTTTGCGCAATGGCATCTATTTTTTTTCCTTCTCTATCCACTGTCACTAGTACTGGAGGACTTGAGATATCCATATCCCATACATCATGATGTACTGTTTGAAAATGCCAAATCAATTTCCCAGTTAAAGCATCAATGGCTAAAATACAATTACCAAAAAGGCCATTGCCTAATCGATCACCACCATAAAAATCATTGGTAGGGCTACCCACGCCTGCATAAAGTATACCTCTTTTTTCATCCAAACTAAAACCAGACCAGCTATTGGTTGAACCCATTCTTTTATAAGCACTCGTATCGGCCCAAGTAGTATAGCCCAATTCATTAGGATAAGGAATAGTATGAAAAATCCATTTTTGCGCGCCTGTTTTTACATCAAATGCCCTGATATGTCCGGGTGTTTCTTCGCTAACCAAGCCACTTAAGAAAAATAAATTTTTATAAATCATAACAGGCGAAGTAGGAGCAATAGAAACTTTAAATTCATCACGGTCAAGTCCCTTTGCGAGATTAACACCACCTTCTTTTCCAAAACTTAGAATTAGTTTTCCTGTTATAGCGTTCACTGCAAATGCAATGGGGCCCACTGTGTAAATAATTCTTTTATCATTCCCTTCCTCCCAATAAGCCACCCCTCTGTTCATATTGATACTGCTGCGATGCCACAATTTATTATTTATTGAATCAGCTGGATCAAATTGCCATTTTTCAATTCCAGTAGCTGCATCAATTGCGAATAATTTCATCTTAGGCGATACACCATATAAAATTCCATTTACAATGATGGGATTACATTCCATAGATCCTTTCTTTGTAGAATCATCATGTTCAGAATGATAAACCCATGCTACTTTTAAATTACTCACATTGTTGGTGTCAATTTCATTCAAACTTGAGTACTTTAAATTTCCTTTGCTTCCTCCTGTTACTTTCCAGTCACTATATTGAGTATTGGTATAGTTGTTTATTACGTAATACGAAACACCTACTATTAAAATAAATAACAGAATTCCTAATTTAAAATCCCCTTTGTTTGATGATTTTGTCATTTATTTATTTTAATTAAAAAAGAGGGCAAGTCGTCCACTTTGGCACAACACACTTGATCCATCACTTGCTTTAATTGTATTTTTAAACTTGAAATAAGATGATCTCCTCCTTCCTCCCCTAATGCAGCAACTGCATACATAAAACTGCGTCCCATAAAAGCAAACTCCGCACCTGATGCAATGGTTCGGGCAATATCTGGACCAGATCTTAAACCACTGTCCATCATTATTTTAATTTGACCTTTATATTTTTCAACAATAGGAGCTAATGTTTTAATAGTAGATTGACCGGGATCCAATTGTCTGCCACCATGATTAGATAAAATAATTCCATCTAAACCAAGTTTAATCGCCATCTCGGTGTCTTCCTCCGAAGCAATTCCTTTAATGACTAATTTTCCTTTCCACTTGTCTCTGATGGCCGAAATTTTTTGTTCATTTAATCTGCCCGAAAAAGTTTGATTCATAAACTGACCCAGTTGTTGCATATTTAAACCTTTAGGCATATAAGGCTTCATAGTTGCAAAGGAAGGCTGTCCATGATATAAAGTTTTTAATGCCCATTCGGGTCTTCCCATAATTTGAAGCATGTTTTTAAAGGTCATTCGTGGTGGCATGGCCAAACCATTGCGAATATCTCTTGGCCTATAACCAAACGTAGGGACATCACTTAATATCACCAATACAGGATAGCCTGCTTCTTGCACTCTGTCGATGACTTTATCTCGAATTTCATTTTCGGCAGGATGATATAATTGAAACCAAGCTTTCCCTTCGGTCAATGATCCTATACGCTCAATACTACTCGTTGAAACAGTACTCAATATAAATGGAATATTATGTTTGAAAGCGGCCTTAGCTAATATCTCAGGGGCATTGGGCCAAATTAAACCTTGTAATCCAATGGGTGAAATTCCGAATGGAGCATCATAAGTATGTCCAAACAATGAAGTATCTAAGTTTGCATCGGTATGATGTCTTAAATAATAAGGTTTTAATTCAACCTCTCTTAATTCTTTGGTGTTTTTTGTTAAATTAACATCTTCATTACAACCGCCATCTAAATATTCAAACGCGAATTTTGGAATTTTTGACTTTGCTTTTTTAATAAGATCGTCAATAGAGGGGTAGTCATGATTATAAGATAGCTGCATAGTATGAATTTTATTAAATAGATTTATTGGTTGTTTAGATGAAATTAAAAATTACTTTTTTTGAAATTCAATTAAAGGAATCATTTCAGTATTTCCATTCATTTTTAATTCAATAACAGAACAATTTTCATCTGGCAATTGATTAGGTAATTGAATATTGATATTAGTGCTGTTTTGATCAAAGGCCAGATTAGCTCCTTTTACAAAGTGAGCACTCAGTACTTTTAAATTTGGAATATTTGGCAGGGAAATTTGATGATGGTCGGCATTAAAAATATGAATGTATATTTTATCCCCTTTCCGAGTTGCTGCATATGCTGAATTAGGTCGATAAGGCCCACCTTTTGTTCCGTATATGGCTTCGCCATAATTATTTAACCAAGCCCCCATTTGTTTTAAACGATTCACTTGACGTAGTTCCATTCTGCCATCCATCATTGGGCCTACATTAAATAATAAGTTTCCATTACCCGCTGCCGTGCTCACTAACTTTTGAATGCACTCATTCAATGACTTCATTTTATCATTTGGTTTCCAAGCCCATTGATTACAAATAGTAATACAGGATTCCCATGGGTAATTCATATTAATTTCACCCACTTCTTGTTCGGGTGTCGCATAATCACCAATGGTTTCATTCGTCATCACTTTATGAGTTCCTTTTCCCAATCGGTTATTAATTATGACATTTTTATCTAATTTTTTTAAGTAATTATAAATATCAGCACCCATATCTTTTGTCCAAGGACTTTCCCAATTTCCGTCAAACCATAACATATAAGGATGATAGTTGGTCACAAGTTCATTTAATTGATTTTTCATGAATTGCACAAATTCAACCATGTTACCTGTTGTTTCAGGTTTACTATCACTTACTCTAATAGGGTATCTTGTATCATACCAATCAAGTACCGTATAATAAATACAAAGTTTAATTCCATATTTATTACATGCTTTTGCCAACGCTCCTACTACATCTTTTTTAAAAGGTGTATTCATAATATTATAGGAAGTAAATTTAGTAGGCCACAAACAAAATCCATCGTGATGCTTGGCAGTAATGGTAATGTATTTCATACCTGCCTGCTTTGCAGTTTTAACCCATACATCTGCATCAAATAAAGCGGGATTAAAATCATGGTATAATTCATCATATTCTGCCTTTGGAATAACACTGGTTCGGGACCAACCAATTTCAGTACCTCTTAAACTAACCGGCCCCCAATGAATAAACATCCCAAAACGTTTATCCATAAATCCATCTAATACTTTTTTTTCGGTTTTATACGGCACTAAGGTTGGCGTATTTTGTGCTACACTAAATTGAATGAAGAGTGCACTGAAAAATGTAAGTATTAAATATTTCATAAGTGTTGGTATATCAGGGTATCATAAATATAAGATATTACTTATCT
>CAIJXU010000004.1 GCA_903824725.1 uncultured Bacteroidota bacterium | reverse complement strand
CTTTTCTGTACTTTAAATTTCGTTTTCGTCCTGTTCTTAATAGCAGTCACCATACCACTACCTGTGAAAGGACGGCAAAAATAGGGTATTTTTTTATTTTTTAAGCTAAAACTGTATGTTTTGCCTCAATTTTTTGTCCAAAAAAGGTACTGGCTTGTAATTCGAAGGCTTGGGGGTTGTCGGTCGTGTAAAAACTTAAGTTT
Source organism: uncultured Bacteroidota bacterium (assembly GCA_903824725.1). Taxonomy (GTDB): domain Bacteria; phylum Bacteroidota; class Bacteroidia; order Chitinophagales; family Chitinophagaceae; genus Sediminibacterium. Next base: position 44,278 of record CAIJXU010000004.1, on the reverse strand, counting down.
CCAGATTGGCTACATTTTTGAGCCAAATCAGGATGGCTTTCAAGGTATTTAGCAAGGCTTTTGGCCACGATAGCCCCTTGAGTAACCAAGTTTACCCCTTGGGGCATAAATGCCCTTATTTTGTCCGCTATAAGTGGATAATGGGTGCAGGCTAATAGAATGGTATCAATGTTGGCTGATTGGGCAAATAACTGATCCAAATAAGAATGAACAAAATAGTCTGCGCCAGGCTTATCATATTCACCATTTTCAATTAAAGGCACCCATAATGGACAGGCTTGTTGAAACACTTTAAGCGTTGGAAAAAATTTAGCAAGTTCAATAGGATAACTATCACTTTGAATGGTACCTAAGGTTCCCATGATGCCCACTTGCTGGGTGGTAGAGAATTGACCTAAAATTTCAGTGGTGGGTCTAATCACTCCCAATACCCTTTTGTCAGGTGCTAGGATGGGTAAATCTTTTTGCTGTATGGTTCGGAGTGCTTTGGCTGAGGCTGTATTGCAAGCTAAAATAACCAATGAACAACCCTGATTAAAAAACCAATTAACTGCTTCTAATGTGTATTGATATACTGTATCATAAGAGCGTGGGCCATAAGGCGCCCTAGCATTGTCGCCTAAATAAATATAATCATACTGAGGTAAACTATGTTTTAGTTCCTTTAAAATAGTAAGACCTCCGTATCCGCTATCAAAAACACCAATTGGCGCAGTCAGCATATTTTTATTTTATTTAGTAAAACTAAAGAACCTCGTTGTAAACAACGAGGTTCTTGGTAAAATATATTTTAAAATATTATCCTTTTTTTGCAGGCGCTTTTGCAGCAGGAGCCGCAGCAGGCGCTTTTGCAGCAGCAGGTGCTCCACCTGTAGCCACTCTAAATGCTTCTTCCACTTCCTTTGGTAAAGGTAATTTCAACTTCATTGCAACACGAATGGTTATATTGTCTGCAATCGAAGGGTTGGTATACGGTGACAAAGATTCTTGCTTTAAAACAAAATCATATTTTTGTTCTCTAACTACTTCAGCTAATGCTGCAGCAATTTTTTGTCTGTAAGGCATTAACAAATTTTCTTGTTTTTGCTCCATTGCTTGTTGAGAGTATTGTTGCCAATTAATCAATTTGTATTTCAAGCGATTTAAATCATCAGTTGCCATTTGTAATGCTTTTGGACGCTTAGACAAATCCACTGAATCTTTTCTGTAAATACTATCCTTCACTTGATAATCCTTTAAAGTATAGTTATACTCGTCTTGCAATGAATCCTGTTGGTAAGATCTTAAAACGGTATCTAATTTTTGGATACCAGGGAATAAAGCAATGACACTTTGATCTTCAAAATAACCAATTTTGCTTTGGGCAGAAATGGTGTTGTTGAATGAAGCTGCAACAAATAAAATGGCAGCAAATAGGAAACCTTTTTTCATAACTTATTGTTTTTTTGTTTGTTTTATGTCATTTGCCCATCCTAGGCGCGTAGCATAAAAATTACTTTTTGTGTTTTTTTATTAATTATTAATCCCCAATTCCTTTAATACATCATCGCTTTTGTCCAGTTTCGGGTCTGCAAATATAATGGTAATTCCTTCACTTTTGTCTAAAATGAAGTCATAAGACCTAGCAGTAGCCAATTTTTGAACGGCATTATATACCTTATCCTGAATGGGTTTAACCATTTTTTGGCGTTCTTTAAACAAATCACCTTCATACCCAAATCTTTTTTTCTGAAGGTCTCTCAATTCTTTTTCTTTTATAAAAAGTTCATCCTCTCTCTTTTTTTTAAGGTCATCCGAAAGCATAAACTGTTCAGCCTCATAGTTTTTATACATTTTATCAAGCGTCATTTGCTTTTGGTCAATTTCTTGTTGCCATTGATCACCTAGCGCTTTTAATTTTTTATCCGCTTCCTTATATTCAGGAATTTTATCCAATATATACTTTGTGTTAATGATGGCATATCGAGTTTGCGCTTGTGTCGCAAATGCAGACATGAGCGTTATAGCTAAAACTAAAAAAACTTTATTTAATTGCATGCTCTATCATTTTAAAATTAAAATACAATTTGATTTTCTGAATTACTATTCTGGTTCAATCCCTAACATAAAGGTAAATCTTCCTGCATCTTTCAATGAGCCTGTTCCATTAATACGATCTAAACCGATACCATAATCAAATCCTAGCAATCCAAACATGGGAAGGTAAAAACGCATACCTAATCCAACTGAACGGCGTAAATTAAATGGGTTATATTCTTTCGTGCTATACCATCCATTTGCAGCTTCAAAAAATCCTAAAGCATAAATAGTACTACTTGCAGCCAAACTTAATGGATACCGAACCTCAATTGCATACTTATTAAAAATAGTAAAATGTTGTCTAGCCGTTTGTTGATCAGGATTCACTTTAATATCGGAAGTTTCATAAACTGGATACCCTCTTTGAGCAATAATATCGTAACCTAATAATGCCATTTGATTACTTAAACCTGCATCGCCCAATTGGAAACGTTCAAATGGCGAAATGGCTAATTTAGAATTATAACGACCTAATAATCCAAATTTAGCTGCAAAACGTAAAACAAATTGTTTGTTGTGATCCTCGCCTGTTGGCCTTCCTAAAGGGACAAACCATTCACCATTTAAACGCCATTTATGGTATTCTAAAAATTCATATGGATTGGATGCTGTACCAATATTAGGATTAAACAAAGAATAAGGTGGCGTTAATTGAGCACTTAATAAAAAAGTAGACCCCGTTCTTGGAAATAAAGGTTGGTCAATTGAAGTACGTTGTAATGCAACTCTAAAATTGATGTTATTAACATTACCGTTTGAAAAATTAGGTAAGTTATATGGATCAATGGCGTATTCCTTTAAAGTATAGCGTGTATAGTTAACCCCCATGCTTAATGAAAAATAATCGTCGGGCCATAATAACTGACGTCCAAAAGAAACAGTAACCCCAGTTGTAGAAATATATCGAGCATCTGCTGCATTTGGATCATATGCTCCAGTGTTTAAATCATAAGTTTGACCATATTTAGTATTAAACAAACTTACAGTTAATGTATTTCGCTTAATTCCACCATACCAAGGTTCCGTAAAAGTGAAGTTGGTTGATCTAAAAGCTTTACCATTGCTTTGCACTCTCAAGCTCAATTTCTGACCATCTCCCATAGGTAATGGATCCCAGGCAGCTTTTTTAAATATATTTTTTGATGAAAAATTATTAAAAGTGACTCCTATCGTTCCTGTAAGACCAATATAGCCACCCCAACCTGCACTTAACTCAAGTTGATCACTTGATTTTTCGGTCACAGTATAATTGATATCAACCGTCCCATCTTCTGGATTGGGGATAGGATCAATTTTAATTTTCTCTTGATCAAAATAATTTAATTGAGAAATTTCTCTTTGAGAACGAACAAGTAAAGTTCGACTAAACTTATCGCCTGGAATAGTTCTTATCTCACGACGTATTACAAAGTCTTTTGTTTTTTCATTACCTGCAATACGAATGGTTTTGATGGTCGCTTGAGGGCCCTCTCTCATTCTTATCTCAAAATCGATGGTGTCATTATAAACGGCAGTCTCAATTGGATCAACATTAAAAAATAAATAGCCATCATCTTGGTATAAACCACTTATGTCACCTCCTTCGGCTGTTTGTGTTTTTCCTAATTTATTAAAAAGAATTTCACGATTATAAATATCTCCTTTTTTAATATTTAATATGCTGCTCAAAATGGAATCAGGATATTTTGTGTTACCTCTCCAACTAATATTACCAAAATAATATTTTCGGCCTTCCTTTAACTGAATGTCGATATTTAGATTTCCTGCAGCATTATGATAAACCGTATCCTTTTCAACCACTGCGTCACGAAAGCCTAATGCATTATAGTAATTCATTAAGTTATCCTTGCTTTCGTCATATTTTTTTTCGCTAAATTTGGAAGATGATAATTTAAATCGCATATATGGATTTAAAATCTTTCTTGTTTTGGTAAAGGTTAAATAACCGTTTTCCTTTACATATTGTTCAAAAGTATAAGGAGTTGTTTTGACAATCATTGGTTTGTCATTTATCGGAAAAAGAGTCAACCTAGATTTCTCATGTATTTCCTTTAAACTTTTTTTCAACTTCCCTTCTTCGACCTTATTACCTCCAAAATTAATATTATTAATACGCACTTTAGGTCCGCGGCGTACATCAAAGTCTAAGAGTAAACTATTTTTTTTAGTGGCATCCTTTTTTTCACGAATCAACACTTTTACATCTTGAAAACCTTTATCAGCATAAAACTTCTTAATCCCCTCAACTGCTGTAATTTTCATATTTTCAGTAATGATCCTATTGGGTGTTAAACCAGTTTTACCAGACAATTCATCTGTCTCCGATTTTTTAACGCCGATAAAATTAAACTTAGATAAACGAGGGCGTTCTACAACATTAATTTCAACGTCTATTTCATTATTCACTAAATCAGTTATGTATACGCTTACATCACTAAAGTAATTTTGATCCATTAATTTATGGATGGCTTTTGCAAAATTATCAGTTCCGGGAAGCATGACTTCATCCCCAATATTTAAAGTAGAAAGTGATAAACATAAATTTTCATCAAATTCCTTATTACCCACGACCTTGATGGCGCGAATTTTATATTTGGCAGGTATTTTTTGATTAAAAATATTAATCAATTTGACATTAATTTGCGAAACCGAATCCTTCACAGGAATCACCTGGGCAAAAGATGTCGAGGACAAAAAAAGAACCATTAAAGATCCTATATAAAATGGAAGATATTTCTGCATCTGCAAAGGGGCTAAACATTTATAATTTTAAAAGTGTCGCAAATTACTCGTAATATTTCAAAGTCTTTGTTAAAACCTTAAAAAAGTATATTATTTTTTTTAATCATTTGTATGAATCTGAACACTAGTCTTTCCAAATCTGCGCTCTCTCGATTGAAAATCGAGAAGGGCTTCGATTAAATCCTTTTTCCGAAAATCGGGCCAACGGGTTTCTGTAAAGTACAATTCAGCGTATGCTAATTGGTATAATAAAAAATTGCTTATTCGGTATTCTCCACTGGTCCTAATCATGAGTTCAGGGTCCGGAAATGCACTGGTAGAAAGGGCTGCCTCCAAAGTAGCCTCCTTAATATCGGCAGGCGCCAATGTACCTAAATGAACCATTTCTGCGATATTTTTGATGGCTTGAATCAGTTCCCATCTACTGCTGTAACTTAGGGCAATAATCAGCTCTAAACCCGTATTTTTTGAGGTAGTCTGGGTCGCTTGCTCTAAGGCTAATTTAGCATCATCTGGCAGGAGGGAAAGATTACCAATAAAGTGCAATTTGATGTTATTTTTATGTAAATCTGGGACTTCTTTCGAAATCGTATCAACAAATAAGCTCATTAAACCAGCTACTTCAGCGGCAGGCCTGTCCCAATTCTCGGTACTAAAAGCATATAAAGTGAGGTATTTTATGCCTATTTCCGAAGCGGCTTCTACAATATTTCGAACACTCTGCACCCCATGGAAGTGACCATACAGTCGATCTTGGCCTTTTTCCTGCGCCCATCTTCCATTGCCATCCATAATAATGGCGATATGCTTTGGTAACCTATTTAAATCCAAATTTTCCATAGTTCAAAATTAATCGAGTCCTAATTCACTTTACGTCTAAACCTATTTAACAGGCCTTTATTTTGTGGGGGTTTCACCTGCTCAATTCCATAAATTTTATTTAGTGAATAGGAGATGCCTAGTTTGGCAGAAAAGAATTGATCATTTCCAGTCATACTACCTTGAAACCCCAAAGGTGCATTGTAAGATATTTCCGTAGAATAGGTATCCTGTAAAAAATCAAGATGATCAAAATTCGTAAAGCGATATGTAACTTCACCTAACAAATTAAATTGTCCATAAATATTATATTTAACACCTAAGTTGATTGGTAAAGTTATACTCGAATTTAAGATACGAGCGCTCTCTAGGTCTGGAATAAAACTGGTATTATCTTTATGAATTGTTTCTAAGTTTTTAAGGTACCCTATACCAAAGCCAAGGTAGGGAGTAAACTTATTATTACGAGATCCACCAGATATATAATTTAAAAAATAAAATTCCCCCATTAAACTTAGCTCAAACGAATTCATTAAAAAATTTGAATTTCTTAATAAAGAATAAGGATCAGAAGAGAGCATATCGGCAGATCCTAGTTTTTGCAACTCTGCATTTAACCTAATGCCTACATAATTATTAAATTGCTTTTTATAAAACACACCGTAGTTTCTATAAAATACTTGTACATCGGGTGCAATATCTCCTTTGTAGGAAGCCATACCCATGACGACTCCAATCTCTCCATTGTTTTCGGATAATTCATGATGTTGTGCCAAAGCATTTTGCACAACATATAAAAAACAAAATAAAAATAAAATTCTTTTACCCATACTTTATTTAATTTCTTTTATCTAACCCCCAGGTTAATTTATTACGTAATGTAGTTAAATAGCTGTTCTCATTGAGTCTTATAAAACTAACTGAAAATAACTCTTGCTTTAATGCGAGCTCAATTGATTTGGGAACAATTTCCTTTCGCGCATCTAAAGCACAAATCAATTCATCTGTTCTACCTTCAATTTCAAAAGAAATTACCGAAGTATTTGGCACGACGATAGATCGAACATTTAAATTGTGTGGTGCAACTGGTGTAATAACAAAACTTGCAGAATCTGGAAATAAGATGGGGCCATTGCAACTCATATTATAACCCGTAGAACCAGTAGGAGTAGAAACAATTAAACCATCTGCCCAGTAGGAATTTAAAAATTCGCCATTTAAATAAGTGTGAATTTTAATCATGGGAGAGGTATCTCTTTTATGAATTACGAATTCATTTAATCCATAAGGAGTCGTTCCAAAAATAGGAATATTAGCATCTAAATGAATTAATGCACGTTTATCAATAACATAAGTGCGATTTACTAGGGCATCTACCATTAATGATAATTCATCCTTAGAAATAGATGCTAAAAATCCTAATCGTCCATAATTAATTCCTAAAATGGGAATATTTGAATCGGCTACTAATGTGACCGAATCCAAAACGGTGCCATCACCTCCTAAACTGATTAAACAATCAATATTCTCAGGTAAATCATGCGAAGATGAAAAAGGGATATACGCCTCTTTTCCTGCTGGCGCATTTAGATTAAATTTTTTCAAAAGGTCATGAAAAATACAAATAGAAATATCATGCTTGTGCAATTCCAACAACAATGCACTTAAGGATTGTCGTTGATCTAAATCAAAACCTCTACTATATATTGCTACTTTCATGAAAATTTAAAAATTAATACCGCCGTGCAAATATACTCCTTTGTCACCAAGCTGATTCAAGCTATAATCAATTTTTAACACAAAATCATAAATACTGATTATATCTAAGCCAACACCCACGCTTCTTAACAAAGTATTTGATAACCTATTTGTATTTAAAGAGTGGTCATTATAAACATACCCAAGTTGGGTGAAAAAGCGAATCCAAAAATCATATTTAAAGTCAGTCAAATACCTGGTTTTTATAGGATTCTTTACTGTAAAACCACCTAATAAATGATGAAAAGATGTTTTTAAAATACTCGCCGCATTCCCGTCAACAACATAATATTCCAATCCATTCAATTGAAGATTTCCATAGCCTAATAAACGATAATCTGAATAATTAAAATTAGGTACAAACTTTACTATTGAATTTGACTCAACAAAAATAAAATTCTGTTTTGAAAAGGAGTGTGCTATAATTTTTCTATACTGGAAAGAGGTTAATGATGCCGCAGATGAAAATCGTTGATAGGCAATGAATTCAGTAGCACTTCCCTGAGTCGGATAAGCGTTGTAATCAAATTTAATTTTTTTGAAATCTAAAGTAACATCAGCGTAAGAAAATGAATTGTTATGATTTGGTAAAAATAAAGGTTGCATTAAAAATCCGGAGTCAGATAATGCATCTTTACCAAAACCAAATTGAAGAGAATGATGCTCAAATAAATTAGGGCGATAAAGAAAATCTACATTCGCACGATATCCTTCTCTTATCATCCCAATAGTTTTTAAAAATATTTGCTTATCAAATTCGGTTGTATAATTTATTTCCTTTTGTGTATAGTTTTGCCAACCAATACCCATGCCATATCTTAGTTTTTTATCAAGATATGGAAATTGATACCTAATAATATTTTGTTGCGTATACCCTGCAACAAAACCAAGAACTAATCTATCGTTATTTCCAGTTGCATTTTTCATACTTAAATTAATGCCGTAATTCACCCTGTCTAAACTGTGATTTTGTTCATTCCACCATTGGCTAAAATTGCGATCAACCCATTTAAATATGGGTTTAGGTATAAAATACCATCTTTCTTGTACTTGAATATGAATATTCACAATACTACTATCCTTAGGTAATGGATATTCAGCAGAAACCTTTGCGACTAAAAATAAGGAGGTATTAAATAGTTGTTGTTGAGCTAAATTATTAAAAAAGGATAAGGAATCCTTATTAACATTATCACCAGCATGATAAGGAAGTTCTCTTAATATGATATAATTTTTTGTTTTATCATTGCCTTCAATATTAATTGAATTAATATGCACTTGCGCTTTTGTAATAACAGAAAAAAATATTAGAAAAACAAAAAATAGTATGAGAACCCTTAATTTTCTATACATCTAAATAATTCATTAAATGATGGTAATGATCTTCAATATCGTTATGCAAAATAGTATTACCAAAATAATGAAGTACTTGATAATTATATCGTTGAAGTGTTGCAATGATAACGTCTGCCTCCTCCTTATTTAATTTAATTGAAATAATGAGGGCCCCTGTAGCCTCATCAAAATTGGTATTCAATTGCGTTATTTGTGCGTTATTGGTTTCTACTAACCTACTTAATTCAGCTAATGAATATTGATAGGGTGATACCGAAACAACAATCATTGCGCCTGGATCTGCTACCCCTAAAAATTTAGCCAACAAGTCATTCAAGTTTTTTTGGGCAATCACGCCGATACACTCTTGTTGTTCATTTAACACAGGTAAAAGTGATAATTCATTTTTAGCAAATAAATTTAATGCGGTTGTAAAATGAGCAGTGCCTAAAATACCAATTCGCAGTAATTGATCCGCTAAATGAATTAAAGTTTGATTACTTTCTAAATGTAAAAGGTCATCTTTATTCACTAACCCTACAAAATAATCATCCTTAATCAAGGGAAGGTGCTGAATATCGTAATCTTCCATACACTGCAATGCAAATGAAACCTTATCTTCAAAATGAAGCATGGGAAAGTTGGATATCGCAATGGAAGATGCTAACATGGAATGTTATTTAGGTAGTTCATTTAAAAACTTTTCCAAAATACTATTAAATTCATTAGGCACTTCCATCATAGGAGCATGCCCACATTGATCAATAAAGTGCAACTGGCTGTTGGGAATTAATTTTTTAAAGGCTTCCCCTACTAGTGGAGGCGTCACTGTATCATTTTTTCCCCAAATAAGTAAAGTAGGTTGCTTGATATCAGTTAACTCTGATTCTAAATTATTACGAATAGCGCTTTTAGCCAAGGCTAATACTTTTATTACCTTAAGTCGATTACGGGTTATTTCAAAAACCTCATCCACTAATTCTTTAGTAGCCATATTAGGATCATAAAAAGTTTCGGCTGTTTTATTTTTGATATACTCATAATCCCCTCGCTTTGGATAACTATCTCCCATTGCATTTTCATATAAACCGCTACTGCCTGTTAAGGTGAGAGATTTTATTTTTTCAGGATGTTTTAAAATATAAATTAAACCTACGTGACCTCCCAAAGAATTCCCCAACAAATGAATATGATCATACGCTCTTGCTTCAATAAATTCATTTACAAATTTAGCCAACCCTGTAACGCTAGTCTGTAAAATATCCATATCAAATAAGGGCAACATCGGTACTACCACTTTGTGGGTATGCCTAAACTTCTCAATTAAATCGGAAAAGTTGCTTAATGCTCCAAACAGACCATGCAACAGCATCAAGGTTTCGCCTTCGCCTACTTCGAGGTATTCAAATTTTCCATCTTTTTTTATTTCGTATTCCATGTAAATTAAAAATTGAACCTATACATTACTTAAATGAATATGCTTGAGCAAATACACCATTTGCCATAAGGTTAAAGATACTTAAATCATGGTAAAAACTACTAAAACAGCTTAATAATAACAAGGGCTAGTGATACAAGATTTAACGAAATCATAACGGAACTCCTCCTTTTAGAAAAAGACTATAAATAGGCTGCCAATCAAGGGGTTATTTAAGCGGCTTAGTTAATTGAGTTTGAAAAGTGGCAATGGTATTTTTGATAAAGGGCAACAAAGTGCTCATTTTTTCGATACAATAGGGCCACCATTTTTGTAAATAAGAATAACTATAGGCATCTTTCATTTTAGCGGGCTCTAAAACACCTAAAATTTGTAAAAAATACACCAACGCACTACAAATGGTAAAATAAATAAACCCATATAAAATAATGCCTAATAATTTATTGAGCCAGCCTAATAAAAGCCATTCGGCAGTTTGTTGCAATAAACCAGATAAAAATCTTAATAATATTAACACCAAGATTAAAACAACAATAAATGAAATAAACGGCAACCAATGACTTTCAATTTTAGTATGTTGTTTTAATTGATTTGCCACCCATCCTGCCAATTGATAAGCTAGAATAAGTCCAATGAACAATGAAAAAAAAGATACAATAGCTCTAATTAAACCATGTCGATACCCTTGTAAAATGGCGATAATAAATAAAGTGCCTATTAAAATATCTAACCACATATTTTATGGTGTTAAAATAGATTTAGCCATCGCAGAAATAACTTTGCCATCGGCTTGTCCAGCTAATTTTTTAGTAGCCACACCCATTACTTTACCTAAATCTTGTGGGCCGGTTGCACCTACCTCAAGGACAATTGCTTGCACCGCAGCTTTCACCGCTTCTTCGCTCATTTGAGCTGGCAAAAACTTTTCGATGATGCTAATTTCTTCAGATTCCTTTACGGCTAAGTCAGGTCTATTTTGTTGTTCAAAAATGAGTAATGAATCCTTGCGTTGTTTAACTAATTTTTGCAATAGCTTCATTTCGGTATCAGGTGAAATGTCACCATTGACACCTGGTTCTGTTTTTGCTTTTATGATTTCTGCTTTGATGGCCCTAAGTCCTCTAAGCATTGATTCGTCTTTGGTTTTCATCGCATCCTTCATTAAGGACATCACTTCGGTTTCTAAACTCATAATTGTCTATTTATTATTTTGTGCAATTTGATTTGCATTAAATTTTTTATAAAAAGAATAGGCAAATTCTTTGAAATCATTCGCCATGTCCGTATCCTGTGTTGCGCGTAAATAAGTTTCGCCCATTCCCATTAAGTTCTGGTAAAAAAAATCGGCCATCTCATCTACCATCATATCTTTTGTCCATAAATCAATACGCAAAGCGGTCTTATCGGTAGGATCCCATAATGTAAGCATCATGGCGCGAGCATCCTGTGCTTCATTGGCGGTACTATCTGAGGCAGACCATTTAATATTTTGAGGAATTTTTTGTTCGTCTAAATCAATTTGAACATGAATAGTGGATTGATGCATATATGTTATTTGTGAAGCAAAAATACTAATTTATTGTATAAGATTGTTGTTATGGCTTTAAGTCATTGGGGATATGAACATAGTCTGATGTCGGGGCAATCAATTCCAAATTATGGAGCCATTCCTTTCCCATATTCGAACGCGCTTGACGATATACTTCATCCTTATAATACAATTTAAAATGATTAGATAAAGCCATAGCATCGCTGAATGGAAAAACTTCTCCAGCACTTAACCAAGATTCAGGAAGTTGACAATTTTGATCAAACAAAAGGGGTATGTCATAATGTATAGCCCATGGAATCCAGCTTGTTTTATTAAAATGTATACTACTCCATAAAATGGCATAAGTAGCCGCAATCCATTCTAATTTAAGCTCGTCAATACATTTGATATAAATCGATTCTTTGTATTTATACCCTTTTAATAATTCAGTAGCAATATTGCATTGCTTGGTTGAATCAAAAACAAAAACCATCGCCATAGTGGTTTGTTGCCATTTTTTGAATTGAGAGAATTCCTTTAAAGCGGGAACAAATTGATCTGGATGAGAAAAAAATAAAAAATAGTTAGATCCCTGTGTTAATTCTGATTTTGTCTCTGATAAAGTAAGCCATTCAAAAGAAGGTGGCGCAGCAAAAGGTAGTATCGCATTTTGAAAACCAACCGCTCGTTTTTTATAATGCTGATCAAAGAATTGTTCAGCCCATTCGTTGATCATAAATACGCCAGCCGATTTTTTTATATATTGATTGAATAAGTACTGCATCCTCCAACGACGAAAAATAGAATGCGAATGATCAATATTAGGATAAGTTAAAGGGATAAAATATTGCGGAAATGAATCACTTCCTTTTAATCGCATACCAAAATGAAGCACCATGGCATTAGTGACTTCACTAACCAACCTTTCAGCGGGTCGTGTTTTTAAAACCGACACCTGCTCATTGCTGTGCAAAGCCTCCTCCAGCTCAGAAGGGAAATGGTCCCCTACAATATAAAAATGCAACTGCGCCGAAGATTGACCCGCTAAGACAATATCTAATATCTTACGATGTATGATCAGTGAAGGGATATCAAAGCAAGAATCGGCAAGGATAAATAGGCGCATATACAAAAATACAGATTACTTAACAATTTATCCACCAATCATTTGTAGGGTCTAGTTCGATTAAATAGTCCCCTAACTTTGTTACATGGCTAGAGATTTACATCAATTGGACTTATTTGGAAATGAAATCAATCATGATGTACCTATTGCTGCACCAAAAAAAATAAAATCAATCCCCATAATAGAAGCTAAGGTAGAAGTATTAGAAGAAGAAATACTACCTATTGTATCTAGATCTGCGCAACATTTGAATAGTAATAACGATATTCAAAAAAGAGGGCGCAAGTCATTTGCATCCATGGATGCCGACATGGGTAAAGTAAATATACCTAGCGCAGAGATTTTAGAAAAAAAATTATACTACCCTATTGGCGAAGTAGCACATTGGTTTAATGTAAATACTTCCTTAATAAGATATTGGGAAAAAGAATTTAAACAAATCCAACCTCGTAAAACGCGAAAGGGAGATAGATTATTTAGAGTACAGGATATTGAATTTTTAAAACAAATTCATTACTTACTTCGTGAAAAAAAATATTCAATAGATGGTGCTAAAAATTATTTGAAAAACAATAAGGAAAAAGCGGAAAAGAATATTGCCTTGTTAAATAGTTTAAAAAACTTAAGAGGTTTCTTAGTTTCCATAAAGGAAAACTTATAAATTAAATTACCCTTTTTCGGCAAACTTAATTTCATGCGCATTGGCGTACTCGATGGCTTTAATGTTTAAGGTTTCACGCAAAGTTTGAAAATCGGAAAATTCCACATTCATAGAAATAAAGCATTCGATGTGAATGACGTGAAATTGCTTACCTGCCTCAGCAACAAAAACAGTGCTATTTAAAACAGCGTTAAGCTTTTCAATTTCGGAGCGCATATAAGTTGCAAATTGCGTTAGTGCAACTGCAGAGGTATGCACACTTAACTGTACATCCATTTCAATTTTACGCTCGGTACGACAACTGATATTATCTACAATAGTATCAACCATTTGTTTATTGGGAACCGAGATATAAGTTTTTTCCTGAGTGCGTATACGTGTACTTCTTAACCCAATTTTTTCAATGGTGCCTGTAAAGTTATTTACTTTAACCAAATCCCCTACAGTAAAGGGTTTGTCAAAGAAGATGATAAAGGAAGCAATGATATTTTCTAAACTTTCCCGCATGGATAAAGCAACAGCGGCACCCACAAGACTTAAGCTCGTAACTAGGTTGCCAATGTTTTCATTAAATACATAGCGTAAAATTAAAAGTGCCCCAATGATGTATAGTATAACTTTAAAAAAGTCTCGAAAAAACAAAACCAATTGATCATCTGATAGAGATGTAGTTAATTTAGATTTTTCCTCTAAAATAATAGCCACAAATTCGAGCGTACGAATAAAAACACGAATGAGCAGAATGATAAAAATCAATTTGACAAAAGATTCTAAAACCTGCTCTAATGTAAATTTAAATATTTGCACATTCCATAATGCCGGAAACTGTAATTTGTAAATTGCAATGGCGGCAACAAAGAAAAGTAAAAATTGCTCAATAGGAACAATCAATCGGTGGACATGACTTTTTCGTAATTCAGAATGATTTTTTTTATCAACCCAGGTATAAATTAAGCTGGCAAAAAAACGAGAAATAAATCTTTTAAAAATAAAAGTAGCCAATAAAACGGCCAAAATAAATAAATAACTTCTGATTGAATTCCCCAATATTTGTTGATCTAAATTCATAAAATAAATATTAAAGTGATTGGGATTTTTTCCACTCCAACAACTGCATGGTTTCACCATCAAAAACACCATAAGTATATAAACGAATCCAATCGCCTAAATTAATATAGCGAGTAGTGTCATTAATTTTTAAATCAATTGCAAAGTGACGATGACCAAAAATAAAATAATCCACTTTTATTTCGGTGGCTTTTTGTTTTGAATAAACAATTAGCCATTCTTTGTCTTCGCCTAAAAACTGTTCGTCACTCATACCCGTCTTGGCCCTGCTTTTACCGCTAAAATAATTGGCTAAACGAATGCCCCAATCGGGATGTAACCAACCAAAAAGCCATTGGCAGATAGGATTGGTGAATATTTTTTTAATGAACTTATAACCTTGATCGCCAGGGCCCAATCCGTCTCCATGTCCTATATAAAATTGCTTACCTGCCCATTCAAATGTAGCAGGATCGGTATAAATTTTCGCATTCAATTCCTTTGTTAAATAATCACGCATCCATAAATCATGATTTCCAGTAAAAATATGTAGCGGTATGCCCGCATCACTTATTTCAGCCAGGCAACCTAATAATCTAACAAATCCCTTAGGGACCACTGTCTTGTATTCAAACCAAAAATCAAAAATATCTCCCACAATAAAAAAAGCAGCAGCATCTGATTTCGCTTTTCTAAAAAAGGCGACCAACTGCGCTTCCCTTTCACGGCTAGCGATATCATTAGGTGCCCCTAAATGGAAATCAGAAAGAAAATATATTTTTTTGCCCTGCGCTAATTCCATATAGCATTCAATTTTTTAAAGCCCTATTATCATACAATGTAACTAATCCACTAATTTGTCCACTAAAAAACAATACACTTCCTTTGGGCCATGTACACCCACGACTAAAGTTTTTTCAATATCTGCCGTTCGACTTGGTCCCGTCGCATAACTAATCATGCTTGGAATGACATCAGCTTCCTTTTTAAATTGAGCCAAGCTATCTGAAATATCAAAAACCAATTGATGCGTATAAGCAATACAGATGTGAATAGGCGCGTAAACACTTGTAGTTCGGCCACTTAATTGCTGACTGCTTAAAACAATAGTGCCTGTTCTTGCAACTAAATGTTCACAAAGTGTAATAGCAGCATCACAACCCGCTAAATCGTCGGTATTCACAGGATCAAAATGATATTCCTTCATATCATCCAACCAACCATCTTCTCTTGAATAAATTTTATCCCATTTATTAGAATGAATTAGTTTGCTTAATTGATCAACTAATTCGGCTTCATCAGCGCAATAAATAAATTTACCTAAAAGCTCTGTAAATTTTTCAGCAAATTCAATCGTCAATTCCTGATCCGTTGGGAAAAAAATAGGCGTTTCCGCAACTTGATCTGGGAAAGGAACAGGCACAGGATCCTTCAAAGCCTGTTTAATTTTTTGTAATATTTTAGTTCTTGCGCCTTGTGATTCCATTTAATTGGTTTCAGTACTTATGAATGAATATCATCGTTGTTCGTGATGGGAGCTTCATTTGAACTACCCCCGCCTGCTTCAGGTTGAGTAGTTTTATCATCACTTTGAGCTTCCACTAAAGGTTCGTCTGTATTAACAGTTGCCTTCACTTCATTGGCCGATGTATCTTCTAATATTTTTTTCTCCTCATAAGGACGCATACCAATCAACTCCTCCACATCACTCTTATGCAACACTTCCTTATCTAACAATTCTTTAGCAAGCTTTTCAACTTCCGCTTTTTTAGTGGTTAATAATTCTAAGGTTCTTTGATAAGCGCCATCAATCATTTTACGCACTTCCTCATCAATAATTTTACCTGTCTCCTCACTAAAAGGTTTTTGAAATGTATTCTCCTGAGAAGGATCGTAAAAACTTACATTTCCAATTTTATCATTCATTCCATAAGTAGTCACCATTGAATACGCCATTTTTGTGATTTGCTGTAAATCATTAGAAGCGCCAGTTGAAATGCGACCAAAGAAAATTTGTTCAGCAGCACGACCACCTAAAGTCATACACATTTGATCGGTCAATTGCTCAATGGTATATAAGTATTGCTCCTTAGGAGTATACTGGGCATATCCCAATGCTGCAGTACCTCTAGGAACAATTGTTACTTTTAATAAAGGATAAGCGTGTTCTAAAAACCAACCACAAATAGCGTGGCCAGCTTCGTGATAAGCAATCACTTCTTTTTCTTCTTTAGAAATAATTTTATTTTTCTTTTCCAAACCGCCAATCACTCTATCAATGGCATCTTGGAAATCTTTCATTTCAACACCCGTCTTTCCTTTACGAGCAGCAATTAAAGCCGCTTCGTTACAAACATTCGCAATATCAGCACCTGCAAATCCTGGAGTCTGTTCGGCTAATTTATGAACATCTAAATTTTCAGAAATTTTAATAGGGCCTAAATGCACTTTAAATATTTCCTCGCGGCCTTTTACATCAGGACGATCAATAGAAATTTGACGATCAAAACGACCTGGTCTTAATAAAGCACTATCTAATACATCTGGACGATTGGTGGCTGCTAAAATAATAATTCCTGTGTCGCCGCCAAATCCATCCATCTCCACTAATAATTGATTCAAAGTATTTTCACGCTCGTCATTACTCATCATTGCATTTTTTCCACGCGCACGTCCTATTGCATCAATCTCATCAATGAATATAATACAAGGCGCTTTTTCACGCGCTTGTTTAAATAAATCACGTACACGACTCGCTCCCACACCCACAAACATTTCAACAAAATCGGATCCACTCAAACTAAAAAAAGGAACCTGCGCTTCGCCTGCCATTGCTTTGGCTAATAAAGTTTTACCTGTGCCTGGAGGGCCAATTAATAAAGCGCCCTTTGGAATTTTTCCACCCAACGCAGTATACTTTTTTGGTTGTTTTAAAAAGTCAACAATCTCCATTACTTCCTCCTTAGCTTCTTCAAGCCCAGCCACATCTGCAAAAGTGATATTGACTTTAGTACCACCCTTTTCAAATAAAGTGGCTTTAGATTTTCCGACATTAAAAATGCCACCAGGGCCGCCGCCGCTTCCACCAGCGCCACCACCCATCTTACGCATTAATAAAACCCAAACAACGACAATTAATACCAAAGAGAAAATAGTATTCGCGATAGGACCAAACCACTCTCCTTCCTTCACTGTATTTTGTGGAACTTCGACAATTGCCTTTTGTTCATAAAATTTTTGCAAGCGTTCGTTAAAACTATTCCAATCTGTAACACTAAATTCAAATAAAGGAACCCCTTTTACTTTCGCTTTTTCAAACTTGCGACCTAGCTTTTGAACATAAAAATCTTTTTCAATACTATCGGGTTTAATATATACCCTTACTAATTCTTTATTTTGAATTAAATCAATGCGCTCCACATCACCGTGCGTAAGCATGACTTGTTTAAATTCCTGCTCAGTAGTTGGTCTAATCTCTGGTGCCATTTGAAAAAATTTGGCAGACAATAGTGAAATTGCAATTAAGCCATAAATCCAATACAAATTAAACTTAGGCAACTTAGGGCCATCGCCTAAAGGCGAGCCTTTCTTTTTTGAATTATTATCAGGAATCATAATCAACTTTTATTAAATCGAACCCCTTTGTGGAATGTTGTATCTATTTCAAAAAGGAGACAAATTTGTTTATAATAGGAACTCGTATTATTTTATAACAACGCTTTCTTAAATTAGTTTATAAATCGTGCATTTTTGTATCGGCATCACTCCACATTTCCTCCAACTGATAAAACTTCCTTGATTCAGGATGCATAATATGAACTACAATATTAATGTAGTCAATCAGCAACCACTGGGCAGCAGATTTACCTTCACTTTTATAAGCCCATTCTGAGCATTTGGTTTTAACTTCAAATTCAACATAATCAGCAATGGCTTTTAATTGGGTCGTATTATTAGCTTCACAAATAATAAAGAAGTCAGTAGCGGCTTCGTGAATTTTTCTTAAGTCTAAGCTAATAATATTTTCACCTTTTTTATCCTGAATGGCCTGAATAATGGTTTTGAAAATCTTAGCGTTACGGGTAATTTGAGGGGTCGACGATTTAGGTCGATTTTTTAGTGCGGAAAGAGGTTCCAATGATGCTTTAAATTTATTTGTTATTGCCTTATTAGTCTAAAGATTAATAAATAAAATATTATTCTATGCTAACTTTACAAAAATAACAATTCTTTGTCACCTGCCACACCAATTATCACATTAGGCGAGCCGCTCATTGAACTGTCTGTGATAGATAGTACCAATATGTATGCCATGGAGCAGATTCATGCCCAAAAGGCCTTATCTGGCAGTGTGTATCAAACTGATTTTCAGACGAGTGGGAAGGGACAGCATGGGAGGGTTTGGGAGAGCCAAAAGGGGGAAAACCTACTTTGTACCTATATTTTGGAGCTAAAAACCATCAAACCAGGGGTCAAATGGGGTCCAAATGACCAAATAGGGTTTTCTGCAGCGGTGGCTTTGGGTGCCCAATCCTTTTTTGGGCAATGGGCTGGGGAGGATACAAAAATCAAAAAGCCCAATGATATTTATTGGCGTGACAGAAAGGCAGGGGGCATTTTGATCGAGAATATACTTAGAGGGACCGAATGGAACTGGACCCTGATTGGAATTGGATTTAATATCAACCAAACCCAATTTTCAATTGACGCGGGGAATCCGGTTTCATTAAAACAGATTACAGGAAAAGAATGGGAAATAAAAACAATGCAAAAAAAATTAGCTGCTTCATTAAGTGAGGCCTTAAATTTATGGTTGGAGCAAGGCGCCGATGACACCATAAAAAAAATGGAAACACAACTAATCAATATAAAAAGTTTATAAAATAAAAATGGAATACAAATTAACACAATATTCAAAAGGCGGCGGATGTGGTTGTAAAATTTCGCCAGCGATACTTTCAGAAATATTAGCATCGCATAATGTTGGAAAAAATGTGCCTCAACTATTAGTGGGTAATGATAGCAGAGATGATGCAGCTGTTTATCAAATTGATGAAAATACGGCCATGATTAGTACAACAGATTTTTTTATGCCAATTGTAGATGATCCTTTTTCCTTTGGACAAATTGCAGCAGCCAATGCCATTAGTGATGTGTATGCGATGGGAGGTAATCCCATTTTTGCATTAGCAGTTTTGGGTTGGCCCTTAGCAAGTTTACCTGCAAGTGTTGCAGCCGAAGTAATGAATGGAGCGCGCAAAACCTGTGCCGAAGCGGGTATTGTCATTGCAGGTGGACATAGTATTGATAGTCAGGATCCCATATTTGGATTAGTGGTAAACGGATTGGTCCCTATTGAAAATTTAAAAAGAAACGATACTGCACAAGAAGGAGATGTATTAATTCTGACCAAACCATTAGGGGTGGGCATTATGGCTACTTCGCAAAAAAGAGGATTATTAAGTGATGCTGATTTAACATTACTAGTAAAACAATTAACCACCATTAATAAAGCAGGAGCAGCATTAGGAAAAATAAAAGGAGTACATGCCATGACCGATGTAACAGGTTTTGGATTACTCGGACACTTAACCGAAATGATGCAAGGAAGTAATTTAACTGCAACCATTAGATATAATCAAATACCTATCATCAAAGAAGTGCGTACTTATATCGCGCAAAAAGCCATCCCAGGTGCAACAGCACGCAACTGGGCTTCTTGCAAAGAAGGCGTGTATTTTGGTGAAGGCGTAGACGAAGTAGAAGCAGTACAATTACTACCAGACCCACAAACCAATGGAGGTCTATTGATAGCAGTAGCGCCTAGTGCTTTAAGTGAAGTGCAAAATATATTAACAGCCATGGGCATCGCTTACCAACAACCAATTGGCGAATGTAGTGCCGCATCAGAAAAAAGAATTATTGTCAATAAAGATTAAAACAGAAATAGGAAACTTATTCAAAAATTAAGTGTCCTTTATTTTTAATTTGCTCAGGGGTAAGTTCGGCTACTAATTGGACGCCTTTGATACCGCGCACCATTTGTAAAATGTCGTTTACTTTTTCGTCATCAATCCACTCCCCTCTTATCCACCATATAAAGTCCATGTGCTTTAATTCGGGTAATAAATATTCGCCATCAAATTGGTTGTGATATACAAAATGTTGAATGGAAGTAGTAGGCTCACTGCCTTCATACATTGAAAAATAATAAGTTCTATTTTTTCGTTTCAAGGCAATTTCATGATCGGGATTAAAACGAAATTCAAAGCCCATGTATTGATTTAATAAAATACAAAACTGATAATTTTTGATAGGCGCCGAAATACCTAGAATTCGAGAACCCTCGAAATCATTTTCGTTAATAGCATCCTGATCTAAAATTAATTTACTACTCATCTTATCAATTCATCATGATTAAAAATGAACAAATTAAAATTGTATATCTAATTTTGTTTCCACCGTACCTCTTTTATAAATCAAAGTAGTTTTATCTCCTTTTTTAAATTTAGACAAAGCCGTCATGTAGCCCATCACATCTACTAATTTATAATCGCCTAATTGAAGAAGAATATCGCCGCCTTTTAAACCTAATTTTTCTGCTAACTTTCCTTCGGTCGCGCCTTCGATACGAACACCTGTTCCTGTAAAAGCATAGTCAGGCATTACACCTAAACTAACTGTAAATTTATTGCTTTTACCCATTGAGTTTTCACGTGTTTTTAAAAAATCAAGTTGGCCTTGCGCATCTGTATTTTTAATAATAGCATGAACATATTTTATTATAGCTGCTTCACCGATATAATTAATTTTATCCCAATCATCC
The DNA here is from genome assembly GCA_903824725.1 of uncultured Bacteroidota bacterium. Classification (GTDB taxonomy): domain Bacteria; phylum Bacteroidota; class Bacteroidia; order Chitinophagales; family Chitinophagaceae; genus Sediminibacterium. The sequence continues at coordinate 22,916 of CAIJXU010000004.1, read as the reverse complement.
GTCGCTTTATGGTAATCACTATGACTTCCTGTGAACATAAATAACACAGGCATATCTTTACGATAAAAACTAGCATGATCGCTAGGACCCGCTCCAGCACTATCATAATGTGTCAACAATGTAGTGGGTGTATTTGCTAAAACAGTGGCCCATTTGCTTGAAGTACCAAAACCACCCACTGTTAACTTGCGAGCAGTATCATATCTACCAACCATATCCAAATTGATCATGTAATTCAACTTGCCTTTAAATGTGGGATGCTCTAACCAATATTTACTACCAAATAAACCCAACTCCTCTCCTGAAAAATGTAGGATTAAATAGTTATTATTTTTAGGTGATTTTTTCTTGAGCAATTTAGCTAATTCAATAATAGCACTTGTGCCACTTGCATTGTCATCAGCACCATTACGAATATTATTATTTACATCCAATGCATTGTGATCCTCATTGTAACCTAAGTGATCAAGATGGGCTCCAATCACTACTGTATTTTCGGCGTGGTTATCTATAAAAGCAGCCACATTATGCGCAGTACGTGTTGCATGTTCAAATGATATATTGGCATTAATATTATAAGTGTCAATATCATCATTAAAATGTTTCAACCAACCATTTTTAGTAATGTAAATAACAGGAATAGGTAAAGCGGCAGAAGTATCAAACTTATTGAATTGAATATTATCAACAAAAGTGCCTTTGTTGTATAAAAATAAAGCGCTGCCTCCTTTTTGTTTTACTTGATTTGTAAATTCAATAATCCATTGATTTAAATCAAAATGCGGATTGGTTACAGCAGCATCTAACACTTCATTTAAATCCTTAAACCAAACTTGTTTAGCTTCATTTAAGGCAATGGCTGCTGCTGAATTAAATTGACCCACCCCGCTATTTGATAAGGGAATAAATTCTTTATCTAACACGACAACTTCCTTATTAATATTTAAAAAAGAACCCGCTGTTAATCTTTTGCCTTCATCAATGGGGAAAGGCTGAATAAAACCGTCAACGCCCATTGGTTTTAAACCAAGGGCTTGGTATTGAGCGACAATATAGTCCACTGCTTTTTGCTCACCTACCGATCCTGCGCGACGACCTTCTAATTCATCACTAGCCAAATACTTTATGTGCGATTCAACATTTTGAATAATTACCTTATCCGCTTTTTTAAGTGATTGCCCGATTGTGAAAAAGGGTAAACCCAATAAAACCATCCCAAGAATTTTACGCATCATATTATTTTTAATGGTACAAAAATAAGCAAAGCAATGAGGAAAAAGTTGCCTTTAATCAAATACATGACCATAAAATGACTTTAGGTGAAATGAAAGGGTAAAACTGTACAGGAATCATATGATTTTAGTCATTGGGTTCAATACCCTCAATTTCTAATTTCGTAAGCTTTACCCAATCATAAAAGTTAGCTTTGCGACTCATGAAAGCCGGATTACATATTGCATTAGTGGGTAACCCCAATAGCGGAAAAAGCTCCCTTTTTAACGCACTCACTGGCTTGCACCAAAAAGTAGGCAATTTCCCTGGCGTCACGGTAGATAAAAAAACAGGGGAATTGGTTTTAGGAAAACAAGCGACAACCTTAATTGACTTACCTGGTACATATAGTTTTTATCCCAAAAGAGAGGATGAATGGGTTGCTTACAAAGTACTCATGGGAGTTGATGCAGATGTAAAAACTGATGTTATATTATTGATAGCAGATGCAAGTAATTTAAAAAGAAACCTACTTTTTTGTAGTCAAATAATTGATTTAAAAATTCCAGTGGTGTTGGCGCTGACCATGAATGATTTAGCGGCAAAAAAAGGAATCAAAATAGATATTGCTGGACTGCAATCCGATTTAGGCATACCCGTTGTTGCCGTAGATGCTCGAAAAAATAAAGGTTTACAAGAATTAAGATCTGCCTTAATTAATATAATTGAAACACCAAGGTCAAGAAACCAAGAAAGTTTTATAGATAATAAAAAATTAGCACCAGCAGCCATTGATGATTTTAAAAAATTATATCCTACCCATAGTGACTATGCAGCATTACATTATTTAATGCATCATGAAGCATTCCCACTAGAAAATGAAATGCAGCAAAACATTGATCAAATTGAAATAGATAATGATTTTAACCATACTAAAACACAGGCGCAGGAAATCTTAGAACGTTATGGTCGCATCCAAGAGATCATGAAAAAAAGAGTAGTAGAACCCGACCCTACGGCTAAGAAAAAAAGATCTGAAAAGTTGGATACAATTTTTTTACACCGTGTTGGGGGCTATGCCATTTTATTTTCGGTGTTATTTATCTTATTTCAATCTGTATTTTGGATGGCCAAATTCCCCATGGATGGCATTGAATGGATATTTACAAATGTAACCACCTATTTAAATGCAGTACTTCCTAATGTATGGTGGGAGGATCTATTAGTGAATGGATTAGTTGCAGGTATTGGTGGCATTGTCATATTTGTACCACAAATTATGATCTTATTTGGCCTTATTACATTATTAGAAGATACAGGGTATATGGCGCGCATTAGTTTTTTAAGTGATAAGTTAATGCGTAAAGTAGGGCTCAATGGAAAAAGTGTCATGCCCATGATTAGTGGTTTTGCATGTGCAGTGCCTGCCATCATGAGTGCACGTAATATTGAAAATAAAAAAGAAAGATTATTGACCATCATGGTAACTCCATTTATGAGTTGTAGTGCGCGACTACCCGTGTATACCATTTTAATATCCTTGGTGATCAATGATAAAATATATTTTGGATTTTTAAGTTTGCAAGGACTAGTCATGATGGGATTGTATGTGACAGGAATAGTTATGGCTTTGCTAGCTAGTATGGTTTTAAAATGGTTTATTAAAATAAAGGAGAAAAGTTATTTTATTTTAGAACTTCCAGTATATCGTGCACCAAGATGGAAAAATGTAGGAACCACTATGATCCAAAAGGCAACCATTTTTGTAAGAGATGCTGGGAAAGTGATTATTGTGATAAGTTTACTGTTGTGGTTTTTAAGTAGTTACGGACCAAGTGATCGTATGAAACAAGTGGAAGCCATCTACACAAAACAAACATCAAATAATGTCAATCAAAATAAAGATCAACAAAAACAAATTGATAGAATTTACCATACTCAAAAGTTAGAAAACTCCTATGCGGGTATCATGGGTAAAAAAATTGAGCCCATCATTGCACCTTTAGGATTTGATTGGAAAATTGGAATTGCACTCATCACTTCCTTTGCAGCGCGTGAAGTATTTGTAGGCACCATGGCTACCTTATATAGTGTGGAAGAATCGGACAATGGTTCCTTGCGCGATAAACTAAAAGCAGCAGTACGACCTGATGGCACCAAAGTATACAGCTTTGCAGCTGCATTATCCTTAATGTTATTTTATGTATTGGCGATGCAGTGTATGAGCACCCTAGCTGTCGTAAAGCGTGAAACACAATCCTGGAAATGGCCCACTATACAGTTTTTCATGATGACCGGACTAGCCTACATGATTAGTTGGGGCGTGTATTTTATAGCAAAGTAGCGTAACGAACGACGCAATATCCATTATCTATTTTTCACTTCATCAAAAGCTTCATCATAATCGGCACGAATGGTGCCCATGACGCGATCCCAAAATAAAAAGTATAAACCATAATTGCCTTTAAAAAATTTATGGTGTTGATTATGATTCACCGAAGTGTTGATCCATTTGCCAATCACATTTTTATTAAACCCTTTTGGATATAATTCCCATCCCAAGTGACCGTAAATGTTGTAAATGATAGATAATAAAAAAAATAGGACGACATGTGTTTTATGAACAGGAATCGTAAATAAGAAAACAACGAAAATGCCCACTTCAACTACCGATTCTAAAGGATGAAATGCATAAGCAGCCCAAGGAGAAGGGTTGGTAGATTTATGATGTACCAGGTGCATAACATTGAATAATTTTTTATGATGCATCAAGCGGTGTGTCCAATAAAAGTAGGTATCGTGCATGACAAACATAATGGGGAAAGCAGCAAAGTAATACACCCAGCCATAATCACTTATGTTTTGATATAATGTAGTGTAAGGACGAATATCAGGATTAAAAATAAATAGGCCCGGGATCAATGCGAATATTAAAATAGTGATAGTGGAATATAAAATTTCTCGAACATAATCTGCAGACTTAGGAAAATGTAATTGTATTTTATAATCTATAATTTTACTTTTAAAAATTACATAAAAAAATAAAAAAGCAACGCCTGCTAAAAAATAATAGCGACTACCCACTCTTAAAAGGGTCTCAAAATATTTGTCTGCAGGTATTGGCATATTATAAAAATGAAACTCGAAATTAATCTTTTATTGCTTATTAATATTATCTCTAATCTTCTTTTTTTAATAAATTAATGTCTTGTTTAATGCGATCAATTTCAACTAATAGCGTCCCATTATAAACACCCCTAATACGACGATGTTTGTCCACTAAAATAAAGTTTTCAGTATGTAAAAATTCATTGCCTGATTGATAATAACCCACTGTATCTCCTGCAAAATATTGTTGTTTTGCTAAACGATATATTTCTTTTTTGTCGCCGGTAAGTAAATGCCATTTTGATGCCTCTACTTTATTATCTAATGCATATTTGCGAAGTATCGATACGGAATCTGTTTCGGGAGTAACGGAATGAGAGAGCAATATAATAGATGTATCCATTTTAAATACCTCTTGCAATTGAAACATATTACTTGTCATTTTAGGACAAATACTTCTACACTTCGTGAAAAAGAAGTTGGCAACATAAATTTTACCCTGCACCGTTTTTTCTGTTATTAAATTTCCATTTTGATCGATGAATGAAAAAGCAGGAATGGTATGAATTTTTTTGTACCCAGTATCCGACACCCCTATCCATTCGGGTGTCCAATCAGGTTGATTGAAAAATGGTAAGGATGCAGTGGTATCATTATAATTCATTGATGAAAGCTGTGTATTATTCGTACAAGCATAAATTGAAAATAGAAAAACAAAATATAAATAGTTACTTCTCATAAACAGTTGCTAATTAATTTTAAAATCAATGGAGTCCTTTGGTGTCATGCAAAGTTTTAAACCTATTAATCCATAGCGTCTACCCTGTTTGACAACATAGTTAGCCCGTATCACACCATTCTCCCACCACATTTTTTGACTACCGGCTTCATAGCCTTTTTGATAGTGCATCACTTTATATGGTCGACCATTTTCGTACCATTCATTAGTAATACCTTGTAATTCCCCCTCCGAAAAATGATATTCAAACTTAGGATTCCCATTTTCCCAAAAACCAATATGCTTTCCTTCTTTCTTTCCTAAATGATAATTTCTGAATTCTGCCAATTTGTAATGAGGGTGCCATTTTTGATGTATGCCTTCTTCCAAACCATTCCAATAGGATCCAACAAATGCAGTATCCTTATTGGGAAATAATTTAAATACAAAGCCGCTCCACTTTTTTGCTTGAAAATATAATGTGTCTTGATGAAAAACAACCCCCGTATCCAATATGTTAATATATAAATTAGGAATAGTTATGCTGGACTCCAAACTGTCAACCTTAATAGGTGCTTCAAATGATTCAATCACATTTAAATTTTGACAGGAAGACAAAATACATCCTATTGTTAAGTACCCTACTATATTTTTTATAACGCGCTTTCTCATTTTAATTAGAAACTGTACCAGGTGAACCATAAAAGCCGGAGCCATTAATATAAGGATCTGTGTTGGTAATATGATAATGATATATGCCATTTGGATAATCTGCAGTAACAGAAGTGTGTCCATGATAGATATCTAATTTTGTTTTGTCTACTAAAGCACCACTTTCTTCAGGTCCATAGACAGGAAATCCGTCTAATAAAAATCCCAATAAGGAGGATTTTGTCACTTTAACTGTAGTCAAATAAAGTGGCTCCACATGATAATGATATTGACCATTGGGTGCAGGATGACCCCAATAGCGATCAAAGGAAACTACTTCATTCGTTAATGGTTGATTGGGTCCAGCATATTGATTAAAAAAAGGCACCCCATTTAAAGAAACACCTATAGGACCTAAGGGTGTAGCGACATGATTCGTGGACACTTTAGGATCAACTGGAATTTTAAAAACATATGATTTTTCAGCAATCGAATTTGGATTTTTTGAAAAATTATATCCTCCAAAAGTAGCACCTGAAAAATTATCGTACAATACATTCGAAGTAGCGTAGTAGGAGCTTTTATGATCGGGAAGTCCGTTTGATTTAATAGTGATATAAGTGCCATCGGAAGTGATGCTTGTAGCGCCATATATTTTTTTATAAATATCTGGAACGGTAGCATTTGTCAAAGGAGTGGTTGTAGTATTAGTACTACTATCTTTAGAACAAGCGCTTAAAAAAATGAGGCTTAAAAATACAGAACAAACTTTTTGGAGCATAGGGGGTATTTTAATAAAATTAAGACTTGAAAATATTAAAATGGTTTAATACTTTCAAGTTAAAAGTTCCCTATTAAAGTGATGATTTTGTTAATCTTTCTAGGTTTTGAAACCTACCAACCGCTAATAGCTAGAATCTCCTTAGTATGATCCTTGGTATCGGGTTTCTCAATGATAAATCGAACCATACCTGCTTCATCTATTAAAAAAGTAGTTCGGGTGGTGCCCATATAAGTACGGCCCATGAACTTCTTTTGGCCCCATAAATTGTATTTATCTACGATCTTTTTATCCTCATCGGCAATTAAGGAAAAAGGGAGGTCGTATTTCTCGATGAATTTTTCGTGGGATTTGACCGAATCCACGCTTACCCCTAAAACCTGTAAGCCTTTCTTAAGCAATGCTTTATAATTATCGCGTAGGTTACAAGCTTGTGCAGTACAACCTGGTGTGTCGTCTTTTGGGTAAAAGTATAAAACTAGCTTTTTGCCTTTAAAATCAGCGATTGAAACTGTATTGCCGTGCTGGTCAACGCCTTTAAACTGAGGCGCTTTGGACCCTTCTTTGATGACTGCCATAAACTTGAGTTGGTGGTGAAGATAGCATTTAAAAAGGACAAAAATGTTTAGGGTTAAAAAGGGGGCAAATTCACATAAAATTTTGTAGGTTTGCGCAATTTATATTTTTGTAGCAATGCCCAAAGACACATCCATCAAATCCGTATTAATTGTAGGTTCTGGACCCATTATTATTGGCCAAGCCTGCGAGTTTGACTATTCTGGTTCTCAAGCCGCAAGGTCATTAAGAGAGGAAGGAATTAAAGTCATTTTAATAAACAGTAATCCCGCTACCATCATGACCGATCCAATGATGGCCGATAAGGTTTATTTATTGCCGTTGAATGTGGAAAGTATTGAACAAATTTTAAAAGAGAATCAAATTGATGCTGTTCTTCCAACGATGGGTGGACAAACCGCATTGAATTTATGTAAGGAAGCAGATGAAATTGGTTTATGGAAACAATATAATTGTCGCATGATTGGTGTGGATGTCGCAGCGATTGATTTAGCAGAAGATAGAGAACAGTTTAGACAATTGATGGTTAGAATTGGAATCGCAGTAGCACCAAGTAGGGTTGCCAATAGTTTTTTAGAAGGAAAAGAATTTGCACAAGTGATTGGATTTCCATTAGTAATTCGCCCTTCCTTTACTTTGGGTGGAACAGGGGGTGGTTTTGTTCACGACGCAAGTGAATTAGATGCTGCATTGGAAAAAGGATTAAAGGCCTCTCCGATGCATGAAGTTTTAGTTGAAAAAGCGGTATTAGGTTGGAAGGAATATGAATTAGAATTATTAAGAGATCAGGCAGATAATGTAGTAATTATATGTACCGTTGAAAATTTAGATCCGATGGGTGTGCATACAGGAGATTCTATCACCGTAGCACCTGCCATGACATTGAGCGATACAGCGTTTCAAGACATGCGTAATAAGGCCATGTTGATGATGCGAAGTTTAGGAAATTTCGCAGGAGGTTGTAATGTACAGTTTGCACAAAATCCAGTAACCGAAGAATTAATTGCAGTAGAAATAAATCCAAGGGTATCAAGATCTTCTGCATTGGCTTCAAAAGCAACAGGATACCCTATTGCAAAAATTGCGGCCAAGTTGGCGATTGGATATAGATTAGATGAATTAAAAAATCAAATTACACAAACCACTTCTGCTTATTTTGAACCGGCATTGGATTATGTGATAGTAAAAATGCCAAGATGGAATTTTGATAAATTCAAAGGAGCCAATGATACACTAGGATTACAAATGAAAAGTGTAGGAGAAGTGATGGCCATTGGAAGAAGCTTTACTGAAGCCATTCAAAAAGCTTGTCAAAGTTTAGAAAATGAAGCCATTGGCTTGGGTTATTATGGAAAAAGTTTAATGAAGAATGAGGAATTGATGGAGTATATAAAAATTCCAAAATGGGATCGCATCTTTAGAATCAAAGACGCCTTAATGCAAGGATCTACTGTAAGGTCGATTGTTGCTGCAACAGGGATTGATTCTTGGTTCTTGTATCAAATACGCATCATCTGTAATATTGAAAAAGAATTAATGACGCATGATCTTGAATCCATTCCAACAGCATTAATGAAGGAAGCAAAAAAACATGGATTTAGTGATATGCAAATTGCTAAATTATTAAAAGGAAATACGAACGACGATGCGGTATATGAAAAAAGAAAAGCACTTGGTATTACTCGAGTATATAAAATGGTAGATACTTGTAGTGCTGAGTTTGAAGCAAAGACGCCGTATTTTTATTCCACATTTGAAAATTAAAATATCATCGCTTAATTTAAAGCATTAATCATACCTATATGAATGTAAAAGACATCGTGATGCTCAATGAAAAAGAAACCCGCGCTGGATTTGGTGAAGGGATTCATGAATTGGCAAAACAAAATAGTGAGGTAGTTGTATTAACTGCCGACTTAGCAGGCTCCTTTAAATTAGGCCCATTCATCAAAGAATTTCCTGATCGTTTTATTGAAGTAGGTATTGCCGAAGCCAATATGATTGGTATTGCGGCGGGTTTAACGATTGGAGGTAAAATTCCATACACGACTACTTTTGCAAATTTTAGTACAGGAAGAGTGTACGATCAAATTAGACAAAGTGTAGCGTATTCCGACAAGAATGTAAAAATTTGCGCATCACATGCAGGATTAACTTTAGGAGAAGATGGCGCAACACATCAAATATTAGAAGATATTGGATTAATGAAAATGTTACCAGGTATGACTGTGGTGGTACCTTGTGATTTTAATCAAACCAAGGCTGCAACTAAAGCCATCGCTGATTATAAAGGCCCTGTGTATCTGAGATTTGGTCGACCAAAATGGCCCAACTTCACAAAAGAAGATGGATCAGATTTTGTAATAGGTAAAGCACAAAAATTAAGTGAAGGAAAAGACATCTCCATTTTTGCTTGCGGACATTTGGTTTGGAAAGCAATTGAAGCTGGTAAAATATTAGAAGCCGAGGGCATAAGTGTAGAAGTCATTAATCTACATACTATTAAACCATTAGATGTTGAAGCCATTGTAGCAAGTATTTCAAAAACTGGATGTGCTGTTACTGCCGAAGAACATAATGTAATTGGTGGTATGGGAGATGCAGTAGCGCAAGTGGCTGCTAAACATTGCCCGGTGCCAATTGAATATATTGGAACACAGGATACTTTTGGAGAAAGTGGAACACCTAATCAATTATTAGCAAAATATGGCTTGGATACACCTAATGTGGTGGAAGCAGCTAAAAAAGCATTAGCTAGAAAGAAATAAATAAAAGTAAAATGATGAATACAAAAAAGGCTACACAAAAAGTAGCCTTTTTTAATATCCTTACGGCGCCAATCTTGCTCGACCCCATTGACCATCTGATGACAAATGATATTTTATACGATCATGCAAGCGCGAACTACGGCCTTGCCAAAATTCAATCTGAGTAGGAAGTACGATATAACCGCCCCAATGTGGAGGCAAGGGAACATTTCCATCCTTGTACTTTTCAATATTGTCTGCGACTATTTTTTCAAGATAGTCGCGATCAGGAATCACCTGACTTTGCGGTGAAGACCATGCTCCTATCTGACTTCCTATTGGACGAGAATGAAAGTATTCCGCACTATCATCAGCACTAATTTTTTTAATGGTTCCTGAAATGCGAACCTGTCTTTCTAATTCTTTCCAAAAGAAATTCATAGCGACTAAAGGATGCGTAGCAATCTCCTTCCCTTTAGCACTATCATAATTGGTAAAAAAGATAAAACCTTCGGGAGTATAACCCTTTAATAAAAGAACGCGCGACGAAGGAGCGCTCTGGGCATCCACGGTAGAAAGTACAAAAGCATTCACTTCATCAATATTACTTGCAATCGCCTCCTCCCACCAATGTGTAAATTGATCCATCGGATGCAAGGCAGTGTTGGTTTCATCTAAGGAAGCTAATTGATAATCACGGCGTATAGAAGCAATATCCTTTTGCATAAAATTTTAATTAATTATTTGGTCGCGTACAAAATATTAATAACAGATAACAACAGCAGCATGCCTGTGAGTTGATGCAATTGCGCCAACCATTCAAAGCCACCCCACACACCAGGAATAATATGTACACTTGATAACACTGTAAAAATACCTAAAAGAATTTGAATGAACACCAAAATGGGAGGTGCCAATCTTGCACGCACCCAAAAATTATTACCCTGTAATTTGAATAATTGCGTCGACCAAATAATAATGAGTACTAATAATACATAGGCAAGTCCACGATGTACAAAGTGAATCCAAATGGTATTGTTCACTGCATTCAATAAAAATTGATCCTTACTTAACAAGCCCGTAGGAATCCATTGTCCATTGATCGTGGGCCAGGTACTTGCTACATTGGCTGCTTTGTGCCCTGCCATCAATGCGCCATAGATGAGTTGAAAAAAGATAAATAATAAAATAACCCAAGCCCATTTGCGAATACTACTAATTTTATCAGTTGCCTCTTGGTTACCACTATTACGACGAATTGGTTGTACACTAAGTTTTAATGCAAACCAATAGGTATAAGCCAATAGTCCTAAAGCAAAAATAAAATGAAGTGCTAATCGAGTGGGCTTCACATACACGGCATCCCCTTGTAATCCACTGGCCACCATGATCCAACCAATCGCGCCTTGCAAAGCACCTAACAAAAACAAAACCAACAAAGGTTTAATCATATTAGATTGAAAATATTTTTTTGCTAAAAAATAAATAAAACCAAAAGCAAAAACCAAACCAATGCTGCGTGCCCACAAACGATGAAACCATTCCCAAAAAAAGATGAATTTGAAATTGGCTAATGTAAAATCAAAATTAAGTAAGTGAAATTGTGGTGTTGTTTTATATTTCTCAAATAATTGAAGCCAGCTTGCGTCATTCAATGGAGGTAAGGTACCTGTTACCACATCCCATTCGGTAATCGAAAGACCACTACCTGTTAAACGCGTAATACCACCCAAAGCTATTTGGATCACGGTCATAACCACGCCTAACATTAACCACTGGGCTACTTTTTTTGATTTATGATCGCTTCCTTCCATGCTTTAATTATGAAGCACAAAGGTAATAAGTAATCCTAAGTAAGGCGTAATTTGATTTTGCTTTGTCGCCAATAACCATCAATTTTACAAGTATAAATTAAACATTGGCCAAGCTACTCATTCAATATCAGGATCAACTATTAGAAGCAGGCTGTGACGAAGCCGGCAGAGGCTGTTATGCCGGACCTGTATTTGCGGCGGCGGTGATGCTTCCTAAAAACTTTTATCACCCGCTCTTAAACGATAGTAAACAACTCACCGAAGCACAAAGGGAATTATTAGTCCCTATTATAAAAGCATCTGCCATTGCATGGGCGATTGCAAAGCAATCCGCCGCCGAAATTGATGCTTCCAATATTTTAAAAGCTTCCATAAAATGCATGCACTTAGCATTAGATCAATTAAAACCGAGTGCAAAATTTATTGCAGTAGATGGGAATCGTTTTTACGCTTATAAAAAAATTCCGCATCAAACCATTATAAAAGGAGATGGATTGTATGCTAATATTGCAGCGGCAAGCATATTAGCCAAAACTGCAAGGGATACATGGATGAAAAAATTACATAAAAAATATCCGGAGTATGGTTGGGATAAAAATAAGGGGTATGGAACAGCGGTGCACAGAGCAGCTATCTTGAAATATGGTTTATGCCATGAGCACCGAAAAAGTTTCAAGATACTCCCACCTAACTAGCATTAAAAATTCCAGACGCCCGCTCCCTGTCTTAGAATGACATATTCGTCTGTAGTACAATCAATAACCGTAGAAGGGATGATTCCTCCAATACCCCCATCAATGACAATATCCACTTGTTTGTTCCAATGATCATGGATGATTTCAGGGTCGGTATAATCTTCAATGTTGTCACCCGGGAAGGAGGCCGATAAAATTGGATGCCCTAATGTTTCAATAATAGCCAATGCAATTTTATTATCAGGAATACGCAAGCCAATTGTTTTTTTCTTGGATTGTAAAAGTTTAGGCACTTCTTTACTTGCAGGCAAAACAAAAGTAAAGGGGCCTGGCAAAGTGCTTTTTAAAATTCTAAATAAAGAATTATTAATACTCTTTGCATAATTGCTCAAATGACTTAGATCCGAGCAGATAAAACTTAATTGTGCTTTTTCTGGATCCACTTTTTTTATAGCGCAAATTTTCGACACGGCTTCTGGATGAAAAATATCACATCCAAGACCATAAATAGTATCAGTAGGATACGCAATAATACCGCCACTTTCCAAGCAGTCTTTAATAATAGCAAGCTGTCTAGCTTGTGGATGGGTAGGATGAATACTAATTAGCATAATGTCTGTTGTGTAAAATTACTCCTTTTTATTCCAATCGGAATTTATTAGTTTCAATAAAACAGAATGTCATGTTTAGTATTATATACCTAGAACAAAAATTAGTGACGCGTGATTCCTTTCAACTCATCATTGAAAAGCAACCCGAATGTAAAGTGGTATATAATACTGGTGTCATAGAGGAATTTTGCAATTTTATACAAACTACCAAGCTCATACCCGACTTATGTATCATAGCCGATTGCTATAGTTATATTGAAATTTTAAAAATTATAAAATATATGAAAGCGAAAAGCAATCATACTTTCATCATGTTAAAATCGGACTGTAAATTTATGCGCTCTATTTGTTATCTGATGAAAAATGGATTACACGGCATCTTTTTTACGGACGAAGTATTGATTGATTTAAAATACACAGTACGCAATCGTACTCGGTTTAATTTATCTACCGATAAAACTAAATTGATCACAAGTAATATACTAGGCGAAATCAATATAATGGAAATACATTATAATAAATCACCGCTCACAAAAAACGAAATCCTCTTTATACAAGCATGCACAAAGGATATGAATTATGATGAGATAGCAAAGGCATTACACAAAAGTGTAAATACCATTTACGGTTACCGCGACAGGGTGTTTAAAAAATTGCATGTAAGACAGCGAACCGCTATGGTGATAACGGCGCTAAAGCAAAATTACATAGACCTTTAAAACTATTTAATCTCCCAGGTTTCTTTACCACGAATTAATTTATCCAAACTACCTGGACCCTTGCTGGTCATTGCTTCTTCAATTTGCAATGCCATCATATCCTCGTAACATGGACGATCTTGGGTATAAAATACACCAAAAGGTCTTGGGAAAATAGCGCCTTCCTCAGAAGGATTATCAAATAAGCGGGTTAATATTTGTGCTTTATAAAAATCTTTTTCATCATGAATCCACATATCATCTGCAGAATACTTAGTACCTATTTCAACTACTTCAGGACGCATGCCATCAAAACGAATTCCTTTTTCACCGTTAGCGCCAAAAGTCAAAGGCTTTCCTTGTTCAACAAATAAGCCATGTACCATCTTGGTTGACTTTTCAGTGAACACCTCAAATGCACCATCATTAAAAATGTTACAGTTTTGGTATATTTCTAAAAACGAAGTGCCTTTATGTTGCTCAGCACGCGTAATCATTGTTTGCATATGCTTAGGATCACGATCCATCGTGCGACCCACAAAACTTGCATCAGCACCTAAAGCCAAAGCCGCAGGATTAAATGGATGATCAATACTTCCCACAGGTGAACTCTTGGTAATTTTATTTACTTCAGAAGTAGGAGAATATTGTCCTTTTGTTAAACCGTAAATTTGATTATTGAAAACTAAAAAGTTAACATTAAAATTTCTTCTTAATAAATGAATCGTATGGTTACCACCAATACTCATAGAATCACCATCTCCTGCAACAATCCAAACACTTAATTCGGGACGAGATGCTTTTAAACCACTTGCAATAGCAGTTGCTCTTCCATGAATGGAATGCATTCCGTAAGTGTTCATATAATAAGGGAAACGGCTACTACAACCAATTCCACTAATAATCACAATATTTTCTTTTGGAACGCCAATAGTAGGCATTACTTTTTGAACGGAGGCTAAGATGGAATAATCACCACAGCCTGGGCACCAACGCACTTCTTGGTCGGTTGCGAAATCTTTTGCTGTTAACGCTGGTAAAATGGGCTCTAATGTTTCGGTAGACATATCTATCACTTGTTTTATAGTACGCGAAATTACATAAACAAGGTCAATTTGGGCCTTCAGAAACCCAAAAAATCATATTTTATTTAATATTATTCCTCATTTCATGGGTAAACCCCTCAACAGACTACTATTTTACACGTCGGCCCTTCCAAGTATAGGTTTTTACTTGGCCAAATAAGCCGGCTATAATGGTATAAAAAATATGCAGAGGCTGAAAAAATACAAAGGATTTTAGGGTGGGTGTTAATTGATAAAAACGTGCTACGGCATCTAAAAAATACAGCTCAAAAAAAGTTTTAAAAGCAAGGGAAATAAAAAGCGTTTCAAAATGGCCCGTTAATAACAAAATGAGGAAACTAAAATTATAGAGATACACTAAAAGGAGTACCCAAAAAATTGAATTGTCATCATAAAAACGTGCTTTGCTGGACCACCTAATTCTTTGCATAATTAAATCCTTCCAATTGGGCATGGCCTTCGTAAGCACAATGGCATCGGGATGAAACAAATACCCAATTCGATTGGATAAAGTTTTTTTCATTTTGTGCATTAAAAACATATCATCTCCACTCGCAATTTCATCTACCCCTTGATATCCACCCACTGCAATAAAAGCAGATTTTTCAAAAGCCAAGTTGGCGCCATTACTCATAGAATGTTGACCAGCGCCCACTGCAGCAGCTGTAATTCCTTGGAGGGCTAAAAAATCAAGTAACTGAAAAGTATTTAATACGCCCGACTCTTTTATAAACATAACAGGTGCAGCTACAAAAACAGGTTGCTGCTGAACAATAAACTGATGGTACAAACTAAGCCATTGCGAAGGAACAATACAATCCGCATCAGTAGTAATAATCCAATCTCCTTTTGCATGTAATACGGCTTGTTCAATGGCCTTTTTTTTAAAAGCCGAAATTTCATCTTGTTTAAAAAAACTAGACAAACTTAATAAATGAATGCTTTCATTTTTAGTATGCATCGCTTTCACAATAGCAGCAGTCTCATCTTCAGAAAAATCGTCTATCACAATAATTTCAAAAAAAGCGGAAGGATAATTTTGTGCTAAAATAGAATCTAAGCAGGCCTTGATATTGGCGGCTTCATTGCGCGCTGGAATAATAATACTAAAACGAGTGTATTGATTTTCTGAATTAGTACTTGCAACGCCCCCATCAAAATATTTTAATTTATGGTACCAATAACGGTAGGCTAATAACAAACCTGCGTATAAAATGGTCAAAATGGCTACGATACAATCTAATGCATATGGCATATTGTAAAGTTAAGCGCTTTTATATGTCATAAATAGGAATTTTTAATTGTTTGAATTAAATTGTAGTCCTAACTAAAACAGTAAATCATGAATTTACATTTACAAGATAAAATAATTATTGTAACAGGAGGAGCCAAAGGAATTGGTGAAGGCATCACTACATTATTAGCACAGGAAGGTGCAATCTCAGTCATTATTGGTCGTGATGAAAATGATAATAATAAATTAGTCAAAAGCTTGCAAGGGCAAGGATTACAAGCAGATCAAGTAGTAGCAGAATTAAGTGATCCTATACAATGTGAAAATGCAATTAAAAATATAGTTTCAAAATACAAACGCATTGATGGTTTAGTCAACAATGCAGGAGTCAATGACGGCGTCAATTTAGAAAACGGGAACTACGCCAATTTTATATCAAGCTTACATAAAAATGTAGTGCACTATTATTTATTAGCACATCATGCTTTGCCTTTTTTAATAAGAGCAAAGGGAAGTATTGTAAATATCAGTTCAAAAGTAGCTGACACAGGACAAGGCGGCACATCGGGTTATGCTGCAGCCAATGGGGCGCGCAATGCACTTACAAGAGAGTGGTCTGTTGAATTATTAAAGTATGGTATTAGAGTCAATGCCGTCATCGTAGCTGAATGCTACACACCCTTGTATGAAAAATGGATAAAGACATTACCTAACCCCGATGAAAAATTGGCACAAATACAATCCAAAATTCCATTAGGAAATAGGTTTACCACCAAGGAAGAAATTGCCAACACTGTTGCCTTTTTACTATCCGATGCATCCAGTCATACCACCGGACAACTCCTTTATGTAGATGGGGGTTACACCCATTTAGACCGGTCTTTGGAGTAAAATCAAAAACCTCGATTTTGACTAATTTTGGCCATTTTTTGATCAAAATGGGGCAAAAATGCCTAAAAAAGGCTAAAATAATTAAAAAATAACCAAAAATTGGTTGTACTTTTATATTAGTTGCATAACTAACTATATGTCAAACAACCAATTCAAACGAGGCGAACTTTACAGTGTCATTAATGGCATGGCAACAACCGCTGTTGCCCGAAGACTACAAAAAAATTATCGACAAGCAGGACTTGAAATAACCATTGAACAATGGTCCGTTTTATACCATTTATGGAAGGAGGATGGATTAAGTCAACAGGAATTAGGCATCCGAACATTTAGAGACAAAGCAAGCATCACTCGATTGATTGATAATTTGGAAAGATTGTCCTTGGTAACAAGAGTAGCATCAAAGGAAGATCGCAGAATTAATTTAGTGTATTTAACAGATGCTGCAAAGCCATTGCAACAGTTAACCTACGAGTTAGCCAATCAAACCATGAATGAAGCATTACATAATATTACAAAGGAAGAAATTGAAATTGTAAAAAATGTATTTCAACGTGTGTATGATAATTTAATGAACAAGGATTTAATTTAAAAAATAGGACAAAATATTATTCAATATAAAATATAGGTTATGGAAACCACAAGCACAGTCATCAAAGGAGGAGAATGGATCATCAAAGAAGTAGATGCAAAAAGTATATTTATCCCTGAGGAGTTTAATGAAGAACAGATTATGGTGCGCGATATGTGCGATCAATTTGTGGACACCGAAGTGTTGCCTGTCATTGACCGTATTGATAAACTAGAACCTGGCTTAATGCCCACCCTCATGGAAAAGGCAGGCGCACAGGGCTTATTAGGCATCACCGTTCCTGAGATCTATGGTGGATCTGGAAAAGATTTTGTCACTGCAGTCATTGTTGCAGAATATTTAGGAGGAGGTTATTCTTTTTCTGTTGCCAATGCAGCACATACAGGTATTGGTACTTTACCTATTTTATATTTTGGTACGGATGAACAAAAACAAAAGTATGTTCCCAAATTAGGAAGTGGTGAATTTAAAGGGTCATACGGATTAACGGAACCTAATGCAGGATCTGATGCACTAAGTTCTAAAACAACTGCAAAATTATCGGCGGATGGAAAACATTATATCATCAATGGACAAAAATGTTGGATCACCAACGGTGGGTTTGCAGATGTCTATACTGTATTTGCAAAAATAGATGGAGAACAGTTTACAGCCTTTATTATTGAAAGAGGTACTGAAGGTTTTACACAAGGGCCCGAAGAGCATAAAATGGGTATTAAAGGATCTTCAACAGTACAATTGTATTTTCAAGATTGTAAAGTGCCTGTTGAAAATGTATTAGGTGAAATTGGAAAGGGACATATCATTGCATTCAATATTTTAAATATTGGACGTTTAAAATTAGGAGCTGCTACGATTGGTGGTGCTAGACGTGCATTAACGACCACTATACAATATGCAAAAACAAGAGAGCAATTTAAATTACCCATTGTAAAATTTGGTGCCATCCGACATAAGTTAGCCGAAATGGCCATTCGATTATGGGTGGGTGAAAGTGCTTTATACAGAGTATCTCATCATATTGACGAGCAGGAGCAACTGTTATTGGCTTCAGGAAAAACATTATCTGAATCCTTATTAGGTGCTGCCGAAGAATATGCCATTGAGTGTGCAATATTAAAAGTATTTGGTAGTGAAGTGTTGGATTATATAGTAGATGAAGGTGTACAAGTGCATGGTGGCAATGGATATAGTGATGAATATCCTATATCAAAAGCGTATCGCGATAGTCGCATTAATCGAATTTATGAAGGCACCAACGAAATCAATAGATTACTAATAGTGGATATGGTTTTAAAACGTGCCATGAAAGGAAAATTAGATTTAATGGGGCCCGCCATGAGCGTTCAACAGGAATTAATGAGCATCCCCGATTTTGGTACTGAAGACAAAGGTGTATATGCAAAAGAAAAACAAGCAGTGGCAAATTTTAAAAAATGTATTTTAATGGTGGCTGGTGCTGCAGTACAAAAATTAATGATGACCTTAAATAAGGAACAAGAAATTTTAATGAATATCGCAGATATGTCCATCATCGCTTATCATGCCGAGTCGGCCTTATTAAGATTAGAAAAATTAACGGTTATGAAAGGCGAAGCAGCAGCATCAGTGCAAGCAGATATGGTGCGCACTTATATTTATGACGCCGCAGATGCGATCAATAAAGCAGGTAAAGATGCGATCAATAGTTTTGCTGAAGGAGACGAGCTTCGTATGATGAATATTGGTTTGAAAAGATTTACCAAAGTAGATGCATTCAATAGCAAAGAAGCACGCAGAAGAATATGCGCGCAACTCGTTGCTGATGATGGATATAAATTATAAAAGGATCTTTACTTTACGATTGCTTGCTTTTATATCCTAATTTTTCAGGTGTAATAGGAAGGTCGCGCACTCTTTTACCAGTGGCATTATAAACCGCATTGGTAACAGCTGCTGCAAAACCAATAAGTGCAATTTCACCAATTCCTTTAGCACCAATATCATTAATATTTGGATCAGGCTTGTTGACAAACCAAATATCAGTAGGAGGAATTTGTAAATGGGTTGGTACATGATAAGCACCAAAGCTGGCATTCATGATTTGTCCAGAACGATGATCAATTTCTAATTTTTCAGAAAGTGCCATACCTATACCGCCTACTACCCCGCCCAACATTTGACTTCTTGCAGTTTTTGGACTAATAATTTTCCCGGCATCTCCCGTCGTAACTACTTGTAATATTTTTACAGTGCCATCTTTCGGATGCACCCCCAACTTTACAAAATGTGCAGAAAAGGAATTACTAGTAAATTTAAGTTGTGCTGCTGTTTTACCATTAGAAGTAATGGTTAAATCAATTTTATCTTGATTGGCTAATTTTAATAAACCAACAATATCAATTTTTGCATTTGCATCTAATTTTGAAATTACCATTTCATTTTTAACTTCGAGCGCATCCGCATTCATGCCTGCAAATAAAGGTGCTGATTTAATTGCCAACTCTTTTAATTTTTGTTGCAATGTTTTACAAGCCAAATCAACGGCAGATCCCACTGTTGAAGTGGTACCTGAACCACCTTGCGAAGGACCTGGAGGTAAATCGGAATCGCCTAGTTTAAATTTAATTTTTTGAATAGGCATTTGCAAAGCTCCCGCAGCAATCATGGTCATAGAAGTGGTCGTCCCAGGACCCATATCACTTACAGCACATTCTAATACTATTTTACCATCATTACTTAAAACAATTCTTACGGACGCCGAACCTTTACCTGCGCCAAAAACACCCACGGACATGCCATATCCAATCAACCATCCATTTTCTTTTAAAGTACCCGGAACCGTAGGACGATTTTTCCAGCCAATTTGATTTTTCCCGTAAGCATAACAATCTTTTAAATTAATATCTGAAAAAGGCATTTTATTTTCAGGATTAATGGTCGTGAAATTTTTTAGTCTTAATTCGATTGGATCCATTTTCAACTTATACGAAAGCTCATCTATTGCAGATTCTAAAGCGAAGCAACCCGTTGCTTCGCCAGGGCCACGCATCCATATAGGCGTACTCAAATCAAGTGGGAGTAAGTTATATTTTGTATCCACATTCTCACATGCATATAAAAATTTTGAAACATCCACAATCCCTTCTCTAAAATCCTCATACCTTGAAGTATTGCTAATTGCTTCATGACTAATGCCAATAAAATTACCAGCTGCATCCGCACCAATGCCCACTTTTTGCCATGATTGTGGACGGTATCCTACCAATGAAAACATTTGAGGACGCGTGAGCACCAACTTCACAGGACGATTTAATTTTTTTGCTGCAATACATGCCGCCGGCACGTTGGCCCAACTTCTTAAAGCACTACCAAAAGCTCCACCTACATTTTCAGCTATTACTCTCACATTTTTATCTGAAATACCAAAAGTGCGAGACACTGTAAATTGGGTACTTTTAGGACCTTGTGTTTTATCATATAAAGTCACTTTATCTTCTGTTTCCCAATAAGCAATTGTTGCAAACAACTCCATTGCGTTATGTACCTCAATAGGAATATTGAATTCAGATTCAACAAAAGCAAATGCCTCTTTGAATTTTTTTTCTGTACCGCGTTTGTAATTACTGGTTGGTTTTAAATTCGTAACATCCAATCTTGCTTTATCAAAATTAGTTTCGAATTTTTCAAGTTCATACTCTGCTTTTACAAATCGTACTGCAGCATTAGCATTTTCAAAACTATCAGCAACAACAAGCGCAATGGGCTGACCAAAAAAACGCACTTTATTATCGTATAATACTTTATGTCCTCTCCATTCAATAACATTTTTAGGACGTTCTGCCGCATTGGAAATATAGCCAGGCACACTAGGACAATTGGCATAATAAATAACGTCTAAAACTCCAGGCATGGATAATGCTTTCGTCGTATCTAAATTTTTAATGCTGCCTTTTGCAATGGTACTTGTAACAAAAACGGCATAAGCCATATTGGGCAAGTTATGTTCTGCTGCATATTTTGCTTTGCCATTTACCTTATCAGCACCATCTACGCGCTCATCTTCCCAAAGTATTGTATTATTATATGATTTCATTTTCTTAAATTAAAGGGATTAAATTTTAGCACCGGTTTTAGCTACCTCTACAATAGCATCCACAATGTTTTGATAAGCACCGCATCTGCAAATATTGGTATCCATATAAGCTTGAATACTTGCCCTTGATTTTGCATTACCTTCTCTTACACATGCAACAGCCGACATAATTTGACCCGAAGTGCAATACCCACATTGAAAAGCATCATTTTTTAAAAACGCCGCTTGCATTGGATGTAATTTTTCGCCATCACTTAATCCCTCGATAGTCGTTATTTTATTATTTTGATTGTTTAATGCTAATTGGATGCAAGACTTTGTTCGCTTGCCATTAATATGAATAGTACAAGCACCGCACTGCCCCATTTCGCAACCTTTTTTAGTGCCCGTAAATGCTAAATCCTCTCTTAATAAATTAAGTAAAGTTGTTCTAGCATCAATTTCAAGATTTAATAATTTACCATTAATAGTAATGGTTAATTTTTCTTTGGGGATGGGCATTGGAACAATCGTATCCACAGCAAATGCTTTTACAAAAACACTTGGTGTTAAATACAATGCGACCAAGGAAGTCGATTTTTTTAAAAAACTACGACGATTATCCTGTTGAAAACAAGGTTGCATAAAAATGATTTGATGTAATTTACAATTGAAAAGCTAAACAATCTTCACATTGCGAGAAAAACTTTCCTCTAATGAAATAAGTGTTTCGGTTCGTTCAATACCTTTAATTTTTTGAAGTTCATCATGAAGTACAAAACGAAGTTGTTGAATATCCTTACATACAATTTCAACAAACATGCTATAATTGCCTGTGGTATAATTCACACGAACCACCTGAGGAATATTTTTTAGGGCTAGTGCAACTGCATCATACATGGAGCTCTTTTCCAAGTAGATACCAATAAAGGCAATGATATCATAACCCAATAATTTAAGATCCACCGCTAAGCGCTTTCCTTGTACAATGCCCAATTCTTCTAATTTTTTAATGCGCACATGAATGGTACCACCCGATACAAAAAACTGTTTGCCTAAATCGGCATAAGAAACCTCGGCATTTTGCATCATGGCTTGAATAATTTGCAAATCCAGCTTATCTAAGCTTTTGTCAATGTTTAATTTAGGGTTGATTTTAGGCTCCATATTTGTATATTATTAAATAATAAGGCAATTTATTAAACAATATCTATATTTTAAAATAAATCATTAATAATTTTGCAACATATAGGTCAATACTTTAGTTTTACACTATCAAATGAATGAATAAACACTCAAATGATAAGTTCTTAAATACTGTGGGGTGATGAAATCTTGGCATACATGCCTCCTTGTCTCGGAGGTGGGGATCACGGGATAAACGTAACATAGAGCCGTTCCGCAAGGGACGAACAGGGTCGACCACTGAACTTTGTGTTATAGCTAACT
>CAIJXU010000003.1 GCA_903824725.1 uncultured Bacteroidota bacterium | reverse complement strand
CAGAAAATGTTTTTACAGTCAAGGCATGTAAAACATCATGATCAGGATGTCCGCCCTCCCAACAGGGGACGTAAATATTGTCTATATCGACACCACGCGCAATATAATCTTCTAGCCAATTTTTGGCATCAGGTATTTTATTAACTAAATTTAGATCCTCTATTCCAATCATATATCCTAAAAATATTATGTTTACTGGTGACACGCCAATTTTGGTCAAAACTGAGTAAGACTCTCCCCTTCTTTTTTCGGCCATCTCCTCGCCAGGATAGCCTTTCGTAAAATATATACACACTACATTTTCACCACATGATAGCGCCCTTTCTATTGCGTAATAAATTCCAAACTCATCATCTGCATGTGCGAAGAGAAATAGGGTTGTATGTGGTTTCAGTTGTATACTCATGATTAATATGCGTCAAAATCTAAGAAATTAAAAGAAATTTCCCCTTTCTTTGGGGCGCTTATGGCTTCATCAAGACTTCGAAAAATCAAATTTAATGGGGATGGTCTCAAGAAGCTAGGTATTGAAAGATATGTGTTTCTTTTCGGGCTATTACCAGGCATCAGGCCTAAATATAAATTCAAGCTTGTTGATTCAAATATTGAAGATCTCGTGGATAAGGAGTCTAAATTAAAATTTAGACACTTTAGTTCTGCGCAGGCTGATAACAAAGGGAAGCCTGTAGATCCCTTGCATATTAAATTATCACCTGATCTTCTAGCTGTTATTTTATTGAAAGGGTTATTAAATCTCCATAAAAGTAACTCTTTGCTCCAAACTCTGCGAAAAGATAATGTGTTCAATGAAGGCTCAGAATTTAATTCGCCAATCCCAATCCAGGCATCCAAAGGCGATATCAATTGAAAGCCTAATCTTTTTAAAAAACCTGGTGTACTATTCCCATTCGCAACTCCGTATACACTTTGGAAACCCATTTTTAATCCCTCGGCATATGTCATCTCAGCTAATTTAGTAAATAATCCTTTACCCTGATATTTCGGATGTGTCGCAGTATTTAGTGAAAGTAGGGATTTTTGAACTCTTCCCTCTAGTTCAACTGAAACCGGTATACAGACATAGTGTGCTGCTAACTCTTCACCACAAAAAGCATCGTAGCCTATTGCATGACCTGTTGGATTCTGAGTATATAGCCACTTCAACGACTCCTCAGAAAACCTTTCTGGAGAGTTGAAACATTTGTTGAATAAGGACTGGTACTGTAATAATGAAATCTGATCAAATTGAATTGGACGAAATTGCATTAATTTCTCCTATAAATTACGATTTATAAATAATGCCACATTAAACGCGCGATTCCCCTATAAAAAGATATTAATATAAATTTCAATACTCAAAATTCCTGAATCCGTATGGTGTGAAGTTTAAGAATTACCATCCACTGTGGGAAAATACCCCCTAACTATAGCCCTACCTAAGCCTATACTTTCGGACATGCCCCGATCTTCAGGATAGTAGTAAGAAGTATCGGCAACATATAGGCCATCTATTGGCAACTTAACGGGCGGCAGTGTATTTTTAAAACCAACCTCACAAATGGGTTGTGCGAATCGATAACGGCTTACATGCACGTATAAAAAATCCTCAGGATTTAAATTAGGATTAATTTTCAATAAATATCGTTTTACTTTTTCTTGAAACTGTTCGTCCGTCTCAGAGTATTTTGGATGATCCCCGGGAATATAAAATGGCACATATACGATTGATGGTCCTAAACTTCTTAAGTTGGTATATTCAATCAGGCCGGGTATATCCATTTCATCATCACTCGTATTTAGCCAAAAATATTTAGTGAAAGGTTTGCGTAATTTAACAATCACGCTAACTACGGCTATATTTTTTTTAGAAATGTACTGAGATTTAATTTCTGGCGGTAAATTGGGTATCAACCTATCAATATAGGGAATGGGGATGGTACTAATGACTTCTTCAAATGGCTCTAGTATTCCACCAATTT
>CAIJXU010000002.1 GCA_903824725.1 uncultured Bacteroidota bacterium | reverse complement strand
GTGGTGACAAGCTTGCACTCTCGTGCCTTGAGCCCGGAGGGCTCTACTCACAAAAGTTTCTAACATCGTTCGTCGATGCGGATCACAGAAGCTTTCGGGATTGTGTGCTCGTTTAAAAAATCATTTTTTATTTTCTAGAAGTTTTTGTTATGACTTTGCAGTGAACCTTGCACTACATTGCTTTGATTGGGGTTTTTGTCAGGAACTTGGTGTATTTGGAGGGAGGTGGCAGATGTGGTGTGTTTGAATAATTTGTGCTAATTACAAATGGCTGAATATGGATTTTTTTAATGGCAAAAAATACCTTATATTTATTACTTAATAATTCATAAAAAAATTACAAAAAAAATAGAAACTTATGAAAAAACTAATATTTTCAATAATTGCAATCTTTTGTTTAATAGCATGTTCTAAGGAATCTAGTACAACTAAACCTTCAATTGAAGTATACGGTAAATGGGAAGTATTAAAATATGAAGAATTAATTAATGATACGGTTGATTATTCTTATAGTGGTAAGCAAAATGATTTTATTGAATTTAAAGAAGATAAAAAATATTTTTTATCAATTGACAAATCGTATGATGGCGTATTAGACAGCGGAACATTTGAAATCAATGGGAATAGTTTATTAATCGACTCAACTGATATTTGGGTTTTAACCTCTGAAACATCAACTTTAGCTACATTAGAGCGAAGTAAAATAGTACAATCAAACAAAGAACGTTTTGTATTTTATTTAAGCAAATTACAATAAACAACCTAGATGTTTCCTAAACATTTGTTACAGTTCCCTGCCTGGCGGCAGACAGGCCTGCCTGGCGGCAGACAGGGATTCTGGTCGGGGCCACTTAAATTAATATGTTATTTGTTAATGGGATAATATGTTAATGACTGCCTCGGCGTAAGACGAGGTGTCAATGTGCTAATGTTAATTTGAACAATTAGCACATTTGAACAATTTGAACAATTATTTACACGAAGTGTTATACTCTATAACTGCCTCGTTTTAAAACGAGGCAGAAGAGGACGAAGTCCTCGTGGTGACAAGCTTGCACTCTCGTGCCTTGAGCCCAGAGGGCTCTACTCACAAAAGTTTCTAACATCGTTCGTCGAAGCGGATCACAGAAGCTTTCGGGATTGTGTGCTCGTTTAAAAAATCATTTTTTATTTTCTTGGGGGTATTGCAGTAGATTGCAATTGACTGTGTTTTTAGGGAACTTGGTGTATTTGGAGGGAGGTTGCAGATGTGGGATGGTGTAGATTGTGAATCGGTCTATTAATAAAAAAAGCATTAACTCAATTGTTAAGTGTACCTTATGGATTGAATTCAAAAAAACAAATGAAAAAATTAGTTACTAAAATTGTAATAATGCTCACATTTGTTTTTACAGGCATTAGCACACAAGCGCAAAATGTAAATATTCCAGATGCTATTTTTAAAGCGGCATTGCTTAGCAATGCAAGTATCAATACCAATTTGGATACAGCAATACAAGTTTCTGAAGCGGCTGCATTTACTGGAGTAATAGAAGTTTCAGAATCAAATATGTCCGATTTGACTGGCATACGAGCATTTACTGCACTTACTGGTTTATCTTGCTCAAGAAATTACTTAACAAGTTTAGATGTATCGGGCTGCACTGCACTTATTGGTTTGGGGTGTTCTGAAAATCAATTAACAAGTTTGAATATATCGGGCTGCACTGCACTTATTGGTTTGGGGTGTAATAGCAATAACTTAACAAGTTTAGATGTATCGGGATTGACCGCACTTACTCGTTTAGATTGTCACAGTAATCACATAACAAGTTTAAATTTATCGGCCTATACTGCACTTACTAATTTGAATTGTTTTAATAATTACATAACAAGTTTAAACGTAACGGCTGATACTGCACTTGGATATTTGAATTGTGCAAGTAATCTTTTAACAAATTTAAATGTAACGGCTAATACTGCACTTGGTTATTTGAATTGTGCAAGTAATCTTTTAACAAATTTAAATGTATCAAGCAATAATGCTCTTAGTTATTTGAATTGTGCAGGTAATTTTCTAACAAGTTTAAATGTATCGACTAATACTGCTCTTGGCCTTTTGTATTGTCATGCCAATCAATTAACAAGTTTGGATGTTTCATCTAATGCTACACTTAGCGATTTAATTTGCCATAGCAACCAATTGTTAAACTTAAATGTAAGCAATGGCCTAAATAAAAGTATGATTTCTTTTGCTGCTGGCAATAATCCAAACCTAAAATGCATTGAAGTAGATGATGCCTCGTGGAGCGCTATTAATTTGCATTTTTATGTAGATTCTATCGCATCTTTTAGCGAAGATTGCAGCGCACTTGGTATTTTAGATAACATTCAAAGCAATACGCTTTTGGTCTATCCTAACCCAACCAATAACATCATAAACATTGAAGGCTTGAATATAAACGAAAACAATCTAGTTCAAATTTTTGATGTACAAGGAAAATTAGTCATCACAAAAACCATCACTGAAAAAGAAACGATAGATTTATCGGAACTTAACAAAGGTGTTTATGTTATTAAGATTGGCGAAGTTGCACAGAGGATTGTGAAGATGTAACTCAAAATAATAAATTATCAAAGAAGCCACGCCCAAAAAAGGTGTGGCTTTTTTGTTTGCAGTAAACCTTGCTTTGTTAGCGCTCGAAGGTGTGACTTGGGTGTATTCTTGATTTTTTGTAAATTGTTTGCGGAATTAATAGAGCAGACGTAGCAGACTTTTTAATAAAACAAGCAGAAAACCAAACTGAATTAAAAAAATACATCGCAATATCAGAAAAATAGAAATTGCCTAAACACTTGATCCATTAATTCAATACAAAATAACTAATTACAAGTTTTTTAAAATGATAAGTAGAAAAAAACAAAGCATGTGCTTTTTTATTTTAATTTATCAGTAAGTTTATTTAATTGATTTAAACTATGCATAAACATTTCTTAACAGTAGTCTTATTTTTTTTATTACTGAGCAATAAATTGTTAGCGCAAACTCTTCCCCCTATTCAATTAGACCGACCAGATCAAACCGAATGCCCTTTTAATGAGATAATCTGTTAATGGGATAGGATGATATTGCATGTAATTCAATTACCAATGATCAATTACGTTAGCACCACCTCCTATTAAAAAAAGCAAAACCATAATACCCAAAATAAAACCCAAAATGGCAAAAATTCTTATTTTAGTTCTTTTGCTTTTCTCTATTTCTGGGGTTTGCTGTTTCCCTTTTAATAATCGTTTAATTAATTTAATAAGGCCATAAACTAGCAAAAAGGGAACTACAATTAACCAAAATAATATACTAAGGAAATCTATTGCTCCTAATAATGTAAGTATGATTGCAATGATTACAAAAGAAATTATGAACGTTTTAATAAAGCTACTTTTGCTTCTCGGATTCGAATATTTTTTATAGTTGTAGTTATTTATTTTTTTGTTTAAAATGTTTTTGCTTTCATTTTTATGTATTGAAATTGAATTTTCAATCGGTTCATCTAAAATATGTTTTGAAGTCTTCAATAAAAATACTTCCTGTTCTGAACTCGAAGCAAAAAGTTGTTCTTTCTCTTCTACCTGAATGGCTAAAAGTGTTTCAATTGAATCGTTAGATTGGCTTGCTTTTAATTGATTTATACATAAAGAACATTTTCCAAATTTACCACTATGTGATAAGTGCTTTGTATAGTCGCTTTCAGATTTTGTAATAATATTTTTATTTAGCGAACATGATGTAATGCCAAGCAATAGAATCAGAATTAAAAAGCGCATGAACATTAGTAACTTCATATTTACATTTTATATTTTGAAGTAAATAATCCGCAATATAAATTCATTATTATAATATTCCAAAAATAGGTTATTCTGTAATATCTATAAGTGATAGCGCTATGCTATGTTACTAATTATAGTACTATTGCTAGAACATTTTTCTATATATTTCATCTAATGCAACCGCTAGCATTTCATCTTTTTCAGTAACTGTATTATCAGCGTCGTGAGTTGTTAACTTGATGGAAACCTTATTATAAATGTTGGTCCATTCTGGGTGATGGTTTTGATCGGAAATAGTTTTAGCGGCTTCTTGCATAAAATGCATCGCCGATTCGAAATCGGGAAAACTAAATGTTTTTTGTAATACGTTATTTTCATTCACCCAATGCATCATAAAATTATTTTATAATTAAATTTACTCAACCACTTCAATAGCTACTTCATTCCTGCGATTAATTACATCCCATGGTGCATTGTATCCCATATATATATAGGGACCTATAACGTTTAAATGATTTTCAGAAATAATAGCAGC
This sequence comes from uncultured Bacteroidota bacterium, assembly GCA_903824725.1. Taxonomy (GTDB): domain Bacteria; phylum Bacteroidota; class Bacteroidia; order Chitinophagales; family Chitinophagaceae; genus Sediminibacterium. Next base: position 367 of record CAIJXU010000002.1, on the reverse strand, counting down.
TAATTTTTTTCTATACTTTTCAATTTTCTTTTCGGAAGAAAATCCGCTGTAACGAATTACGGCAAGCACTCTTGCTTGTTCTTCTACAATTTCAACTTTATTGGAATTGGGTTTAGGCAATTCTGTTGTCTTGTATTGTTTGGGCATCATAAAATACATACTAGCGGTGTCGCCCATTTTCATGACTACTGGGGCGGTCATGGCAATTTTTTGATTGCGCTCGTTACCGCCAAAAATGTATCCAGCAATGGTTCTGAACCCATTACTCATTCTTTGATCTTGTGAACTTTGCGAAAGCTGTGTTTGGGCAATAATCATGGTAGGGTATTCCCTAATTTCCATATCGCCATATTTTTTAATTACACGG
>CAIJXU010000001.1 GCA_903824725.1 uncultured Bacteroidota bacterium | reverse complement strand
TTTTTTATTAACAAAAGCTATTTAATAACATTGCCATGGTGGATTTTTGAAATTTTTTCAATTATTCTAACTTATCAATTTTATTTAATAATTTATAAAGATGCAACTTTGTCAGTTGCGAGATTTTGGGTCACTTTATCTCTGACATTTATCTCTCTATTTTTATCATCTCCATACTATAGTCGTTACCCTTCAACATGGACAGTCCCAATATTAGCATCAGTTTTTCAGATGCTAATAATTTTATTCTTGGGATTATTTCAAAAAAAGATTTCTTAAATGTAATTTGCTAATATAAATTATAAAAATCTATCATCACAAATGAATCTATTTTAATGAGAAATTTCTTATCCTTTTTATTGACAATCTTATTTATTACAAGCTGTGGATCCAAAGTTCCAATTGTTGAATTGAAAGATTTTATTGGAAAATATAGTGGAGAAGGTGGGTTAACAATTACAATAGATACAATTGCTGCTTCAGATTATATAAAATATAAAGGTGGACCTAACGGCACTCTTATATTGAACTCGTTTTTGAGAGATGGGTCCTATGAAAATAACGGTATAGTTTATATAGATGATCCTAATAGTATTTTATCAGAATATTCACCTAATAATGGAAAAGTAATACCATTGCCAAAAAATCAACCTGTTTTTGGATTTATAAGTAGAAAAGCAAATAATGAATATGTTAGAGGTGTAGAAGGAGGACTCTTTTATATACCACTTCACCTTTCATCTTATAATGCTCAAGATCAAAAATTCAACTTAAGATTAGAGTTCAGATATAAAAATTGGAATCGGAAAAGATATATTCATGTTTTTAATAAGCAGAAGAAAGAATATGAAGACATCGAATTAATAAAATCCAACTAAATAATTTATAGGGATTTGAATTATTCCTCTATTTATTAGAACAATGAACTAATATCAATTTTGATTACCAACTAAAAAATGTATTAAATATTTAATTTTATGACAAAAATCTTATTAGGAACATTAATGATATTCATGATTTCAAGCCTAAGTATTGCAAATCCAAAACACTCAGCTACCTGCACGGGTGCTAAAAATTGCAATGCTTGTAAAAATTGTAAATATTGTAAGCACTGTTCTAAAGACGGCGGTACTTGTGGTGTTTGTAAGAAATAGGAGGTTGTCAAATGATTTGTAGATCTAGATAATAAAATTAATGACTATGAAAAACAATATGCACCTAATTTTGTTTATGATTGTTAACATGTTCTTTTCCTGCCAAAAAGATTCATCAACAACAACATCAACATCAACATCAACCCCAACATTAACTGCCCCTGTAGCAAATTTCACTTATTCTGGTGCTGATGTTGCTCCTGACACTGTTGCATTTACAAATTCCTCAACAAATGCTTCAAATTATAGTTGGGATTTTGGTGATAATGGAATATCTAATGATGTTAGTCCAACTCATATATTTTCTAGTGGTGGAGCTTATAGTGTAAAATTAATTGCAACTGGAAGTGGCGGCACTAATAGTATTACTAAACTGGTAAATATTAAAACTCCACTAGGGTTTAAAATCATAAGTGTTAAAATTATTGCAATTCCACTTACTAAAACAAATGGTGCAAGTTGGGATGTTTCACCAAGTAGTGGGCCAGATGTCACCTTTACAATTGAAAAAGTTCCATTAAATGATCAATATAACCACCCCTTTTATATTCAGGATGTAGTAGCTAGCAGTTTACCTCTAAATTTTATATTAGTGAATTCCTCTGGAGCACCTAAACCTTGTTCTCTTCCTATAGATAATAATTTATTTGCTCTAAAAATATATGATTATGACCCTCCTGCCGGTTCAGTTTCTGCTTCAGTGGAATTAATAGCATCCTTATCTTTTGTTCCAAAAAATTATATTACTGGCTCAGGTTCTAATGCATATCCGACTATTTTAAAGTTATCATACGGTGGAGCAATTGCAGAACTTACAGTGGAATATTTTTAAATTGAAATATCAGATCTCAATTATTAAAATAGGTATTTAAAAAAAAATTCTAAGGCGTCCAGCGACCAAATAAAACAGCTCTGCGTGAGGAAAACACCCCCTAAAATCGACTGAAATCGGTTAATTTCGGTTTTGTGAAAACATAACTCAATAAAAATCAACGCCTTCATTTTCTCAAAAAATCTTCATAACCCTGAGGTCCTGGGTTCAAATCCCGTCCCGTCCGCAAAAGCCCTTAACTTTCAATGAGTTAGGGGCTTTTTTGTTGAAAGGTGATAAAATTTTGATCCACTTACAAATTCTTCTTCCAATATTGCTCCATTGTTCTTCGCATATGCAGTGTAGTATTTTCACCTTGCCAAATCCCATGGTCACGCATAGGATAGGACATCATGGTAAATAACTTGTTGTTTTTAATCAACTCATTCACCAATATTTCAAAATTCTGGTAATGTACATTGTCATCAGCTGTGCCATGAATAATCATCAGATTGCCTGTTAATTTTTTGGCATGAGTTAAGGGAGACCCAATATTATACCCATATTTATTATCATCTGGCAAGCCCATATAACGTTCCTGATAAATATTGTCATACAAGGTTTGTTGTGAAACAAACGAAACCGCAATGGCCGTTTTAAATACATCTCCATGACGGAAGATGGAATGCAAGGACATTTGCCCTCCACCACTCCATCCCCAAATTCCTAAACGACTCGCATCAACAAAGGAAAACATATTGGTTACTTTTTGAGCAGCTTTGGCTTCATCATCTGCAGCTAATATACCTATTTGACGATAAATTATTTTACGCCAAGCACGGCCTCTAGGAACTTTGGTTCCCCTTGGATCAACACTAATAACTATAAATCCTTCGTTGGCTAAATATTGATGCCATAAATTATCTCCCGCTCCCCAATTATCCTGAACAGTTGAACTGGCCGGCTCTCCATATACATGAAAAATGGTTGGATATTTTTTTTGAGAATCAAAATTGATTGGCTTTACCATCCAAGCATCTAAGACCACATCACCAATGTCTATTTTGAAAAATTCCTTAGGTTTTAACCCTAAGGCAGTCATTTTATTTTTTAAATCGTGATTGTCTTCCAAGGATTTCACTACTTGATGATCGGGTAAGCTAATTAAACTATACTGTCTTGGAGTTTGCGCATTCTCAAAAATATGAATTGCATATTTGGCATCAGCAGATAATTGATAACTACTTTGTCCTTGAAAATTAGAAGGCGTTACTTTTTCAGCAATACCAGATCCATCTAATTTACTTCGGTATAAATACTTTTGTAAGTAATTATTAGGAGAGGCAATATAGTAAACATACCCGCTTGTAGTATCTATATAATTAATATTCATTACATCAAAATCACCTTTGGTAATTAAGCTACTTGTTTTGCCATCCTTTGATACTTTGTATAAATGCAGCCACCCGTCTTTTTCACTAGTCCATGTAAATGAGCTGCCATGATCTAGCCAAACAATATTGTCATGAATATCTAAAAAAGCGTCATCATGATCGGTATAAATATTATTTAAAGCGCCAGTTATACTATTAGCAATCCATACTTTATTGGTATTTTGTAATCTATTCAATTGCTGTATTAATAATTCATGTGTTCCAGGCACATAGTCCATACGTGCTAAATAATTATTACGTGGATCCCCTGGGATATTCATCCATTTTGTTTTTCCACCTTTGCTTGAAATTACTCCCACTTTTACTGCAGAATTTGGTGTACCAACTTTAGGATAAGGAAGTGGAATTGGTTGTGAATAGTTAGAATCTACATTATTAATTAAATAAAATACACCCACGCCTTTGCTATCAGACTGCCAGTAAGCAATTTCCGTGCCGTCATCACTCCATCTAAATCCATCACGATCATCTAATTCTTCTTCATACACCCAGTCAAATGTACCATTAATGATATCTCCTCCCCCATCAAAAGTAAGTTGCGTTATTTTGTGTGTAGCTAAATCTTCCTTGTAAATATTTAAATTACTTACGTAAGCAATTTCTTTCCCGCTAGGTGAAAATTTAGCAAACATTAAACTAGATGAAGGTAATGAAGCCCCCACTTGGTGTAAATCGCCTGTTGTTAAATTAAGAACCCAATAGTCGCCCTTAGTATTTTGACGCCATACTTTTTTTGAATTCGTGTACACTAATAATTTACTATTATCATTAGACCAACTATAATCATGAATACTTAAAGGTTTGGTATTACCTTTTGGTATTAATTGTTTAGCGCTTACTAACTTGCTAGCGCTTTTCTGATTAATACTATATAAAATAATTTCATTTGACTTTAAGTCACTATTATATTCAAGGGTTGTGTAGCCTTTATTATCTTTCATGAAACGTATGGGTCCAAAACCCTTAGCTCCATATAGATTCTTTTTATAGATGTCTTCTAAATTTAATGGATTGGTTTGTGCAATTGCAAAAAGCTGCAACATAAAAGCACCGGCTATGGTTAATACTATTTTTAGTTTCATATTTTTTATTAATTTAAATTTAATAACATTTGTAATTGATAGGTATTTTTCCCACTTTACGAAGATAGTTATCCCAGCCCAACTTAACACTATTTGCGCCAAAGCTATTTAAAGTCCTGTCCGCTATATAATACTTAATAAATACGTTCTCAATTGTTTATAATTACATGCCAAAAAAAAGAGGCACTTATTGCTAAGTGCCTCTTTCCCGTATTAATAATCCAAACAAAAATTGCCCTTCAATTACTTCACAATATATATTTGATCAATTCTTACATTAGTTGTAAGTGGCGATGTGATTTTACTCAAAGCTTGCCACTCCGCATTATTATTGGTTTTTTGCTCTTGTCTTTCTTTTCTATGTGCATAATAAGCAATATCACTTTCGTCAGGCTCACTAGTCATGTATGTATTTGTGCTGTACCCAAATCTTGCCTTATAAACAAAGAATGGTGTAGTAATACCTAATTTAATAGCTAAGGCGCTTCTTTTAGTTTGCGCATCTTCAAATTCATCCACTTTATCAAATGGTACAGTAAAGATGGTAACTCTTCTAAATCCATAATTAGAAGATTTAAAATCTTTAGGTATTTGACACATGTCATTCATCATAAGCCAGACAGATCTGTAAGATGGGCCATTACTATTAACAGAGTCAGCTTCTCTCATTCCAGGAAAGTCCTTTAATGCTGTCATATAAAAATCCCAAGAATGATCTATAAACTGACCAAGTTGATATGTCGTAGTCCATACATAGGTTCTACCAGATTCGCCTCTGTGTGCAGTTCTTGAATAAATGACACCATTAGATACTTTAACAATAGCTGGATTAATTTTTGCTTGATTTGCCGCGAAAACCGAACCTGATTTTACTCTAGATTCAGCCATAATTAAATAATTATTAGTCGGTGTCGTTTGAGCAAAAATTTGGGAAGCGCTCAATAACATAACGACTAAGGAATACAAGATCTTTTTCATACTTTACTTTTTAATGAAATACTAAGCTATGCTTTTACTTTCAAAATGAAAGCCATTTTTAGTTAATTCGTAAAATATAAAATATTAAAAGCCAACTCCTTGAAATTCAATGGGTGCAATGCCTTTAAAACCACAGAAAGGAATCACAAATAGGGATCCTGCTAAGGGTTGTTGTTGCAATTCCTGATCAGTTAGCCCTATCTTAGCGGATGTAATATATAAGTCTGTATAATTTTCACCTCCAAAAGTGCAGGAAGTTACTTTTTCAACAGGTAATTTAAAATGACTTAATTTTTGCCCAGTATTGGGATCCCATCTACTTACCTGCCACCCTCCCCAATGCGCAATCCACAACATTCCCTCCGTATCTATTGTCATGCCATCAGGATACCCTTCTGCTTTTTCAAAATTAATAACGACACGCTTATTATTTATTTGTCCCGACACCAGATCATAATCGTATGCTACAATTGCATATGTAGGTGTGTCTATATAATAAAGAGTTTTATGATCCAAGCTCCAAGCCAAGCCATTAGAGATGGTAACTTGTTCAATCATTATTGAAAGCTGCTCCTTTTTATCAAGCATATAAACATTTCCTACTCCTTCTTCGTCCTTTGTGGACATAGTTCCTGCCCAAAATCTACCTGCTGGATCACACTTGCCATCATTAAATCTATTTTGAGGTAAATGAATTTCGGGCTGGGCAATTAACTTTTGTTCGCCTGTGAATTTATTTATAAAATATAATCCTTGCTGCAAGGCCGCTACAAAATGTCCATCCTCGCAAAGCGCAAATGAACCAATCATTTGATGAACCGAAGTGGTATTAAAAACAGAATTTGTAATATTGTATTCGTGTATATTTCCTTTTATAATATCCAACCAAATAATCGAGTTACGTTTTGCATCCCACACAGGGCCTTCGCCTAATTCACATTGATAGTGATTGACAATATGAATCAAAGGCGTTATTTCATTTTGATGGTTCGACATATTGAATTCAAATTAAAAAGGGGAAGGGCTCACACTTGTCCATCCGCCATCTATGATTAAGGTTTGTCCTGTAATATGTTTTGCCTTTTCTGATACTAAAAAAAGTGCTGCATTGGCTATATCAGAAACATGGGCTGGCCTTCCCATAGGCGTAATTCGATTCCATACTTCAGTATAGGATTCATCTCCTAATGTTCTTTCTGTTAAAGTAGCGCCGGGCGCAATGGTGTTTACATTTATTTTATACTGAGATACTTCAATCACTAAATTTTTTGCTAACATTTCTAATGCGGCTTTACTCATTCCATAGGCCGCTAAATCCTTATGGGCTTGGTGTCCTGTAACTGAAGATGTAAATAAGATGGCGCCCCCATTAGCTTGTTGCTTCATTTGATTGGCAGCAGCTTGTGCTAAAAAAAAGCTTCCTGCTAAATTCACTTGCATGACTTTCAAAAAAGCTTCGGGTTTATAATTAAAAAAATCTCCGAATAAAGTAATACCTGCATTCGCAATGGCAATATCCAACTTTCCAAATTGAGCAACTGCTTCATCCACCATCTTTTGAATGAATTCGGTATCACTGCTGTCTCCAGCCATTGCAACACATTTTCCAGCTGCATTCTTATTTATAGTTTTTACTGCAGCTTCTGCTAATGGAGCATCAATGTCATTCAATATCACATTGGCCCCTTGCATCACAAGATGAAGGCAAATTTCATATCCTATTCCTTGACCGGCTCCGGTAACTATGGCTACTTTATTTTCAAAATCCATATGAGTACAATTAAATTTTTATAAATAATTTTCAATGTGAATCTCTCAACACTTCACTACCCGATCCTCCTTTTAAAAAATCCATATCTGCTCCTAAATGTGCTTGCTCTACATGATTTTGATATAAATGAACATACCCACGCGTAGCCATTTTTTCGGTAGGCTTCCATTTACTTTTTCGTTCAGCTAATACCTCATCGCTTACTTGCAATGACAACAAACGATTGGCGACATCTAAAAGTATTGTATCTCCATTTTCAACTAATGCCAATGGCCCACCTAGTGCAGCTTCTGGGGATACATGCAATACTACCGTCCCAAATCCAGTTCCACTCATTCTTCCATCTGAAATGCGCACCATATCTGTAATGCCTTGTTCTAATAATTTTTTAGGTAGCGCCATATTGCCTACTTCCGCCATTCCGGGATATCCTCTTGGTCCTACATTTTTTAAAACCATAATACTAGTTGCATCAATTTCTAAAGCGGGGTCATCAATGCGGGCATGATAATCTTCAATATTTTCAAAAACAACTACTTTGCCTTGATGTTTTAATAATGCAGTCGTTGCGGCAGATGGTTTCATCACTGCGCCATCGGGTGCTAAATTTCCCTTTAAAACAATAATGCCAGATGCTTCCTTAAATGGAGTTTTTAAAGTTCCAATAATGTCTCGATCATGCACTTGTGCCGAAGTCGCATTCTCTCCAATTGTTTTTCCATTCACTGTCATTGAAGATTCATGTAAAACATTTCCCATTTCTTTTATAATAGCTGGAAGCCCTCCTGCATAATATAAATCTTCTAAATAATAAGTGCCTGATGGTTGCAGGTTCGCTAACAATGGAATATCACGTGAATAAGTATCAAAGTCAGCTAATGTTAAGTCAACTCCTATTCGACCTGCTATGGCTAGCAGATGAATGACAAAATTAGTTGAACCTCCTATCGCTGCATTTACTTTTATTGCATTTAAAAAAGCTTCTCTTGTTAAAATTTTTGAAAGATGCATTTCTTCTTTCACCATTTCGACAATGCGTCGACCTGATAATTGTGAAAGTACTTTACGTCTTGCATCCACAGCAGGTATTGAAGCATTATTAGGTAAAGACAACCCTAGCGCCTCTACCATTACAGCCATTGTAGATGCAGTTCCCATGACAGCGCAATGTCCTTGCGTTCGCGCCATACATGCTTCTGCTTCAATAAATTCTTCTTCGGTCATCTGTCCTAATTTACTTGCCGCATCAAATCGCCAAATATCAGAAGTCCCGATATCCTTCCCTTTCCAATGCCCTTTTAACATGGGCCCTCCAGATATAACAAGAGTAGGTATATTAACACTACAAGCCCCCATCACTAAGGAAGGTGTCGTTTTATCACAACCACATAATAATACAACACCATCAATGGGATTAGCGCGGATAGATTCTTCTACATCCATACTTACTAAATTTCGATACAACATGGCAGTTGGTTTCACTAAGGTTTCCCCTAATGACATCACAGGAAATTCAACTGGGAATCCACCCGCTTCGAGTACCCCTTTTTTTACCATCTCTGCAAGCTCTCTTAAATGACCATTACACGGTGTAAGTTCACTCCATGTATTACATATACCAATCACCGGCTTCCCTTCAAACATATCGTGAGGAACACCTTGGTTTTTCATCCATGCACGATAAATAAATCCATCCTTGCCCTTTCGTGCAAACCAGTTACTACTTCTTAAGTGTTTTGATGACATGATGCAATGATTGAATAAATTAAATATCCTATTACACCCCAATTTAATTGAAATTATTGAACCTAGGATTGATTCCTAGCTATATTTTAATGAGGCACCTATTGGCAGTGGCCTTTATAAATTAAAAAATGGGGAATATTAAATGATTTTCAATTTTATGTCGTAAATTAAATACAAAAAAAGTATGGTTACTACCACCTGGATCATCTTAGTATTATTTGCCATTGCATTTATTTACATTTTTGTATCTGATATCATAAAACATAAAAACCATTTAGAAAATGCAAGTTGGATGACTACGGGCTTTATTGGCTTTGTCGTAAATTTTTTTGATGTATTAGGTATTGGTGCATTTGCTCCTCAAACTGCACTATTAAAATTCACAAAGCAAACCTCCGATAAATTAATTCCCGGGACGATGAATGTAGCCAATACTTTGCCCGTATTAATTCAGGCCATCATTTTTATTCAAGTAATAGAAGTTGAACCTGTCACTTTGATTGTTATGTTTTTAACTGCAATGGGTGGCGCTATTTTAGGTGCTGATATTGTAGCTAAACTTTCTGAGAATAAGATAAGATTCACCATGAGTATTGCTTTATTAATCACTGCAGGATTTATGTTTGCTAACAAAATGCATTGGATACATGGCGAAGGCATCGCGATAGGTATTCATGGTTGGAAATTGGTCATCGCGGGTATTATTAATTTTATTTTGGGCGCTATGATGACTGCGGGCGTTGGCTTATACGCTCCTTGTATGGCATTGGTTTTTTTATTGGGATTATCTCCTCAAGTAGCCTTCCCTATTATGATGGGCTCCTGTGCATTTTTAATGCCGCCCGCTTCCTATAAATTTATAAAGTCTGGTTCCTATAATAAAAAAGCGGCTTTAGGTATGGCCATACCTGGTATTGTTGCGGTATTAATTGCAGCATTTATTGTAAAGTCATTACCACTTGATACACTTCGCTGGCTAGTGCTTGTTATTATCGTTTACACTTCCGTGACCATGTTTTGGAGTGCCATTAAAAATAAATAAAGTATTCATTCAAGTTGACTCATTACAAGCCCACTAACTTATGTATAAAATTATTATTATATTATTTTTTGGATTCATGCCTTTTATACTTGTTGCACAAAAGCATGAAAATAAAATAAAAGATTTTGGATTAAAAGATTACACATCGGTTTCTACCACATTACCGCACAGTGAATCAAAAACATGGTATTTAAAATGCAAGATGCCTTATAATTGTCAATTTCAACAATGGATTGAAATTGAAAGCGATCATCCAGATTCAATCACCTTCACTTCAACCAATCCTTTGGTATTGTATCTTACCCCACATGAAAAAATAAATACGACCCCTTCCACTAAAATATATGAAGCTAAAAATTGGATTAGTGGAGAAGGTGCTGTTTATGAGATTCCTGCTGGAATGAAAGTAAAAAGGGTACAATATAGAGAAACAGGATACAATACAACCATCGCAGGTTCCTTTCATAGTAATGATGAGGATTTTAATATACTTTGGAAAAAAGGAGCCCGAACAGCTTATCTATGTATGCGAGATTGGTTTTTTGATTGCCCCGATCGAGAAAGAGTTGGTTTTTGGGGAGACGGAACGCCCGAATTAAACCAGTGTTTTTATGCATTTGATGAAAAAGCACATGTGATTAGCAAAGAATTAGTGTTAAGAAAATTAGACCCTAAATTTTATCCCGGACAACAATTAGAATTTTTAGGCGAATATGGAATTTGGTTTTACTATTTGCAAACTGGGGATATAGAAACCATACAAACCATCTATCCTACTACTAAAAATTTTTTATTTAATGTGTACAAGCCAGGAAACAAAAAACAATGGTTTGATTGGGGTAAGGAAAATAAAGACATCCCAATTATTGAGACCTGTTTTATGTATAATGACTTAAGTATTTTGAAAAAAATGGCACTGATCACGCATCATGAAACAGATACCACTTTGATCAATTACAAGATGGATAGTATTCAAAAATCATTTGATGCTAAATATTGGAATGGAAAATATTTTCAATCTAGCGTAGTCCCCGAACCTGATGACCGGGCCAACGCCATGGCCATTAATGCAGGTTTAGCGTCTAAAGAAAAATGGAATTTGATTTACGAAAATGTATTGACCACAAAAACTTTTTCAAGTTGCTTTTTTGATAGATGGGTGTTTGAAGCATTGTGTAAAATGGGAAAAGAAGATGCAGCCTTATTAAGAATGTACAATAGGTACAAAACCATGATTGACGCCCCCTTCACAACCCTATGGGAGCATTATGATAGATGGTGGGCATCCTACATCAATGCATTTGATGAAGGATCTTCACTGAATCATGGATGGAATCCGCCTGTGATTAATTTATCAAAAACCATCAGCGGGATTAGCCCGATCACTGCTGGCTGGGATCAATATCAAGTATTCCCACAATTAGGATTTTTAAAACAGGTGTCAGTGGTGGTGCCCACTATTAAAGGCGAAATAAAAGTGGATTATAGTAAGCAAAGTTCAAAATATTTGATTCATTTAAATTCGCCTTTAAAAACTACAGCATTAGTAGGTATTCCTAAAAAAGAATTTGATACGATTCAAAGAATAAAAATAAATAACAATCTTGTTTGGGAAAAAAACTTAAGTACTAAATTAAATGGCGTAATTAAAATAATCGAAAATGAAGATCAAATTTTAATTGAATTAATGCCAGGCATCTGGGATATCAGTTGCGAAGGAAAATTAAAAATAAATAACGCTAAAATAAGCAGCAAGCCTAAAGTTTTGGTGCCCTCTTTAATTAAAAAAAATTGGACCGCTTACGCTTCGGTAAAAGACAGCAGCTTTTTATTTAGTGGAGACAATATACCTATTCAAATTAATGCACAAAATGCAATTGATAATGATCATTGGACAGGCTGGAGAGATATGACGCATCTTCAATATCCTGGACAATTTTTTGTAGTGGATATGAAAACAAAACAATCATTTAGTAAAATTGAGCTTGAAAACAGTTGGGCACTTTGGGATAGCCCAAAGGAATTCGAAGTGCGTATTTCTAATGATGGTAAAACATGGAGCGCCCCCATTGCATCGGGCAAGGGACAATTGGGTATTACACCTATTACTTTTAAAACGCAAGCATCTCGATTTATAAAAATTACGCAAACCGGATCTGACCCAACCTACCATTGGTCTATTTACGAGATGCAAGTTTTTAAATAATTATGTATTGTTTTGAATGAATATGATGTAAATTTATAAAAGAAAAATAAGTGATGCATGGCCAACATACCTAGTATATTTAATGATGTGATTGGTCCCGTAATGAGGGGCCCATCTAGCTCTCATTGTGCTGCTTCACTTCGCATTGCACGAATTTGTCGTGATTTAATGGAGGGGCAAATAAAAGATATATTAATTGAATTTGATCCCAATGGTTCTTTAGCCACCACTCACAAAAGTCAAGGTTCTGATATGGGTTTATTTGGAGGATTTTTAGGATGGGAAGCCTTTGATGAACGTTTGCCTGAATCTGAAAAATATTTATCTACTGCTGGGATAAATTACACTATTGAAATAGTCACCCTTGATGAAAAACATCCCAACACTTATAAAATAACATTGTCCAACGAAAAGGAATCAAAAGAAGTTATCGCTATTTCTACAGGCGGCGGAATGATTGAAGTTATTTATATTGATGGCAATCGGGTTTCTATTGCTGGTGATTATTATGAAACACTCATCTATTGTAATCAATCCGAGCCAATACTCACTTATTTAAAATCGACTATTGATTTTGATGAGATTATTTTTCATGAAGGAAAAATATCTTTTATTGAAATTAAATCTCAAAATAATTTACCCGACCTTATTTGTAAGGAAATAATGCACATGCCTTCGGTAACAGCTATCAAATGTGTTCAGCCTGTTCTACCTATCATGGCCAGAAAAAATTTATCGGTTCCTTTTATTTCATGTGATGAAATGCTCGAATACAATAAAGATAAAAATAAAGCACTTTGGGAATTAGCAGTTGATTATGAAAGTAAGCGTGGCAATATTAGTGCTCAGGAGGTAATGGATAAAATGAAATTGATTATTCATATCATGGGAGCTGCCATTGAAACTGGATTAAAGGGTACCCATTATGATGATCGAATTTTAAGAAGCCAGTCTCCTAATTTTAAAAAGAACCTAGACGCCAACCATTTATTAAATGGCGATGTGATGAATAATACGATCATGTATGTCACTTCCATTATGGAAGTCAAAAGTTCAATGGGTGTCATTGTTGCCGCCCCTACTGCAGGCTCCTGTGGTGGTTTACCAGGCGTAGTATTTGGCACTGCCCATGCTTTAGATTTAAAAGAAGATGCGATTATAAAAGCAATGTTAAGTGCAGGATTAATTGGTGTATTTATTGCCGCTCATGCAACATTTGCTGCCGAAGTAGGTGGCTGTATGGCCGAGACAGGATCTGGTGGCGGTATGGCCGCTGCAGCTTTAGTAGAAATGAACGGGGGTAGTTTAGCACAATCTATTGCAGCCGCTTCACTTGCATTGCAAAACTCTTTGGGTATTATTTGCGACCCCATCGGTAATCGTGTAGAAGCTCCTTGCCTTGGTCGCAACGTCATGGCCGCCATGAATGCCATTTCCTCTGCTAATATGGCCTTATCTAATTATGAACACCTCATTCCCTTAGATGAAGTAATTAATACAATGAAAGCAGTGGGCGATCAAATACATCATACTTTAAGGTGCACTAATTTAGGAGGTCTGTCAATCACGCCTACCGCACAAAAAATTGAAGCTATGCTGGAAGCCAACCCGCCTAGTTTTTATAAAAGCTGTTAATTTTAATACTTTACATTTTACCGCAAAAAAAAGTAGCCCACATTTCTGAGGACTACTTCTTTAAAAATATATGTCTTAATTATTTTGCTTTTCTTGGCAACTTAGCATCTCGTTGTGCTGTATTATAAGTGAAAGCAGCAATAATAGTAGCCATTTGCTTTAAATCATCCTCAATCAAATGATCATATACATCCATATTGCTATGATGTGTACGTGTATTATATTCAATAGGATCTTGAATAAATTGAAACCCAGGTAAACCAACACCATCAAATGCTTGATGATCCGTTCCTCCTGTATTGCTAATAGTAACGGTATTAGCACCTAAATCACTAAATGGAGTAAACCAACTTGAAAAGATACTTGCACAATCTGCATTCCCTTGTAAATAAATACCTCTAATTTTTCCAGTACCATTATCAATATTATAATAGCCAGAAAATTTTTGATGTGCCGCATTTGGTTTTCCCGATTCGTCCATGAATGTTTTTTTCACATAACCTCTTGAACCTAATAAACCTTGCTCCTCTCCACTCCATAAGCCAATACGAATGGTACGCTTAGGTTGAACGCCAATGGCTTTTAATATACGCATTGCTTCCATCATAACCGATGATCCAGCTGCATTATCTGTTGAGCCCGTTCCTGTTTGCCATGAATCCAAATGAGCCCCAATCATAACTACTTCATCTTTTAACAATGGGTCTGTTCCTGGAATTTCAGCAATGACATTATAACCTTGCAAATCTTTATCTTGAAATTTTGCTTTTACATCTGCTTCCATTGAAACGGTGGTTCCAGATTTAGCAATTCTTAATAAGGTATTATAGTCTTCAATACCCAATGCCATATCTAAAAAGTTTTCTGGATCAGTTCCTTTATAAGCGCCACCACCTTGAGCAAAGATGGTTCCATCATGATTTCGAACACCCGTTGTTACCATTCCAATAGCACCTTCTTCCTTAGCCATTGCTTTTAATAAATTACTTGTACGCATTGCAGTTCCACCGCCGCTGCGCGCAAATTGGTCACGCATTCTACGCATTTGAGCTGTATCTGTTGTTTGAGGACGACCGCCACCCCCTTGTGGAGTTGCTGCAGCCATTTTAAGTAACTCATCATCTGTGTATCGAACAGCATCCGCTTTAAAACTATGTTTATAAGCATCCAATTGATCAATGATAATTAATTTTCCTTTTAACTGACCCTTATAGGCTTGTAAGGAAGCTGAATCTTTTAATGCAATCACCAATAAAGTTCCTTTTTTTAAACCCTTAGTACCTGATGTCCAAGTTTTAGGAAAAGCAAGCAAGGGTTTATAATAAGGTGCCGTCATTGCTAAATACATTTTTTCTAAATCCCATCCCTTTCCAAATTCACCCCAAGCATCAATCATTGCATTTTCCAAACCCCATCCACCTAATGTTTCTTTAGCATAATTGGCAGCACGCATATACCCTTCTGAGTTGGTTAAACGGCTACCATTTTTATCGGTTAAATTAAATGCAATATCCATAATTTTAGATCTTTGCAATCCTTCCTCTCTAATTTTAAGCATCATGGCTTGATCCACTGTTTCTTGTCCAATACTCCACATTGGGATGGACAAAATAATGACTAACAAGCCTAGTCCTACTTTTTTCATATTTTTTAATTTACATTATTTAATACAACTAATTTAACAAAAACATTCCATTTAAAAACAGCAATTATATAAATGGTCGCTTTTGAACATGCATTTCTAAGATTTATGCGTAAGTGACTGACTAGCAATTATAAATATCATTATAACTGAACTAAAATAGTTATCACGTTGTGGTATATTAGTGTCATATATATAGTAAAAGGACTCGCATAATTGTGGATATAGCCGTACTTTTGTATTAGTCACTTTTTTGTTTATAATGATTACGAGCTCCCTTAAATCGGGAAAAATCAAAAATATATATCATGGAAAAAAGACAATTTATTAAAGACGTTTTATTAACCACCCTTGCTGCCCCTATTGGATTCACTGGTTTAGCGCAAGCATTTAAACAAAAATCAAGTATGCCTGCGCCTGTTTTAGCAGAACAGGAGGACTTTTGGCTTACTATTCGAAATCAATACCTTTTAAAGCCAGATTATATTAATTTAGAAAATGGCTACTACAATTTTATTCCACAACCTGTTTTAAATAAATTCATCGAGCATATTAAAGAAGTCAACTATCAAGGCTCCTATTATATGAGAACAGTTCAATGGGATAATAAAAATAAAGTTGCCGCTCGTTTGGCAGGTGTTGCTGGTTGTTTGCCAGAGGAATTAATCATTACCCGAAATACCACAGAATCATTGGACTTAGTAATTGGTGGATTTGATTGGAAAAAAGGGGACGAAGCCGTTATGGCGGTTCAAGATTACGGATCAATGCAAGACATGTTTGAACAAGTAAAAAACAGATATGGCGTCGTTAATGTAAAAGTATCTGTCCCAAATCACCCAGCCAATGACGAAGAAATTGTGACCTTATATGAAAATGCAATTACGCCCAAAACAAAAGTCATGTTGGTAAGTCATATGGTTAATATTACTGGGCATATTTTACCAATAAAGAAAATATGTGCTATGGCGCACTCCAAAGGAGTTCAAGTGATTGTTGATGGCGCGCATGCATTTGCTCATTTCAATTATCGTATTGATGATTTAGGTTGTGATTATTATGCAGCATCCTTGCATAAATGGTTAAGCACTCCATTAGGCGCAGGCATTTTATACATTAATAAAAATAATATCAAAAATTTATGGCCTTTATTAGCTGATGGCGAAAAACAATTAGATAAAATAGGTCGCTTAAACCATATTGGTACTCACCCTGTTCATACCGACTTAGCTATTAATGATAGTATCGATTATTATGAAATGATCGGCGCTGAAAAAAAAGAGGCTAGATTACGTTTTCTACAAAATTATTGGACAAGTAAAGTAAGAAATAACCCAAAAATTGTCATTAATACGCCAGTTGATCAAACTAAATGTTGCGGGATTGCCAATGTAGGCGTGGTAGGTATTAAGCCTAGCGATTTAGCCACCCGATTAATGAAAGAATTTAAGATATTCACTGTAGCCATTGACTACGCCAATGTTATTGGCTGTCGTATTTGTCCAAATGTTTACACTACTACCGAGGAATTGGATCAATTTGTTAAAGCATTAAATATTTTATCAGCGAATGGATAATAATTTTATACGAACTACCGAAGCGTCTAGCTTATATCATGATATTGAAAAAATGGACACTTCTACTATTTTAAATAATATCAATACTGAAGATAAAAAAGTAGCCGGCCTAGTAGAAAAACAAATTCCACAAATACAATTACTCATAGATGCGGTTGCGCATAAATTACAAAACGGGGGCCGTCTTTTTTATATTGGTGCTGGCACCAGTGGTCGCTTAGCATTAGTGGATGCTAGTGAATGTCCTCCTACTTTTGGTGTTTCAGAAGATATGATCGTAGGCATCATTGCGGGTGGCCAAAAAGCTATGTTCCATGCAGTTGAAAATGCTGAGGATAATATGGATCAAGCATGGTTAGATTTACAAGCTTATCAAATAAGTGATTTAGATGTGGTAGTGGGTATTGCTGCAAGTGGTACTACCCCCTATGTTATTGGAGGATTAAAAAAATGTCAACAAGAAGGTATCACTACTGGCAGTATTAGCTGTAATGCAAATAGTCCCGTTTCTGTTCATGCTCATTTTCCCATTGAAGTGGTAGTTGGACCCGAATTTGTGACAGGAAGTACACGCATGAAAAGTGGCACAGCACAAAAAATGGTGTTGAATATGATCTCTACTTCAGTGATGATTAAGTTGGGTCGTATCAAAGGAAATAAAATGGTAAATATGCAATTGACTAATCAAAAATTATTTGATCGTGGAGTAAAAATGATCATGGATGAACTTAAAATGGAAGATGCATTAAAAGCTGCCCATTTACTAAACACTTATGGTTCAGTTATAAAAGCAATTGAAAAGGCCGGCAATTAAATAGATTTCACCTATAGATATTCCAGGACTCACAAATTCTTGCTTCTCTGCGCCAAAAACTGCCTGTGAATTAGCTACAATTAACAGCATTCGGCCAATTTTCCACAACTCACTAAACACCTTCAATTTCAATCGCTTATAGCGTAACTTTACCCCTAATACAAAATAGTTATGCTTAAAGTGGGCGTGTTTGGAGTGGGTCATTTGGGTAAATACCATTTAAATAACTGGAAAGAAATTCCCGAAGTGACATTGATTGGATTTTTTGATCCGAACAATGAACATGCTCATGAAGTAGAAACTACTTATGGACTTAAAAGATATATGGATGAGGAAGCGCTCATTGCGGCTTGTGATATCATTGATGTAGTGACCCCTACTCATTTACATTTCCCAGTGTGTGAAATGGCGATTAAAATGGGTAAAAATGTTTTTGTTGAAAAGCCAATGGCCAATACAATCGAAGAAGGAAAAACCATCGTTAATATGGTAAAGGAAGCCAATGTTAAACTACAAGTGGGGCATGTTGAGCGATTTAATCCCGCCTATACTGCATTAAAGGATTTGGCATTGAATCCCCTTTTTATTGAAGTGCATCGCTTGGCTCAATTTAATCCAAGGGGTACCGAAGTGAGTGTCATATTTGATTTAATGATTCATGATATTGATATCATTTTAAGTATCGTAAAAAGTGATGTTAAAACTATTTCCGCAAGTGGTGTCGCCGTTTTAACAGACACGCCAGACATTGCGAATGTTCGTATCGAATTTAATAACGGGTGTGTTGCTAATTTAACGAGTAGCAGAATTAGTATGAAAAAAATGCGTAAAATTAGATTATTTCAAAAAGACGCTTATATTGGAATTGATTTCTTAGAAAAAAATACAGAGATCATTAAATTACAACAGCCTGGTGATGCCGATGCATTTGCATTTGATATTGAAACACACCAAGGAACTAAAACCATTTCCATTACCAACCCTGTTATTGAACAAGGCAATGCCATCAAAGCAGAACTTAGCAGCTTTGTACATTCCATAATGAATGACGAGACTCCGATTGTGAATGAAATGGATGGTTATTTAGCGATGGAAGTGGCGCATCAAATTTTAGAAAAAATTAGCAAGAGCACTTCTAAAGTAAGTCAAGCATTAGAAAACAACGATTCACCAAGAGAAGATTTAGACACAGATTAATAAAATATTAAGCAAGTCGCTTGGTAAGCACATAGGTGGCAATAGCCAAATCCAATGGTCTTGTAATTTTAATATTTTCAAATTCCCCATCCACCAAAAATACGTCTTGCCCATTGGCTTCTACCACATTGGCCTCGTCTGTAAATTGGGATTGATATGGCTGATTAAAAGCACTTAATAAAATATCAGATTGAAATGTTTGTGGAGTTTGAATTAACATTACTTTTTCACGATCAAACAAACGGTGTTGTTCATTTTCCATAATGCGAACTGTATCTGTTGAACTTACTGCTGGAATAGCTGAACCTTTTTCAACAGCTTGCTGATAACATCTTTGAATTAAGGCAGGTGTTAACAAACATCGAACTGCGTCATGTACAAATACAATAGATTTTTGTTGAACCATAGCTAATCCATTTTTTACGGACTGGAATCGAGTATCCCCTCCTGCTATAAATTGGATTTTATTTTTTATTTTATTTAATAACAGCTTTTTGCCTTCTTCGATATAGCCTTCCGGCAATACCACTACTAATTCAATATCTTCAAATGCATTCACAAATTGATCGATGGTATGTAATAAAATCGACTTCCCTTCAATATTTAAAAATTGCTTTGGTACTACCGATCCCATTCTTTGCCCAGTTCCTCCTGCCACAATAATGGCTATTTTTTTTGAATACATCAGCTAATATTATAGAAAATTAAAAAAATTAAAAATCAATATTACTTAACAAGTAATTTAACCACTTCCAATTGTAATACATTTTTATTAATTGGCGCTGTGCCTACAAGCTCGCAAACTAACCCTCCTGCAATATTAGCTATCTCAGCAGCCAATAACATGTTTCGACTACTCGCATATACCAATGATGCAACAGCAATCACAGTATCTCCCGCACCACTTACATCCGATATATTTCGGATATGAGTTGGAATTAATTTTTGATCTGTAGCATTAGCATAATACACCCCATGCTCAGATAAAGTAATGAATGAAATGGTATTTTGAAGGCTTTGGTGTAAAGCTGTATGCACTTTGTTTAAATTACCCAAATTAACTTCTCCAATGGATATCTTTAAACCCTCCTTCACCTCTTTTAAATTAGGCTTGAATATCGTACAGCCTTTATAAGCTAAAAAGTTTTTTTGTTTAGGGTCAACCGAAGTTGGAATTCCTTTTTTGTTACAATATGAAATAACAGATTCGATTATACGAGGTGTTAAAACTCCTTTATTATAGTCCTCTAAAATAATAATCGCTGGTTTCTCTGCATCTACATAAGCATAAAAACTAGCCAATAATATTTCCTCCTCTGCCATTGATATATCATGGGTATGTTCATGATCCAATCGCATCATTTGTTGATTGCGACCCATGATGCGCACTTTATTGGTCGTTGCCCTTGATTCACTTGAACTAATATAATTGGTGTTGATTCCTTCCTTTTTTAACAAGCTCATTAATTCTGTTCCTTCGGCATCCTTTCCAATGATAGCGAACAAAGTAGTGGGCACGCCTAAAGCCCTTAAATTCAATACTACATTAGCAGCACCACCTACCCTTATTTCCTTTTTTTGCAAGGAGACGATGGGTACAGGTGCTTCGGGTGAGATGCGATCCACATTGCCCCACCAATAAGTATCTAACATAATATCGCCAATCACTCCAATTTTTGTATTGGAAAAAGTATCAAAGAGAGCGATATAGGCTTTTTCATCCATCATGGTTAATCCGTTTTTTTATTGCGTAACGCGATATAATACAAAGGTATACCAATGAGCGTAATTATTAAGCCCGGCCAAGTAAAATTAGGCTTATAGATGATTAATAAAATACAAAAACAAGTACCCATTAATATATAAATTGCTGGCAATATTGGATATCCAAAAGCTTTATAAGGACGCTCTAATTCTGGTCTTTTTTTGCGAAGAATAAAAATACCAATAATAGTAAGTACATAAAATATTACGACAATAAAGGATACCATATCCAATAAATCGCCATACTTCCCACTTAAACATAATAAACTTGCTACCACACATTGTGCCCATAGTGCCCATTCTGGAACTGCGTTTTTATTTAATACCCCCGCTTTTTTAAAGAATAAACCATCCTTAGCCATAGTATAATAAACCCTAGCTCCGGCCAAAATCAAACCATTATTACAACCAAAAGTGGAAATCATAATCATCACTGCAATCACATAGGTTCCTATATTTCCAAAAATAACTTTAGAGGCAGCTACCGCGACTCTATCTGACGGAGCATGTGCAATCTCATTTAAGGGTAGCACACTTAAATACATCAAATTGGCAGCTATGTAAATAACAGTTACAATAAGGGTTCCTAAAAATAAACTAAGACCAATATTTCGTTTTGGATTTTTTATTTCTCCAGCAATAAAAGTGACATTATTCCATGCATCACTACTAAAAATTGAACCTACCATAGATGCTGCAATGGCACCTAAAATTGCTACACCAAATAAAGGGGTTGTACTTCCATCAGTTGCTATGGATTTCATTGCCCATGCATTTTCCCAGTTCGCATTCCATATGCTAGATTTAGAAGCTAATAAAAACCCAAAACCAATCAATCCAAATAAGGAAGCTAACTTAGTTACGGTAAAAGTGGTTTGTATTAATTTTCCACCCTCTACCCCCTTTGTATTTATAAAGGTCAATAAAACAATAATAGCAATAGATATAAGCTGAGCCGGGTATATTTTAATAATCCCAATTTGAAAAAGCATATTGGCATCAATCATTTCCAAAGAGGGGAAAAAATATCCAGCAAACTTACTAAAAGCAACACCTACTGCCGCAATCGTACCTGTTTGAATCACTGAAAAAAAACTCCAACCATATAAAAATCCTAACAAAGGATTATATGACTCTTTTAAATATACATATTGGCCTCCTGCTTTTGGATACATGGCACTCAACTCCCCATAGCTCAATGCAGCCGTAAGCGTCATAAAGCCAGTAATTAACCAAACCACTAACAACCATCCCGCAGACCCCACATTTCTTGTGATATCGGCACTTACAATAAATATACCCGACCCTATCATACTACCAGCAACGATCATTGTAGCATCAAGTGCACTTAATCTTGGTTTAAATTCAGAAGTTTCGGTGGTTGACATAATGTTTGATTGTTTATATAAATAAAAAATCCTTCTCGATGGATCGGGAAGGATTTAAGTTTAATTAATTTTTTGGTTTATACTCTGCATTAAGGCCTCTTATAATATCAGCCGTAATATCGTATGCCGTATCCTTATAATACATCAAGTCCGGGTTACTCGAAAAAATGTATGAAAAAGATTTATCCTTATTATACTTTTCTAAAAAAAGTTCGATTTTCTTTTTTACTTCTTGTAATTTTCTAAAACTTTCTTCTTGTAATTCTTGAGATAATTGTTGCTCCTTATTAGTATAGTTTTTTTCCAATTGTGCTAATTCCTGTTGTCTACTTCCAATTTCAGCTTGAGATAAATATCGCCCATTTTTTTGAAGCTCTTGATACTTTATGGAAAATGCATTTTTTAATGCCGTTAATTGTTTTGCATTATCCATATCCTTTACTTGCAAAGCCGATTTCACTTCCTTGAAAAAGGAATAACTATTTTGAATTGAATCAATTTCAAAATAAGCTACTTTAGTTCCGGCTCCATTTGCGGCAGTTGATTTAATAGGCGTATCGGTGTTGTTAAAATGCAACACATACAATACGATAACTGCAATAGCTAATACTCCATTTACGACCCAGTTGATTGACTTCATTGAACTCATTATTTAATGTAATATACGGCAAAAACACATCGCCCTACCCTATAAAAATAAGAAAAATCAGATGGATAAAAATGAAAAAAGGCAGGAAATATCGCTACTTCCTGCCTTTTAACAAAATCTATACTTTAATATTATTCCTCTTCGTCAAAGCTCATCGCCTCGCGCGTAGTGGCCAATACTTCGTATTCTTCTTTGCTTCCTACGATCAATTTTTCGAATTCTTTTTGACCGGTACCAGCAGGGATAAGATGCCCTGTAATAACATTCTCTTTCAATCCCAACATTAAGTCTACTTTACCTTGGATAGCCGCTTGGCTTAATACCTTAGTGGTTTCTTGGAATGAAGCAGCTGATATCCAGCTTTGTACACCTAAAGAAGCTTTAGTAATACCTAATAATACAGGTCGAGCAGTGGCAGGTTTTGCATCACGCACTTCAACCACTTTTTTATCGGAACGGCGTAAAATTGAATTCTCTTCTCTTAATTCACGCACTGTTACAATTTGTCCAGCTTTTAAAAGTGCACTTTCGCCTGCATCAGTAACTACTTTCTTATCATAGATACGATCGTTTTCTTGAATAAAGTCATAACGATCTTCTAAGTCCTCCTCTAAGAATTTAGTATCACCGGCATCAACGATTTCAACTTTCTTCATCATTTGACGCACGATTACTTCAATGTGTTTATCATTAATTTTTACCCCTTGTAAACGGTAAACCTCTTGAATTTCATTCACCACATATTCTTGTACTGCAAAAGGACCTCTGATCGCTAAGATATCTGCAGGAGCAATTTGACCATCTGATAAAGGAGAACCTGCCTTAACGAAATCGCTGTCTTGAACCAAGATTTGACGCGTTAATGGAACAAGGTACTTTTTCACCATACCATCTTTTGACTCTACAATAATCTCTCTGTTACCACGCTTGATATTACCAAATGCTACGATACCATCAATCTCACACACAATCGCAGGGTTACCTGGATTACGCGCTTCAAATAATTCAGTAACACGAGGTAAACCTCCAGTGATATCTCTTAATTTACCTAATACTCTTGGAATTTTAACTAATACATGACCTGCTTTCACTTCAATACCTTCTTCGATGATGATATGTGAACCTACTGGTAAGTTATACATTTTATTATCCTTCGCTCCTTCCAAAATGATAGTAGGAATTCTTGTTTTATCCTTAGATTCAATAACCACTTTTTCACGGTGACCTGTTTGCTCATCCGCTTCATCGCGATAGGTAAATCCTTCAGTAATATTTTCGAATTTAATTTTACCATTTTGTTCAGCAACAACGACATTGTTAAATGGATCCCAAGTACAAATAACATCACCTTTTTTAACTTGTGCGCCATCTTTAACAGCTAACAAAGCACCATAAGGAACGTTATTCGTAATCATTAAACGATCATTCTTTACATCCATAATTCTTACTTCACCAGTTCGTCCAATAACCACTTTAACTTTATTGCCATCATTATTAATCGTATCAACTGTTCTTAAACCATCAAACTGAATAGTACCATCAAACTTAGCGTTTAAGCTAGATTCAACTGATGAAGATCCAGCAACACCACCCACGTGGAAAGTACGCAATGTTAACTGAGTACCTGGCTCACCAATAGATTGTGCAGCAATAATTCCTACTGCATCACCTCTTTGTGTTACATATCCAGTTGCTAAGTTTCTACCATAACAGCTTACACAAACACCACGCTTACATTCGCAAGTTAATACTGAGCGAATTTCAACTGTTTCAATGCCTGCATCTTCGATAGCCCTAGCTACATCAATCATGATTTCTTCACCCGCAGCAACCATTAATTCATTGGTCAACGGATTAAATACATCATGCAATGAAGTACGACCTTCAATTCTATCTGCTAATGGTTCAATAATATCTTCGTTATCTTTTAATGCACTTGTTGCAATACCACGTAAGGTTCCACAATCTTCTTCAGAGATAACCACATCTTGAGAAACATCCACCAAACGACGAGTTAAGTAACCCGCATCCGCAGTTTTCAATGCAGTATCCGCCAAACCTTTACGAGCACCATGCGTTGAGATAAAGTAATCCAATACGTTCAATCCACCTTTAAAGTTTGATAAGATTGGGTTTTCAATAACTTCAGATCCTGTGCTACCACTCTTACGAGGTTTAGCCATCAATCCACGAATACCTACTAACTGCTTAACCTGAGTTTTACTACCTCTCGCACCAGAATCCAACATCATATAAACAGAGTTGAATCCTTGCTTATCGATCGCCATTTCACGAATCAATGTTTCAGTGATACGTGTATCTACTCTACTCCAAATATCAATAACCTGATTGTAACGCTCATTATTGGTGATTAAACCCATGTTGTAGTTTTCCCAAACTTCTTCTACTTCAATTTTAGCGCCATCCAATAATGCTTGTCTTGTTGCAGGAACAACTAAGTCATTCACGTTAAAGGATAAACCTCCACGGAATGCCATTTTAAATCCTAAAGTTTTAATATCATCCAAGAATTTAGCAGTAGTAGGAACGTCAGTGATTTTAATAATATCACCAATGATCTCTCTCAAACTTTTCTTAGTTAATAAAGCATTAATGTAACCAACAGGTTTTGGTACATGTTGATTAAACAACACGCGACCTACTGTGGTATCAATTAATTTTAACAACAACACTCCGTTTTCACGCACTGTTGTTCTTACTTTAATATTAGCATGTAAATCAACTTGATTTTCATTATATGCAATGATCACCTCATCTAAATTATAAAACGCCTTACCTTGACCTTTAATGGTTTCAGTTTCGTTGGTGATTTTTCCTTTAGTGATATAATACAATCCTAATACCATGTCCTGAGAAGGAAGGGTGATAGGTGTACCATTTTGAGGGTTTAAGATATTATGAGAAGACAACATCAATAATTGCGCTTCCAAAATAGCCGCATGGCTTAATGGAACGTGCACCGCCATTTGGTCACCATCAAAATCCGCGTTAAACGCTGAGGTTACCAAAGGATGTAATTGAATGGCCTTTCCTTCTACTAATTTAGGTTGGAATGCTTGTATTGATAAACGGTGCAATGTTGGGGCACGGTTTAACATCACAGGATGTCCTTTCAATATATTTTCTAAGATATCCC